>NZ_JTLG01000044.1:0-119280 GCF_000799095.1 Chitinibacter sp. ZOR0017 | reverse complement strand
GGGAGACGAACGGCTTTATCGTTTGGCTCACGACGAAGCAAGGGCAGCGCGGAGCGCTTTTCGCCCGGGTCGCCTTTGGGGTGAAGGGGTATTTGGCGAAGCAAATATCCCTTCCCGTCTGCGCGGCGGAACGCGCATTAAAACATCGCGCCAACGGCGCAAAAGACCACAAAATGTAGGGCAGGTTAGCCGCAGGCGTAACCCGCCAATATGGCGAAAATCCAAATTACAGATCAGCACGGGTTGATAAACCCAACCCGCCCTGTAGCGCGGCGCGCATTTTGGCACGAATTTGCAAAATAATTGGCACAGGCCAGCCCGCACAAATTGCACAACAATTGTCACAAGCCCCGCTGTTGCGGGGCTTTGCTTTATAAGCGTTAAAAAAGCCCTCCCAGCGCATCTGGCACCCAGTTGGTAATAACTAGCTCCTTGCTGGTTTCCGGTGCGCCATGGGTATTGGCTACGCTGTATTTAATACCCAGTTCCTCCATGTGGAACTCCGCGAAGCAGGCACGAATGTCGGGGTGATCGTTAATACTGATTATCATCTTGCCCTTGCAGGTGCGCATCGCCTCGGCCAGCAGCTCGTATTGCTCCCACTCGAATGGCACACCGTAGCCTTCGGTTTGCCAGTACGGCGGGTCGGCATAGAAGAAGGTGTGAGGGCGGTCGTATTTCTTCAGGCATTCCAGCCAGCTCAGATTCTCAACGTAAGTACCGGCTAGGCGCAAATGGGCAGCGCTGAGGTTTTCTTCGATCCGGCATAGATTGATTGGGCTGCCCGTTGTAGCTGTGCCAAATGATTGCCCTTGCACCTTGCCGCCAAAGGCATGTTGCTGCAGGTAATAGAAACGAGCGGCACGCTGGATATCGGTCAGAGTTTCAACGCGTGTCATCTGGTGCCACTTGAAGATTTGGCGGCTGCTGATCGCCCACTTGAACTGGCGTACAAACTCTTCCATGTGGTGCTGGACAACGCGATAGAGATTAATCAGGTCGCCATTCACATCGTTAAGCACTTCCGTTTTGGCAGGCACGTGGCGCAGGAAGTATAAGGCAGCCCCACCGCAAAACAGCTCAACATAGCAGTCATGCTTGGGGAACAAAGGGATAATCAAATCAGCTATTCGGCGCTTGCCGCCTAGCCACGGAATGATGGGGGACGCTTCCATCGTGCTTTCCTTGGTTCGGCGCTCGATGGCGCTCTGAGATAGATTGATATTGATTCAGATTGCCACAGCGAGGGCATTTAATACTGAGTTCAAGATAGCGGCCTTCGGCCAATTTGCGGTCACACTGGCCGCAACGGATAGAGTTAATCATGGCAAGCACTTTGTAAGTGACAAATATCCCGCTAAACTGCTCACACTTTTGCGCAAAAGTAGCAGCCTTGGGTTGGCTTGCAGCATATCCTGCTAGTCAGCTGTCCGAGTGGATGTTGACGCACCCACTCGGTCGCTGTTCAGATCGCCCATTACTAGGCCACAGGCAGGCCAGCAATTTACATATATATACTCCACGGTTGATTGCGCTCGTTTTGGCTTGGCGCTTCTGCCGAGTTAGGGCACTACAAAATCAAGTTGCCGACGCATGTCCACGCTCCGCCAAGGGGTTGATGCGGTGGCAGATCATGATGTTCTCAGTTGGGTCTCGCAGTAGATTGGCCAATTTCCAGCCAATACGGATATTCCAGCAGCGCCCGAACAAAGAAGGCCATGCCGCGCTAAACTCAAAGGCATGACGACCCTGATCATCGGTCAGCCAGATCAAGTACCAGCCCTGTACATACATTGGCGTGCGGCTGGAACGTGGATTACCAAACCAACGGAAACGTGGATTATCAAAACGGCAGCCCAGCCAGCTGGAAAACCCACACGCAGGATTGCGCCATTGCCACAGCACATAAGTCCACCAGCCTGGCGCGTGGGTAGCGCAGAAATTCGCATCCCCATGACAACCATCCATCTTGCTATCAGGCGTTTGAAACCACCACAGCCAGCGCGGTAGATAGCCGTTGGGCTGCACAAACAAAGCAATGATCGGTGCGACTAATATTGCAAAGGTGGTAAAGAGCAGACTGAGAGCCACCAAGAAAGGCCACTGACAAATACGCGCCAAGCCGGCCACATCAATCATCACCAGCAACAACCAAACCATCAAAAAAGATAAGATCAAATACATCCTAGAGCCCCGTTAAAACTGGCAACTCAATAAGCAATTGCTCAACAGTTGGCTTCTGCCGCTTGCCGGACAGAACCAAATCGAGCTGCTCATACACATACGCCCACACCAACGAGCGCCAAGCACGAAACGCCTTGCCATCATGCTGAAACTTCGGGACGGCAGGCTCTTCGGCATAAGACACCGCCGTCTTGATGTCGTCATACCCATGCTCGACGGCAACCGAATCCAGACGCTCCTGAACAGCGCGGGAATAAATCAGTTTCTCCTGTTCAATGGTCATCGGCGGTGGATCAACCGCCTCGGGATAACCATCTTTATTTGGCCGAATGATCTTTCCTGATAACTCAAGCTGCAGAAGGCGCTCTTTCTCAGCAGGAGTAACATCTACCGCATCAGCGGGAATATCCAAATTCACGCCGACATAATAAAAACCACCCGTTTTGGCTGAATACTTAATCTCCATGTCCCCCCCTCAATAACCAATCGCAATGTATGAATAACCGGTAGCGGTTGCCACCGCATTGGCGCAATACACTGTCGTCTGCGACAAAGTAGTGCCCGCGCTACGCATTACCACTGGAGCCTCTGTCGCCGCCCCATTGTTGAAATGTCCAATAACCGTGGCCAAGCGAACATTTGGAAATGTAATCGGCAATGTGGTCACATCCGTAACTGCCCCTGAAGAAGCGAAACTTTTCCCTTGGATATAATTGACAATCAAATTGCGCTTTACGCCTGCCACTTTGATTGGGATCTGAAACCAGCCATTTACTGACAAAACCCCTGTCTGATCAGAAAACGAGGGGGCAAGCGCCTGAATTGCCGCCAGTAATTGATTGTTCGCTGCTGCTGGGGCAATACCTGCCGCAGCGAATACCGCCAGCAGTTCGCCCTGCACGCTGTTGAGCCAAGTATCAGTAACAATCGTGCCCAACTCACCACCAGGTGTTCCTGCATGAAATAAATTATCAGGGGTTTGAATCGGTAACATTTAACCCTCACGGATAGAAGAACTGCGCCCGCGTCCACGCAGGCTTCAGTTCGTTAAAAATGGTTTCAAGTTGCGGATCGCCAAATTGCAGCAAGCGCTCACCGGCAAGCGACGTACCCACGCGGAATTGATAGCTCTGGCTCAAGTTCGTCGTTACGGTGACGAACCAGCAATAAATGATGTCGGGATAGGCGATCCGCTCACCGCAACGATTCACACCGGCGCGAAACGGTTGCGGCTCGGTAATCTGCACGGTATATCCCATCGCTCCGGCCAGCTGGGTGAAGTACTGGATAGACAGGCCACCGGTCTCATTGAGCTTGGCCACGACGGCATCAACGCGCATTTGATAGCTAGCACCGGCAGCAGGCACCAAGCCACAAACCCGTTCCCAATCGGCAATCATGCTGAAGGCGGCATAGGGTGTGACCGCGCCGAGTACCTTATTGGCATCTTCCAAGGCGCGATCTAGCGCTTTACCTTCGCGCCCCAACTCAGTACTGAGACGCGGCTCATTGGGGTCGTAGCTGACAGGTGGCAACAATCGGGCGAGCAATTCAGCGTGATTCATCACATTGCCCCAAAGGCCACGACACCAGCACGCAGCCATTCGACTTTATTGGCATCAATGACCGGCACCACGTTGGCACTCGGCGCGGTCAGCTGGCAATCGGCCACGCCTGGCACCGCATTGAGCAGACCAGACAGTTTATTGGCGATGACTGAATCACCAGGCGCGAGCGTTAAAAAGTAGTTATCAACCACGGACTGCAACGCAGTTTGCAATGTGGCCAAGGAATAACCCGCTGCGGCACGGACGCTGGCGGTGATGGCGACAGTGCGAAGCGTCGGAGCCAGTACCAAAGCACCTTTTGCTGTGACTGGACGAACATCTTCAACATGCGCTTGCGCTGCCGCAATCACCGAAGGCGCAGGCAACTGACTGCCTGCAGTAATCACCACATCAACCGTACCTTCGCCACGACGTAGAGGGTAAACATAAGCCGCTGTCACGCCTGGCACTTCCAAAGCCCAGCGACGGAAGTCATATTTATTGCCACCAGCAGGTGGATGCTGAATCCGATCAAGCAGGCGGCCAAGCAGATTGGCATCCAACTCTTGATCAAGCCCACCGGTGATACCGGCGCTCACAGCAGTTGTGATGCCATTGGGCGGCGCTTGAAAAGTCAGCGCCTCACCAGCAACGAGATCACCGGCTTCACCGGCGACCAAGGCTTGTACCGCAACGAGCGCGCTACCATTGCCATCCAGCACAGCCGCCGCCGTGGTGACATACACGCGGCCATCCCGATTAACCAGCGTTAACCCTGCGTTAAATGGCGTATTTGCGACACCTGAAACCGTGATATTGCCACCAGCTGGCACGGCATCCTTGCGAAAGATTTTGCGCAGAGCGCAATGCTTTTCCAGATATTCTTTATCCGCATCATCAGGAAAAATCTGCTTTTTGATCCAGACCTGATGCTGATACAAACCCTCTACCGCCGACGCGACAGAGGCCGCACGAATCGCCCAATCCGAATCACCTGCAATCCGAGCATCGTCAGCCAGATTGTTAATGTCACGCATCAGGTTGGCGTAGATAGCGTCAAAGTTTAGCGGCGTGAAACTCACATCAACCCCTCACTGCAACTGGATGTTGATAAACATGTTCTTGGCCATCGACGGCCACGGCCTTAATCTCAAGCAAGAGCCAACCGTTATGCGGTTGCTGGGCAGTCACTTCAATGCTTTGCGCTTCGGTCGGCATCAGCGTAGCCAGTGCTTGCTCGGCGTACTGTTTGGCCAGCAGCCCAACACGGGAAACGTCTTTCTCACGCGCCAATTCATGCAGGCGCGAACCCAGCAACGGATTAGCCCAATACGAGCCAAGCGGCGTCATCAGGCGAAGATAAACGGCGTTTTCCAGCGACTTGGCGCGCTGGCCGGTGTAACCGCCAGTGGTGGGATTAAGTAAAGGCTCCATACCCCAGAGCATGAGGCAAAAGAAAAACCCCATCTGGGGGGATGGGGTTCAGTGGGATGCAAAAAGGGCTGGTTAAACTTGCTGATTTGGCTTGCTGGTATTGCCGCCTGCCTGATTGTTCTCTCTGTGATCGTGATCGTTATAACTTGAGCGCATCGCTGCCATGCTTTTGCCGCCAGATCCCACCTTGTCAGTAATATCTAGGGCTGCATTAATCAAGCCTGTAGTTTCGACCTTCGGCGTTTTGAACTGGACGCTATTCTTCGCTGTGACAATAAAGTCGTCACAAACCGACTCAACAACTCGCCCCCGACGCACTGCGACATAAGCGCCGTCCTGGCTATACAGCGCGGCCTCGCCAGACTTCAGAATTTTGAGGCGGTAGTTGCCGTGTTCAGTCGCCACAATAATGCTGTGGCTACTTTTCCCACCAACAGGGAGGGCGATCAACATTGAACCTTCAGGTGGCACGGTGCATAAACCAAACTGCTGAAATAATTCAGCATCCAGTATGGGTTCGCCTGCCAAGCCTTGACCGCTCACCAGTTGCACCGGCCCAGTATTTTTCACTGTCGTAACCCGACCACGAAAAGCCAACCGGATACCATTTAGTGCGCGTTTAATCCGCTGATCAATTTGCGTCCACATTATTTGTCATCCGTTTCAAGCACATCACCAGAATAGTTTTTACCGCGCCGATGTTTACGCTGATGTGGGTGCGCATCTAATACCCATACACCATCTTCTCTTAGCGTTAATAGCGTTAGCGAGGGCTGGCCACGGCCACCTTTGAATTTGCGTGCAGTACAAAACAGCACCGCATCAATGCCATGCACAGCGGAGCGGACGCGTACCCGCATACCAGGCTGCCAAGGCTTACCATTCGGCGCACGATGGCCTTTTAGTGAAATGGCCACCAGATAAGCATTCAATCGCGAATCAGCCAACAGCTTGCGCCCCCGTGACTGGGCTGTGGTGCGATTATTGGCCTCGTGATCGATCACGATTTTGGGACGGTAGATCGTCATGCTTGGATCTTTGACCGTGACTTTAATGGCATGCTGGCCTTCGCCATCACTGCCATGTGCCTGGCCAAGTACAGTGATCTCAGAAAAACGACGCTGCAAATCGGTCACTTCTTGCAGGCTCTCAACTGACATTTCGTTACCCGTTGCAGGGCCAAGCACCAAAGTACCCACTTCTGGCGTTTTATAGTCAGGGCCACCCACCACCAAGGTGCCATCGGGATCAAACCACGGCCACAGGCCCGCCGCTTCTGCGGCGTGCTGCAGTGCATCCCATGCCATATCGCCAGGCTCAACATTCACCTTATCTTGCCGAGCGCCTTTATCCAGCACGCGAACTTTGCGAATCCCTAGCGGCCTCACAATGCTATTAACGATTTCTGAAAGGGTATTTTGCTTACTGGCAAATACCGGCGCGGAGCTGTCAACCAGTTGGCCAGCGCCATCGCGACCTCGTAGACTCAAGGTATGAGAAGTTGGATGAACACTATGATCACGTGTATCCAGCGCACCGGACATCACCACATCATCACCCAACATTAAGCGGATCGGCGTGCCACTAATGATTTTTGGCACTTGCTGGCCAGTACCAATCCCCAGCTCCAGGCTCCAAGCATCAGCAGGAATAAATAAGTCGCTATCGACCTCATAACGATCCCAGTCATCGTGCGCCTTGCCATCAATCAGCAAAGTAAGGCGCTCGGCCTGTACATTATTTGGCGTAGGCACGAAGCACCTCAGCAGTATGAATATCGTTTGGATTACGAATTTGTGGGTTTAGGCGCATCAGCTCTTCAGCACGACTGTGATCGCCATACCAGTGATGAGCCAGCAAGCGCAGATTGGCGGGGAATGGCACTTCGCGATTAATTAACGGTGGCCGACGCAACAGCACTGCCCGGCCAGCATCCTGCACCGCCAATGCCAGCGTCTTGAGCGCTTCAACCACTGGTCGATATTGCAGCAATCGCTCTCCGGCTTCTTCACTTGCAACCGTATTGGCCTCGGTATCGTTTTGCAGTGCCTCAACCGCATTCATAATTTCACTGCGCACATCACCCACCATTTGCTCAATCTGTGGCGGCGTTAAAGTAGGCGCTTTGGCCTCGGCCACCAACACTGTTGCGGCACTACTGGCCAAGGCCGCAGCACTGCCCGCCTGGACAAAACGCTGAACCGTTTGAACATCACGTGGATGAGCCGTAATGGAGGCCGTATTGACCGGCACACTCGCACCTGTATTAGATGAAAGCGAACCGGTTTTAATTTGCTTTGGCATTCGGCCAATGCGCTGAGCATCGCTGAGCAAATTACGCCAGCCACCAAATAGATTGCTGGGATTAAGGCGCAATGGCGAAACAACGCCATAAACACTATCCAGCATTTCGCCTGCCCAGGCACGAGGCGCATCAATCGCATTTTGTACTGTGCGAATGGCTCCGGTAATTTCGCCCTGGATACCGCCCAAAGTGTCATTCATCAGGCTTGACATGGCATTCAATTGATCCAGCGGCAGCGATGATTTTAATTTGTCGATCGACGAATCCAGCGCATTGGTTGCGTGCTCGAGCACAGGCTCATCAGCGATCAATGCCGCCTCGGCAACCAGTGTTGGAGTTTGTCGAATGAATAGCTCAGTCGGCTTAGCTGCCTCTACGAACGTAATCTTGATGGCAACATAATCAGGATCTTCGGCCTGAAAAACTGAACTCCAATCCGTAGGCTGCACCCAAATGCTGCCCCACACTGGATGCACCAACTCACCAATGCCTTCCATTGACAATGCTTTAGTTAGCGCCATCAGCGGTGTTTCGTAGTCATCCCCCCAAAAGGCAACCGAAAAATGAAAGGTTCGCTCCTTTAAGCCCAAATCCTCAGCTTCAATACCTGGGCGGTATGGGTAGGCGTGCCTAGCTACATCATGGCCGCCACTTTCTTCGCAAGAAATGACTTCCAGCGCAACATTCCGATAACGGCCATCCAGCAGATTATCTTTCCAAGCCACTTGCATCGCCTCCCATTAGCCTCTCCCTGCCCGTGTGATGTGCCATTGATTCATCTGAGCGACGATATCGCCACCCTGCACCCGTACATCAATCGGAGCAGGATTGGCCAACCGATCTGCAGCCAATATCATTTTGTCGGCGGCTGAATTGAATTTATCCGCGTACTGCAGCATCCGTTCAGCATCTTGCTGTGTCGTTGGCGCAGGCTGAGCTTTGTATTGCTTCAGCCACTGCTCATTTTCAGAAGCGTAGCCAGAGCCAAACTGGTACCAAGGCTGGTACTTCTGCCTGGCCGCATCAATGTCTTGCTGCGAATATTGAGAACGAAGCTTTTTCCACTTTGCATCGCCATTCAATACTTCATCGTTTTCAGCATCAGAACCCATCGTGGCAATGCTATTGATTGCCAGCATTGGGCCAAGCATTTTTGCAAAGCTGGCCAATGACGAAGCACGCTGAGCCAATGGCCCAGCAGCATCTTCAGCCGCTGCCGCTCCGCCGCCGCCACGCCCGAAGAACTTCCATGCTGCACCGGCACTCGCCAACATCCCGCCGCCAACAACACCTGCAGACAATGGATTTTCAGCGGCGAGCAATGGGATATGCTCAGCAATCCATCCTGTTCCCTTGGTCGCAGTTTCGGACAGCTTCATCTTTTCAACTTCAATTTCAGCCGCTTTGATTTTGCCGAAATTGGCTTCTTTGATTTCTGATACCGCCTGGCCAACCAAGTCTTTGTCAGCCGCATTGGCACCGTTCTTCATTTCCGACTCAAGCGCATCCACATTCGTCAGCATCTGCTTAGCGGCTTTTCCGGTGTACATATCGCGAAAACCAGCCTCAGACAGCTTGAATGGATCGTCCAGTTTCTTAGCCTTTAATTCGCGCAAGAAAGCCATCAAATCACGCACAGCAGCATCGCCGCCAATCGGCTTGCCACTCTTATCAACACCACCAAAATAACCATTGGGCATGTATTTCTTGATGTTGATACCCTTGCTGGCCAAGCCTTTGACATAGTGCTTTTGGGTCAAGTGACCAAAGAAGTGTTCCATGAACGTGGCGACTTCAGCCGGCTGCGTCGCCGGTGCCAATTTCATCAATTGCTGAGTTAATGCGCCAGTTAGATTGACCGCCTGAATACCCGTAAACCCAGCATTCGCCATGGTGTTAAAGGTTTTAGGTGCATCCTGTGCCATCGCGCCAACTTCATAGCGTCCGGCGCGGCCATGGTAGAGCAGCATGTTGTGCATGGCTTTTTGCTGGTCTGGTGCAATACCCAGTTTTTGCTTGGCATCGACATCCAGTTTGGCGACCACTTCTGCTGATGAGTAATATGCTGTAGCTGCTCGAGCAGACTCTTCAATTGAGTTAATCGCAAAATCAAACTTCTCACCTGCCGATGTAAATGCACGCAGGCCGGTCAAAACATCGGACGGCATTTGCATTTGATTGCCTGCGACCTGCATTGATTTATTACGGGCAACCAGGCTCTCTGCGGCTGACATTTCACCGGTTTGCTTCATCTCCAGCAGATCGCGCTCAAAGCGCAAATTTGTGGCCATCACATCACGGGAAATAGCCGCGCCAGTGCCAATCGCAGCTGCGCCTACCAAACCAGAGCCGCCACTATTTTGGCGCATGCGCTTTTGCTGCTGTTCAACACCGTTCATTTCCGTCCGTAGCGCTTTTACTTTATTGGTCATGGCGCTATAAGCCCGTGCCTGCTCGGACGCGCTTAAACTGCTTGCCCGTGCCAATCGTGTATACGCATCTTCAGTCGCTTTGATTTCGCGTTGAATGGCATTTTCAGACCGAATACCCAGTTGCTCGCGTGCTTGAGCGGCTCGCTGTGCCAGGCGCGTTTGCTCAGTCACGCTCCGGTTATAGACTTCGGCTGTTTTACGGTAAGCGCTTTGTACTTTTGATTGGCTAGTAGTGCTGGCGCGTGCCGCCTGTTCTGCCGCCTGGACAGCTGCTTGCTTGGAGCGATTCAGAACTGCAGAGGCTTGATCATTGGCCTTAATGGTCATTGATACTTGCATATTGCCGGACATCATGAACCCCGCTGAGCAGGCTTACGCCGTAGAGATTTGATTCGACGGACTGGCGCGCCGTCTGCGCCAGCATCATCGGCTTGAGGAGGAGGAGGCTCCGGCGCTGCAGGCACAACAATTGGCCGCAAGAAAGTCAGGTAAGTAGCGGCTTCTTCCTCCGACATTTCGGAGACTTCAGCGCCACTAAACCCGACTTGGCGAAGCATTAGATAGTCGCGTCGGAGACTAAGGAGGCGCTGTTCTGCTCTTTGCGCTTTTTTTTAGCCTCCAAGATTGCAGCTGACAGTAGGTCATAATCATCATCGACCAGCCGCTCAGCCAACCACCCTGGACTGCTTAATACATCGACTGGAATTTCACCCAGTCGGGTCAAGCAGCGCGCAATCACAGAGACATGCACTTCCATACCGCTGGCTTCAGGCAGAGCCTGAAACACAGCAATATTGTCACCCATGGTCGGCAAGCGCAGATCAAACTCACTGTGCAGCTTGCCGTCAAACTCAACGCCGTACATTAGGCGCTTGATGAGGCTTTGGCCTGAGTTTGTTTCGCCGCCCGATTTCGCGTCTTTTGTCACTTCAGCCATTATTCTTCCACCTCATCCATTGCGACGACTTTGAGCGAGCGGTGCGCTTCATTTTCGACGGTGTATTTATGACCAACTTCTGTCACCACGCAATCACGATAGGACATACGCTTGCCACCTTCGGAAACTGGGAAAACGGTGATTTTTGCGCCTTGAATTGACTTCCAGTCCAAATCACCAGAAAGTGGGATCACCACTGAAATATCCAAATCAATTTCTTGTACACCTTTGGTAAAACCTCGCGGCTTACCTGTCCGGTTCATGGTTTTAACGATTTTCTTGCCAGTTTTAACCGTGACGGACAAGTCGATCACTTCGACCTCTGTTGTGCCCACTTCCAACACAATCGCGCCAACGTATTCTTCTAAAGCCATTTGCAGCTCCTTGGCCGAGACGCGCTCGGCCGACTTAGATTAGAGGTACAGATCAATCACACCCGCAATCACATGCAAGCCATTCACGACATCACACGGAATACGAATATTGGCGCGGTTTGGATCTTGCAAATCTTCCTGCACCAGCAGCTTGTCCTTATTGGCCTCGACATTTTCAACGACCTCCAGCTCTTGGAGCTTGAGCAGTAAGTCATACGCTTCTGACCACATCTGCTTGAGAACCCGCTTGGTTTTTTTCTCACGCGGGAAGCGCAAAGAGAAACGCTCGCGGAATGCTTTACGCACATAATCCAACGTCCGAATGGTCGTTAAATCCAGCAGACTAATATCAGCAACACCTTGCGGATCTTTGGTGTAGGTCGTAATAGCGCGGACAATCTGCACTTTCTCACCCGGGCCAACTTCCAGCGGAGAAACACCGTTGTAAAGCGCATTTTCCTGCTCGGTACGGCCAAGACGGTTAACCAACGGTGGTGCTGCAATCCCAACCAATGGCAACAAATTCAGCGGACGCGCAGGATCTTCTTCGCCCGCGATGACTGAGGCATACGCCGCAGCGACCTCCCAAGGCAAGCTGATCGTGCCAGGCAATAAAGCACCGGTGATTCGTCCACTATTGATTGAGTTGGCCAGTGTCGTTGCTGCTGCCAGAGTGCTGGCCAGCGCATACACACCGATTGCACCACGCTGCTCCATTGGCGAAGCAACGCTATCCAGATAAGTCCGCAGCTTGGTCAGGTTGGTACTGTCATTCAGGCTGGAGCAAATGATGTTGTGGCCTGCAGCAAAAATTGGCGTCGTCGCTACGCTGATATCTGGGTCAAGCGTGCCACCGGCCACCGCAGAGGTTGCCGCAGTGATACCAGTACCCAAGAGTTGAACTGTTGAGAGCTTGATCTGATTTCCCAATGTGCCTTTGTTCTTCGCTGTCATAGTCACGACACCAGCGGCGATTGAAGCCGACATTGGCAAATCAGGATTGGCATCGCACGCAGCCTTAACCGCCGTAGCCACAATAGTCGGCGTATCGCCGACACTGATGGCCGCATTGACTTGCACGTTGCCGATCAAGACGCCTAACGAACCTGCCGCTGTCGCGGTGCCAGTGATCGTAATCGTGGCTGTTGCTGCAGTTGCAGCTGGTGCATCGTCCAGTGCGACGCAGGTGAGCTGTACATAAGGATTTGCATCCAGCGCGGCAGCCACCATTTGGCCAATAACAGAACCACGGCCAAAGTAGGTGCTAGACTCGACATCGCTGAACACATCAATCGGCGCTGCTGCTGCGACTGGGCCAACCGCCAAACGCTGGCCAACAATCACCAAGCGTTGCTGATTGCCAGGCAGCGAGCGTACCGCCAGTTTCAAATTGAATTCAAAAACCTTCCCAGGCTTTCGCATACTGCCTGGGATAACATCAAACTGAATATCACGTGATGCCATGATTACCCCCGTTAATCTGCGCTTGCAGCGCGAGTAGTTTTAACACCCTGAGCTTCTGCAGATGCAGTTGCCAGTAACAAGTCGCCGTCCAATAAACGACGCTGGTAATAGATCGTTTCGGGTACATCAACCGCCGCCGCATCGGTAATAAAGACGCGCGGTTTTTCTTCCATCGGCACTTCCAAGCCTGGTGCAGCAATCACGTTCATAGTTGTGACTCCTTTAAAGTAATAAGGTCAGCGGCATCAGGCTTGCCGTCACCTGGAGGGGTTAGGTCATAATCAACACCGATACGCAGCAGATCAGGCGCTTCTGTGTCTTTCTTTCCGTGACTCTGGTTAAAGACAGCATCTTCTGGCTTGCCTTCGATTGGCCATGCGCCGTTGTCCATCGCATGCTCCAGCCACGCCGTCGAAAACTCGCAAGCAAAAACACACATCGCCTGATTAGCAATTCGCGTGTTGTAGAGCGTGCGTACACGACCAGGCTTTAAATAATCAATGGCAATGCCTAAATCCTGCCGTCGCAACAAGCGGCGCACTGCACGCACCAATTGGTAAGCACCAACTTCACCCGCTGAGCCTTGCCGTGCGGCGTTGTGGGTCGTGACATTACGAGCTGCCACCATCACAACCCACTGGCCAGTGACTTTATCGATTTGCTTGCTTGTGCTGGTTGGTGCCGACTCTGTGATACCGCCGAATGTCACCCAAACAGCAGGGAAAGAACGAACCACATCCGCAGTCAGTTCATCCAGTTCGCCGCCGTAGCTTTCAACTGACAATGCGAGTCGGCCAAGCCCTTGACGCAAGCGATTCAGTATCGCTTCCTCAATCTGCTCTAATGCGATTGGCGTACTCATAATGAATCCCGCCCAAACACCGAGCCTGCGGATACAAAGCGAATCGTGCTTGTTGTTGCGGCTGGAGTACCATCAGCAGGCATACCACCCAAGGTCAGCTTGCCTTCGGAGATTTTTTCCAGCAGCTTGATTGCGTCCTTGTAGCGATTGCGGATTTCTTCCGTCGTCACCACAGCGGCACCACATAAGCGGTAACGAGCCAGATCGCACGCCACCCCAACCAACAAGCTAGGAACGGGCTGCAATGGAGTGTTGTAACGACCTGCCAGATGCGCGTCGATTTCAGTTGCAGCCTCGGCCAACGCGCCTGACAGCACCCCATCATCAATCGTTCCTGCATAGTGACGGTCAGTCAGCGCAATCACTTCACGCTCACCGAACCGCGATACCATGTCAGTTAAAGTGGCGTAGCTCATTATTTAGCTGCCTTGTCAGCGTCTGACGCCTTGGCTTTTTCTTCACCACCTTTAGCCTCGTCGGCTTTAGGCGCTTCCGATGGCGCATCAGCTTTAGGTGTTTCCGCTGGGGCAGCAACATTTCCGGCCTGCGGTGCAGACACCTCTATCACAGCAGCCTCATTGGCACGATCTGCCGGACGTTCTGGCACCTGCTCAATGGCACCAATTGCCAACAGCTCTTTGGCATCCTTGGCTGGAAAATCAGCCCAGTCGCCTGCTTCAAAGCGACGCTCAACCACCACGTCACCTTCACGAACACCATGCAAAACTGGTTGCAATACGCGGTACATGGCCTACTCCTTACGCAGGGTTTTGGATCAGATAACCAGCGATAATCCCGCTGATGACTGGTACGCGCTCATAGGTCACTGGATAAATCCAGCTCTTAGAGTTGTTGTCGTAATACGGCGGCTCAGCAGCTGGATTGCCATCCATGGTATAGGTGTAACCATAAGAGGGTTCATCCACATCAGAGAGCTGGCCTTCTGGCACATACGCCAGTACCGCGTTATTGCCCCAAACGTCCGTGGCCACGTTGGCGTCAGTCCAATACACTGCCGCACCCACGACCACTTTTTTCACGTTGAAGATGCCTGCCAGCATTTCTGGCGTAATGGACTGCGCGCTGGTGTACTGAAAACGCGCCACAATCTTCGGATTGTTTTTGGCCGCGTTAAATGCGACAGGTGACAACACCAGTACGTTTGGATACAGGCCACACTGAGAGCGAATCGCCTCACGACCCACATCGACCCCTGCGACAATGTCGCAACCTGGATCAGACCATTTGGCCGCACCAGCCAATGCAACTTTGTTTGTCCCTGGATAATTGGCCGCGTTAGTTGCAACGGTTGCCTGGGCTACTTCCAATGACAACTGCAGCGCCTTCATGGTTTTTTTCACGGCACCTTTGCCCAGATCAATACCAGGCACTTGAGCCGCATCACGCTGATGCTCACGCGGCACCATACCTTCCAGGCTATGGTTTTCCAGCGCAAACGGGCGGCCCAAGTAACCGTATTGCACGCGACGAGTACCAGAACCAGGCGAGCGAGCTGATGAATACAAACGGAAGGCCTCGCGACCAAACTCCAAGATCTGACCACCGGAAGCCGAAACCGGTACGCCTGGGAACAAGTTCATCCCGACGTATTCTTGGTTGGCATAACCTTGGGCAACGGTACTGAGAATTGGATCAATAATCCGTACACCGGCATTCGTTTGTGGCATTTGTATCTCCTAAAAATTGAACGAGCGGTCGTTAACGCACCAAAATTTCGACAAAGTCACCTGCACCAGTTGCTGCTTGCAGTGAAAAACCGATGATGTGCTGCGGTAGATCTGAACCAGCAAGTGCTGGCGTACCCGTAACTGAACCCGCACCATTGGCCACTGCAGATGTCACTGCCGTAGCGCCAGCCGCGACCGCCAAGGTGCCAACTGTTGCGCCCAGGGCCGTAGCTGCAATCACGCGACCATTTGCGTCAGTTACGAGTGCAACGCCTGCGCCAAACGCACCACCGGCTTCGGCCACGGCGGTACCCAGCACTGTGGATTCAAACCATTGGCCATTCGCAGCACCGCGACGAGCGACGCCGTGAATTTTCTGACCGGCCACAGTGGCTTGCGCACCGTTAAAACCAACGCAACGGTATTCCTGCACCGCACCTGAAGCCTGCAAAGGCAAATCAAGCACTGAAATAGCTTGCTGACTCATTTCTGTTTCTCCACGATGGATACGGCAGTTTCATAAGGCACACCATTCAGGCGCTGATATTCCAGCGCGGCTTGGTGCAATGAGAGTGAAGCTTGATTCACCTCGCAGCCCGCTGGCACAACAAAACCAGCGGAACTGGCGGGGATAGAATCAGGGCTGTTGCCTTTGGTTTGTGGCCGTGAAAGTGCCGCAATAGCTGGTGCGGTATCCAAGTAACCCTTCAGCGCGGCCAGATTGGTTTTACCCAAATCACGCGCCCAAGCCTCTTGTGCGCCAAGCAGGCGGCCATCAGACAGCGCAACCTGAATCAGCTCTTCGACTTCGCCTTGTTGAACTTGCAGCGTCAGTGCCGCCAGTTGGCCTTGCAGCTCACGCATGGTTTCAATTGGCACGAACTTGGCTGGGTCGGCTTGATTAGCGGACAGGGCAGCAATCTTCGTTTGCTGCTCAACCAGCAATGCCGCCAGATCAACACTGGCAGCGGCTGTATTGCCACCTTTCAATTGATCCATTAATTTTTGTAATTGCGCTTTTACATCTTCTGCCGTACTTCCAACGGGCAGATTAAGTAACCAGCGCAGCTGCTCGAGGAGTTCATCCATGTCAGTCTCCGGTTGGGTTGGGGTTGAAGTAGAAAGAAACGCCATGCGGGAAAGTACGGCGACTGATAACTCGGGAAGATCATCAAGCGCTGGCGTATTGGTCAAAGCAACATGCAGCAGTCGCTGAATGCGACCATCTTTGCCGTAAGTGAAAACTGGGGAAATATAGAGATATTCTTTGGCTTCTATCGCGGCAGCAGCTGCCGCAGTCCAATCGACAACGGTGTACAGGCCATCACCTTCTCGCCATTCCAGCGTGGTAAACCAGCCAGAAGCGGGTGCGGGCTTTCCGTTCTCGGCGGCGAGCAATGTTTGATGTTCGTAATCGACTACTGTTTTGGTTTTTTTGGCGGCAGCTGTCGCAACCAATACGGCTGCATTTGCTGCGTCCAAAACCCAAGCAGCGCACTCAGCTGGCCGCCCATCGCTCGCACGGAATTCACCCGCTGGCAAAAGCTTGATTGGCTCTTTGAGCTTTTCGGGATTAAGTTCGACCGACAGTGCGGCGAAGAGATGAGCTAGATTCGACATAGCCCCGATTGTCGGGGCTATGAGAGGGTTAAATCGGGAGGAAGGGGTTCAGTAGTTAATTAGAAATTGGTGAGTTGCACCCTGGAAAACAATGGATCTTTCAAATTGGCAAAGATCTTTCTCAATGTGTCCATCTGAGGGACGGTCAGCATGTAATTTTTCTTAATCCATGTGTTGTATGAATCCAAGTACTTGCGGTCATAATCTTTGATCGGATTTTTTAAAGCCGCCTGAATCAAGAATGCCACTGCATAGCACTTTTGAAGTCTGGCCATCCTAAACGTATCGTATTGCTGACCCTCCATCTTTTCTATATTTTTGATGTGAGTTCTTGCACTTTCACTCAAAGTTTTATGCTGCAGCCACTCTTGGTAACGGGGCTCGAGTTTGGCGTGGGCGGCACCTACAAACCCCATTTTTGCTAATTTTTCAAATCGCAAACGCAAATAAGCCACGGCAAAGTCATCAACATTTTCAAGTGGCTCACCATCATCATCTGCTCGCGGCCCTGCAGCTCCACCCCCACCACCAGGATGAGCCTCAACGGGCACCATTAGCGCCCCCTTCGTAAAGTCAGGTACACGCTCTCCCCAATTTGTGTCTTTGGTATGACGCCTAGCGCAAGAAGGGCCAGCGACGAACTCTTGGCCATTTTCATCACGCACGATATGCGCGATACCTTTTCTGACGCTGTGCCTCACACCCTTGTCTTGAAAATGGCATTCAGGAGCATCACCGACAAAATCAATTCGATCTATAAAGTACAGCATGGCACATTTCCTTTTCTGACGACTCATCAAAGAACACTTAGGAAATATACCTGACACGCCTTTGGCAGTACGATGTCAAATCAAAGAATGCCCAATACTGGCGTTAATACCGCGTTAAAATCGCAACACCGCCCAGCACTACACCAATGCCACCAAATTTCACCAGCAATGGCTCTCCGCGCTTTTATACCGCCTTACCGCTCAATCACTTGCCGTAGATAGTTCGATACAGTGAATTCAATCTCAGCCTCATCCTCAGGCATCAACTTTAAAAATGGTCGAGCCGGTATTTTTGAGCCTGGATGCTTTACAGACTTGGCATAGCGATTACCAAATTTGAGCGCTTTGGCATTACGCGCCACTATCAAATGCGGTCGTGTTTGCCCACCAAATTGATGAATAGCGGCATACTTAACCTCTGAATTTCCCGCCTTCACTTGAGCACCTGTTGCATCGCTCGACTTCACGAGACTACCGGCCAAGCGACCTGTATTGTTCAGTATTCGCCCACCTGTGCGATAGCCAGGCTTTAACCCCAACCACCGTGGGCGACCCTCCTGAACAAAATTTTCCTCGACGGCATCAAGCATCACACCAGCCACAGCCCGCATCGCTGGCGCAGGGCTGGCCGCAGCTTTAGCAAGTCGCTCAAACAAGGCTTCCAGTCGGGACGTATCGATTTCTACTTGAATCATGGCTATACTCTATTTGTGCCTCGGAAACACGGTGAATCTCCCGGCCGTAGAACGTCGCAAGACGGATCGCGTGAGAGGAAGTGGGAGTCTCTCCCGAGGCTATTTCTTTATCAGGTCATTTTTCACGACCTTACCGCGCTTCATTGCTGCCTCTGCAGCATCCTTATTACTCTCTCTGAACGACGTCAAAAACATAGCCTTGCCTGTCTGTGTAGCCTTTACTGCTGCGTGATATACGCGATCACCTTGGCGCACAAAGACTAGGCTTTGTTCGCCATCCTGCACGATCAATTGCGCTTGCTCGATGACGTCCTGCACCCGCCAGTAATCGGCCAACTCAATATCCTGCCCATGCCGATTAACCAACTGTTTAGCCAGCGTGTCATCGGATAACCAAACAGTTTGGGCTTCTGCTTTCAACAGCGTCTGATACTCCGGCGACAACACTGCAACTGGATAACGCTGCCCAACGGTCAATTGCTGACGAGCGACTCTCGCCAACTCACTCTTGCTGCTTGCTGGCATAGCCTGGCGCAATGCACCTACGGCCTGATCCATACCTTGGTACCAGTTTTTAAAAGCAGGCCCAGTAAGCGCTCCCTTCACATATTGTCTTGCAGCATCTTTGTCATAGCGATCCAGCTCAGGCTGGTAGGCGGCTCGACCAGGGTTGTAGCCAAAACCAGCATCAGCGGTAAACACCTCGCCACTCGGCGTTGTGTAGCTTGGCACATGCCGAGTAGTGCCTTTCTTGTCGATGATCTGCTCGGTTTCACCTAAGCGGCCTTCGCTACTACTGGTTGCCAGTGACTTTCGTTCGATGTCGCGTTCACTACGAGTCCGAACGCGACAGCGACAATTCCAACCGTTAGGTGGATAAAAGCTGCGCCAAAACGAATCGTCATAGCGAAAAATCTGTCCAGACAGCGCACGATGGCGTGGCCGTGTACGATTATCCAACACCGCCACATACTCCCACCATGGGCGCAGATCGGTGTCTTCAAGCTGCGCTTGATAACGCCCAGCGCTGTACGCCGCCTGCAGATTAGTGCGAAAAATTGTCTCCAGTCGGCGGGGATTAAGCCGTTTACCGACGACCTCGCCGGTATCGTCATCAACCATCCTTCCCTTACCCCACCAGCCTTTTTGCTTTAATTTAGGAATCAAATTGTTCTTAAACTCTTGCAGCGTGCCGCCACTTTTCAGTAGCGCATTAAGCTCGCCCCTGATGTCTTCCAACACGTCGAGTTTTGTCACGCCAGCGACCGTAAAGGCTTTCGCATGAGCTTCCGCCCATACCTCTTGCCACTTAAAACCAATCGCGTAACCTTTAGTCTCAAAGTATTCGATGGCTTTCTCAGGCGGTAGGCCGATGGCATAACCCAAATCAGGCAGCGCCATTAATGCGCCCCCAGACATCGGCCACAAATAAAGCACGTGTCAACATGGACTGCAATTGGGCATCGTCCAGCTCTGGCCAAGCACTAGACAGTGCAGCCTTTACCGCTTCAGGGCTGTCGCCTGACTGGATTTGACGCACCAGCGGGGCCAGCAAGGCTTGCATGGCCGCATCCAGATCGGGCAGCTCTGCGGTATCAATCGCATGCTGATCAGGATAAACAACTTCGCCCTGGGCATTGGTGAGCACTGCGCGATATTTGGCATCAGCCACACCTGGCTTTGGCCTAAGTTCAGGTGGCAATGCCATTTCTGGACGTGGCGCAACCAATACTTCGTCATCCTTTTGCGCCACAGGGATCGCCAATTTGTCATGCACCCAGTCGGTTTTGACCCGCAGCCCCAAGCCCACCAGTTTCGGCAGCGAATCAGCATAGAGCTTCATGTCACCGACCTGGCGCGTATCAAACACGAATTGGGGCAAACGGCGCGGGTCGATATCACCCGCGTTCAGCGCCAACAGCGGATAGATCAAATCACGGCTCAGCGTGCTGGCCAACTGGCGCGAATCCGATACCATCAAATCATGGCGCACTTCATTGTGAACACTGCCCAAGGCATTGGTGCTGGTTTTACCATCGGCCTGGCTGGTGAGCGTACCGCCGAGAATGGCTTTCGACTGCGACTTCTCGCACCAATCCATCATGGCTTGAAATGGGTCTGAACTTCCTTTGGCAGCCTCAACAAATTCAATCACCATCCCTTCTGGAATGATGCCTGCAGCATTATGGCCAATACTCGCCACGGCTTGGAGCAAAGTCGATTTTTCAGCTTCGGTCGCACCACTAGGGTATTTACCGAGTCGCAATGGCAAGCCGTAAATTTCAAGAAACTCAGCCAAATCACGCACGCTGTAATTCTTAAACAGGTACGGCCACGCCAAGACGCGATGCAGGCCAGCACGGGTCAGATAGCCACTTTTTGCTTTGTGTTTGTGAATTACCCAGCCAAATGGCCACAGCTCAGCACCTTCCAAAGAACCATCACGCAAGCGCAAAGCATTACCATCATGCAGCAACGTTTGAAACCAGCGTTGCGGCCGGTGCGTC
Organism: Chitinibacter sp. ZOR0017; assembly: GCF_000799095.1. Classification (NCBI taxonomy): domain Bacteria; kingdom Pseudomonadati; phylum Pseudomonadota; class Betaproteobacteria; order Neisseriales; family Chitinibacteraceae; genus Chitinibacter; species Chitinibacter sp. ZOR0017. The sequence continues at coordinate 98,461 of NZ_JTLG01000044.1, read as the reverse complement.
AGGCTTTGTGGATGCCAGGTACTGCCAAGCCGCTGCCAATCAATCTCCAATGCAGAGAAGCCATGCCCGATCCCATCCAGGCAATCCAACAGCACATCTTCAAAGTCTGCAATGTCCAGCAGCCATTCCTGCACTTGCTCGGCCTGTTTTTTCTCGGCAGGCGTGGCATTGCGTGGCGGCTCAACACGCCAGTCCAAAGTCAGCAAAGCTCGCTTGCGTTTACTCATTTCGGCAAACACATGCGCATCTTTTTCTTCGATATCACAAAACAAATCGGCTTGTGCAGCCAGATTGCCCATTTCAGCCATTTCAAGAATTTGCGCCAGGCGTGGTGGCGTTAATCCTTTGGCCGGATGCTGCGCAAATTCACGCGGAGTATGGGTTAGCTTGGCCGATTGCGCTTCTCGCAACACGGCTTGCTCAATGGGGTTTCCATACTGATCTAAAATTTTCGGCATATTTGTCACTCTTTATTTACCAAGCACCGCCACCACCAAAACTGGAGTGGTGTTGCACAGGTGTAAAATCAATTTGGCCAAAACCAGTCGTCGCGGCCATCCACAGCATTTGCAAGGCATCAGGGCCGTCGTCGTGATCGGCCATCGGGAAGTGTCGCAACTGATCCAGCAAGGTGGTTTGGCTGGGGTGAAGCCGAATCAGCCCATTGACCATGTGCGGTTGCAGACTTTCAATGCGCAGCAGCTTGTCAGTGCTCGGAATAATGGCGCGAGCAGGCACAGGAATTCCTGCGATTGCGGCTCGCTTGACCAACTCGGTACGCAAGAACTCTTGAAACTGCACCGACTCCACCACCCACAGCAGGCAGCGATACTCACGCTGCATGCTGATCACATCGCTAATAATTTTGTCCGGCAGGCGCTTACGGATAGCGGCTTCAACGACATCAAGCACGCCAGTACTGCGATTGAAACCACCGACTAAGAGTGCTGACGGGTCACGGCTCGCGCCTTTCTTACCCAAGGATGGATCACACGCGCCGTAGAAAATCCAATCAGCAAGCCGGTTGACCCAGAACTGGATGCATGTCGCAAAAGGCGCAGCATCACCAGCCACTGGATCATTCTGGTACTCGGAGTCAAAAGCAGAGTGACCATCACGCGCACGGATTTTCATCAGCTTTTCAATCGGACGTGCCGACCAGGACACCACTGATCCTTCATCCATCGCCGCTTTCTTCGCGGCATAGAAGGCATCGGCTACATCTTCGCCATCATTGCGCAGCAGCTCTTCCCAGCGTTCCCACAAGTCCATGCGATCTGGCCAGCGCAGCACAGCCTTAAAGCGCGCCGACTTCCACAGCTTGTTGTTCAGCGTTCGGCTTAGTACCGAGTCGTAATGCAAAATCGTACCGATATAGACCACGTCAAACTTGGCTGCAGCGCCACCCAATGGCAGCACGGTTTTAGTCAGCCATGCTTGCAGTTTGTCGCGCTGATCAGGGTTACGGACTTGCTCATCATTTTCGATATCGTCCAGCACGGCCAGATCAGGCCGGTGCGGGCCATGCCGTAAACCGCGCAGCTTTTTACCCGAACCAGCGACCTGAATCTTTACATCGTTGCGAGTCACGATGGTACCGGCCTGCCACACACGGCCTTGGCCAGTGGCTTCAGGGAAGTCCATTATCAGGCGGGGATTAAACTCCAACTCAGCTTTGATCGCCTCAAGCATCGGATATGCCTGGTCGATACTATCCATCGCAATCACAGGATATTTCTTGCGCCCAGTGATATCGCACCAGATGACAAATAACTGCGAAACCAGCGTTGATTTGGCCTCTCCACGTGGGGCGGCAATTGCATCGGTTTCACTTTTATCGCTCGCCACAATTTGCGGCAAGCGCGTAAATAGATACTCATGCAACTGACTACGCTCTGGAAACTTCACGTAGTGTGGGAAGTAGTTCTCAACAAGAAATGCAAAGCCATTGACCGGATCAAATACCTTGAGGCGGCGCTCGGCAATTGCTGCTGGGCTTGGGTCAAAGCCGCACACCTCAGCTTCAATGGTGCGGCGTAGATCGGCGGCGAGTGAAGCTAAGTCTTTGAGGAAATCGCGCTTATTTTTAGCCATAACGCTTCGCTAATTCTTCGCCAAATGGCTCAAGCACATCAATAAAGGCAGCGGCATGCTGCGGATAGCGATCACGGATAAATCCGGCCAGCGCCTGGACAACTTCCATCGCCGTCGCCAGTTGGCTGGTCTCTGGCAAGACACGGCGGCTGGCGGCCACCGTCTTGTTGTATGAGTCTGCCAGGCTAGCCAGCATGTTGACCCGCGCCATGGCCGTTAATTTTTCTTCGCTATCGTTAGCGTTTAACGACTCCATCGCGGTCTGATATTGCAGCAAGAAACCCGCCAACATTTGCCGCGCCAGCTCTTCCATACTGCCACCAGCTAAGGTCTGTGCAGCACGCAGCTTGTCCCAGTCATCACCATCAGCCAGCGCATCACTTTTCCAGCGCCGTGCAGTACCAATTGGCACATTGCATTGCAAGGCTGCCGTTTCGATGGGTTGCTGGTCAAAAATAAAGAGTCGGCGTAATTTGTCGCGGGTTTCCTTTGGGTGCGCCATTACATAAACACTCGCTCAAGCATTTTGATTGCAATAGCTGTTCCTACGGCAGCAATGCCACCACCAATCGCACCCGACTTGGCAGCCTGAACTTCAACGTGGCGCAGGCGCGTTTCTACATCATCAACGCGACCATTCAAGCGCTCCTGATTCGCCAGCACCATATCAAGCTTGCCTTCCAGGCGACCCAACATCATTGCCAAATCGCTATTGTTTACGTCGCCCATCAGGCTCTCCCTTTTTCATATTTTGTTTGGCAAGGCACACAGCGCGTACAGTGTCGCTGAGCATTGCGGCGCGCCTCTGGTATAGGCTCACCACAATCGTGGCAACCCAGCGAAGTTACCGTCGACTCAACTTGCTCGCGGGCAATGGCAATCGCTTTATCACGCTGCCACTGCTCCAGATCGCTGGCCCGATCAAAGATGTCCGTCATGGCTGGCTCCGGTGCCAATCAATCAAGCCTGTCAATTGGTTTTCAATGGCACGGCAACGGATGGCGTTGTCGATGTGATTGGAGAGGATGTCGGCCTGGGTGACGGTGCTGGCGTCGAGGCCGTCAGTGCTTTCGGTTTTGCTGGTTTGCTGGTCAGCGCCTTCGGCGGTGCTACCGGCTTCGGGCAATCCGAGAGCTGAGTTCCACTCGCGCACGAAGCCAGTAGTGAACACGCAAGCAGGCAAAGGCTGAGGCGCAGCATCCGGCGCGGAACGGTAAACAGTTGTGACATGAGGTACTTTCCTTGCAAGTTGCACGCGCTGCTCGGCCAAGTCGGCGTTGGCCAGCGACAATGCTTGTGTTAAATCGTCGCGGATCTGGATCGCTGTTTTGAGATCAGACTCACGCGCCTGCAGCTGGGTCAGCATTTGCTCTGAGTGTTTCTTGTCCTGGGCGGCCAATAAGGTATCGCCGTGAGCGCGGCCCCATTGATAGCCGTGATAAGCACCGACACAAGCACAACTCACTGCGAGAACAATGGTTCTAGTCCAGCGATTGAGAAGAAGATCAAGCAAGTTCATCAGTGGCCCCCGCTAAAAAAGCCGCCAGCGCTGACGATCCAATAGCCCAAGCCAACAGCAATCAAGGTGCTCCAGAAACTGTGTTTGCCGGTTTTAGGCTTGCCGTGTTCGCTCAGCGCAATGCCAAGCGCTATACCGTTGAGCGCAAGCCAAATCAGTTGTGGATAACTCATTGCGCAGCCCCCTTATTCGCGAGCCAGCGGCGAGCCACGGCGTAACCGCCCACCACGCCCAGATACACAAACCAGACATCAGCAGTCAGCGTGCCAGCCCAGCCTTGCTTGATAAACACAGCAGTGCCAGCAGCGCAGGCCACATTGGCCCAGATTTTGGAGTGAGATAGGCGCTCGCCCTGGGCATCAGTAATCAGATCGGAGAGTTTCATTTTCGCCCCCGACGTTGATTGCGACGTTTAGCAGCATGACGACGAGCTGCGCGTACACCGCTGTGGCGATGAGGCTGAGGGGAGTCTTTGGCTTTGATATTGCCCTGGTAGTCTCCATAAGAAACTGAGATCTGTGGCAAAGCACCCAACATTGCGGCAGCCATTGAAAGCATTAATCGCATGATTAGCCCGCCTTTAATTCAAAATGCGGGAACTCACGGAATGGTGCACCTGGACGGCCATACCAATTCAGGCCTAAATCCATGCCAATTTGGCCTGCTTTTTGCCACAGCGGGTCATCGCTATCCCAAACTGCCGCGCCTTTTTTGACGGGAACAATATCGAATGCACGTGCTGCTGGCTGACCGTTGATGGTGAAGTTATGCGCTGACTGACCACCTTTAGCGCGAGTAATGATTGGCCCAGGCGTAGTTCGCCCTTGGGCATACATCACGTCCTGCTCAGCATTGCTGCGATAAGTGCCAGTAATCAGGATATTGAGGCCTGCTGCTGCACAGCGTCGTAAAAACTCGCGGCAAATGGGCTGCAAATCAGGATGGAGGTCTTCGATTTTGCGACTGGGCATGACAGGCTCCTTGGTAGATGCCTGTCATTTTCAGCTCGCGCGCGCGTGGTGATCGGGGGGATGGGGTTCAGTGGGTTGCTAGATTGGCTTTACTAGGTATGGGTAGTCGAAAGACTATTTTTCACTTTTTGCCATCAGCGCCAAGCCCATGGAGCAACGGCTAACGGCATCAGTCTGGATGGATGCGAGCCGCACGACATCATTAGTTCGTGAATCAGATACACCTTCAAGCGTTAACCGAGACAACATCACAGCATCTCGACAAGCCCAAAGGACATCATGGATTTTTTTCCCATCTTCACTAAACCGTTCTGGCCATGCCTGCTCCATGGTTCTCAGAACACCGATAAACGTTTGCAGCGTTTCAGGTTTAGCTGCAGCTTCTTTCATCGTTCCTTTGACTAGCGCAATCGTAGCCAGCGTACGTTTTGCCTGTTCATATCCTGCAATTGCAGGTTTATCTGGAAACTCATCCCACGTAGTCGTATTACGCAACGTGGTATAGAAAGCCTCCATCGCTTTTTGTTCGTGGGGTTCTTTTGCGGCCTTGAATTGGTTTAGTTCATTCTGCAGTGTTTGGTTCTGAGCCTGAGAATCAGAAAGCGAATTTCTTAGTTGCTCCGTTTCTTGAGAATTTCCACAACCGATAAGCGCCGTAGCCAAAATAGCGGGAAGTATTATTTGTTTCATGATGAGGCCTTTATGATTGATAGGCCAAATCTTAAAACAAGCTGACTTGCTCCACACGTACCAGATCAACTTCTTTCAAAATTTCCCACACGCGACGGTCACTGAGATGATGATCACGCGCCAGCTTCATCACAGCGCGATTAGCACTTTCTTCGCCGGTGTACGCATCAAAGTCTGACCGGATCAGACGATTGCGTACCGCACGTACCGCCGCTTTGCAACTAGGGATATAAAGCACATCGTCACCACGGTAATGCTCGGCCAGCAGCGCCATTTCCTTATACCCAATGATTTCTGCGAGCGCCTCATAAGCGATTTGACCTGCACGCTTTTTACCTTGGGGAATTAATATGCTCGTCCCTCCATGCAGCTCAACCAACTTCAGGGCGGCGGTTAGGCCGATAACCCGCACCAGCTCTTGCACACTGGATGGCAGTAGTTGCACGTCAGCTTGGTGGATTTGGTCGATGGTAATCACGATGCTTTCCGTCCGTTACGTTGCAGGTCATAGCTCAGCGCAGCCACCAGTTTGCCCAGGCCTTCCGCCGTGGCAAATTCAAGCGCATCTACTTTGCAAATCCGCTGAACCATGCTCTGGCCAGACTTGCTAGCGCGGGTAAGGTATTCCCAGGGATAACCACGCTCAGCCAACAAGGCTTCGATCTTGCTCATCAGCGCGGCCTTGCCAGCAGCAGGCTTAGTCGGTTTCTTGCCATGCTTTGGATTAGCCTTGGGTTTGAAACCGCAGCTTTGCAGGTGCGCGAGCACCTTCATGGCCATCGGCACAGTGAGCTTGGAGGCCGAATCCACGCCAGCCACGTTCTGCAGCATGGCGCGATAGGTCGCATCGTCCATCGCCAGCTCTTTCTTGGCGATGTGGATTTTTGCAAGTTGGGCTTTATCTAGCATTTTCAGTCTCGGTAGATTCACTCTCCATAACCCGCTATGGCTAACGGGCTACAGGCAGGGAATCAGACATGCTTAAGGTTACGGATTTCGTTCACCCCCCAAGGAATCAAGCAAAGCGGGAATAAACCCACGCAACTCACCAATCAGCAGCGCAAATTGCGATTCAAACAAGTCATCCTGCGTTTCGGCATCCATATCTTTCAGCTCGTCTTTCAAGACATCCAGCATCGCCAGCGATTTGATTTCCAGCGACTCGGTCAGCGTGAAGGTCAGGCGTTCGCCGAAGGCCAAACTGAGGCCAGTGACGATCTTGCCGACCTTCAGGTGCTCGCTGACCTCTTTGCAATCCATCACCTGACGTTTAAAGCGCGCAATTGCTCCTTCATCACCTGGTGCTTTTAATTCGGCAGCTTGACCGAGTGAGAATTCATCAGGGATTGCGCCGTACAACCAATCGGTCATGGCCACAGCAGGGCTGATCTCAGTTTCGACCAAGCGAGTTGGCAAACTGCCCAGCGTTTCACGCAGGGTTGAAAGCAAGAACTCGGCATTGGCCGCACTGGCCGAATCAACAATCACCAGCCCATTTTCCAGATCAAGCAAAGCACGCCGCACACGGGAACGGGTAAAGGCTCGCGGGGTCAGCTCTTCGACAATTCGATCTTTCAATTCACGCTGCTCTTTACGGCCGCACTTGCGGTTTTCTGCCGATTCGATTTGTTCGACGCGATAATCCAGCTCGTCCTTGATCACTGCGGCGGGCAGCACTTTCTCTTCTGATTTGAGACAAACCAGCACGGCGTTTTGACGGGCAAATGCAAAGCTGTCCTGCGCAAACCTGGCAGGAGCAATCCAGCCGCACGAGTCCATGTCCATGCTGCCGCATGGCACAAATGGGCGCTTGGCCAACTCGGCGTCAATTAGATCGGCAGTCAGCGCATGATCGGCGGCCAAACGGTAAATCTGTAGATTTCTAAACCAAAGCATATCGCCCCCTTAAGCCAGCAGCGCTTGCGCGCCTGCTTGGCTGCCGACACCGTGATTCAGTTGGGCCTTTTTACCTGCCTGCATTCCGGCATCAATTGCATCCCAATCTTTATCTTTTAACTTGCGATCTTTATTGCGATCTTTTACCTCCGACTCTTTGAGTTTTTCACCATATTTTTGGGCAATAAACGCATCGATTGCGGCGACGGTGGCGTCTGTTCCTGCGAACTTATGAACCTGCCGAGAAACCGAATAAACCCATGCTTCGCAGAACAAATCAGCGCGGCGGGTTTTGTTAATTGCCTTCAGACGCTTACATTCGGTTTTTGTGAAGGCTGCACGCTCTTTCTTTACCTGCCTAAGCAGGACTTCAAATGCATACTGCGCAATCTCTGCCGAGGCGCCGCAACCGATGAACCCCCAAAAACCACCGGTTGAGCTCATGGTAAATATCAGCTTGCAGCCAAATGCATCCGAAACAATATGTGCCAAGTTCGTTTCCCACTTCGAGGGGTCTTTCTTAGCACTCGCCCTGGCTTTTGCTTCGGCAGCCTCTGCTGCCAGCAGGGTTTCATCGTCCACGCCGAATTCAGCCATTAGTTTTTGCGCCATCTTCAGCGCAGCAGCGGCTTCATGCTCATTGGCGCTCTTTGAAAGCGCCAGACACTTCCTGATCTTGCTGATCGCTGTTGCCTTATCCATCTTCAGCTCCGTTAAAATGTTGGGAGAAGCATCTGGCCAGATTCACTTCGCATAGCGACCTGCAGGCAAGCCGCTATACGCTGTAAACCTAGCGATTCGCCCAGTCTTTTAGCGCCTTAGCGGCGGTAAACTTAACGGCGCGCTTGGCTTCGATCTGGATGGTTTCGCCGGTGCGTGGATTACGACCAGGGCGAGCTGGTTTTTGATCCACACTGAATTTGCCCAGATCAGGAATGCGGATCTCGTTACCGGCCCGCACTGTTTCAAGCACTGCGCTGGTCAATGCGTTCAGCGCATCCTCTGCTTGGCGCTGGGTCAAGTCGGCATTGGCTGCAATCAGTTGAATGAGTTCTGGTTTGTTCATGGTCTAGCTCCTTGGCGTTAAAATTGGGTTTCGATTTACGGCTGATTAACGCCAGCCGCATGCGGTTGTTACGGGCTACGTCGGGCTTAATGTCACACCCCACTACAAAATTCGACGCCAAAACGACCTTTATGGCCATTTCCTTTCGCGCACCATTTAAGCCAATCAATCAAAGCATCCATACCAGAATGTTGATCAACAGCTTCTGGTACACCTGGCACGAGTAATTTTCCAGCGCTCTCACCTTTACCATGTCGAGCTAGGCAATCAACAACCGCCTTGATGCTTGATTTTTCACCTCTTGCAATAATAATTGCGCCATCCGGCTTATCTTCCTCAAGACCAAACTCGATCAAGCCACTTGCAAAGCACCATGCAGAAAATGGGGTCAAATCAAAGTAGGATCGGCATTTACATCTTGGACATACAAGATGTGACATCCCATTCTTCGCTGGCACCTGAATGCGCTCTGATTCAAGGTGTTTATTTCTGCAACGTGTGCAACTGACTGAAATATCAGCCATTTCACACCCCCGACACATCAAGCGGAATTGAACGGTATTCGCTGGTATTGCCGACCCGTTCATACACGCGCACATAAGACTTGGAGCACTGCACCGTGACTGAGTCAGATAGTGCTTTCATGGCGCGCTGCCATTTCTCATCGGTAATATCCAAACGGCGCAGGCTCAAAATGCGCCCCGTGCTAATCTTGCCTTTCTGATCGACGTTAAACGCGTCATTGATCAGTGCGCGGATCTCGCTGCGAGCGCCTTCTGTCCATTCGTGCACGCATTCGTCGATTAGCGATTTGGAGGCTTGCAAGCCTTCATCAAAGGTCAACGTATCGCTGATTGCACGCATGACTTTGTAGCGTCCATCAAAGCTAGTCAGCGTCAGATTGCCTTTCTGGCCGCCCACTTTGGCTTCGTAGCGTTCGGCTGACAGCTCAGCGAATGCCTGGATATCGTCAAATACTTCTTTCTTGAACTGGGCCAAGGTCTCGCTGACCTTTTGCGCTTTAGCGACGATTTCCAGCACCAATTCATTGCGCTGCAAATCGACTGGCTTAATCATGTCCATTGGCACCAAGCGACCCTTGGCGTCTTCCATAAAATTTTCTTGTTTCATAACTTCATCCTGAGTAATTGCTTCACCTTATCCAGCTCGCTTTGGCTTTTGGCCTTGCGCTCTGGCGTCCAATACTGCTCGCCGCTATCGGCACGAGGCCGGAATAAAGGTTTGTTACCGTGGCGAGATAAATCTTGCTGGCCTCGCCAGTCTTGCTTGGGTGGTGGCAGCTCTGGCACCGCACGATCTGCGACGCTGGGCATGGTCTCGGCAATGGCCACCAATTCGTTCTGGTAGTTCTGCCAAACTTTCTGACGGGCGATTAGCCGGTCAACACCCTGCGCCACCATCGTTTCTACTGCTGCCGCTAGTTCGGCTTTGACGTGGTTGGGCAAATCACGCACGTGGGATGCTCCGATCCAATTGTTCTGCGATTTCCCAAACCTCTCGGCTACGGCGGGTGTATTCCAAATCTTCAATGCCATGCCGCGCTTCGCGGCGCTTTTCCAACTCGGGTCGATAGACCGTCATCAAGGCCCGCTCGGTTTCAGCGCGATATTGCCGCCATGTATCTAGTCCAGTAGGGATCATTGCTCACCCCACTTCAGCTGCACGCCGTTCATAAAAGTCACCGGCTTCCCAGCTCGTTTGGCAATGCTGACTGGCACCACGGTTTCGGGTGGGCGGGTGTCAACCAGTAGCCCCCAGCTTTGGCCGCCAAAATCATTGGCCAAGGTGGTCACCCCCGCTTGGCGCAGGCGGCGGATCACGTCGTTGACTTGACCGAGTTTTTGCACAAAATTGTCATTAAGCACTTTCATCAGATCACCTCCGGTTCCCACCATTGAATCAGGCATTCATCAATGACCGCCTGCCACAAGTTTTCTCGCCCTTTAACTCCATACTGGTGCCCGACAGTTTCAGCGCCAGCCTCTTTCAATTGCTTAATCAGGTGGCTGGATTTCGATGCCTGGATCAGTACCGATGGCCGACTGCGATACCCTGCGTTTTGCTGCAACACCATGCCACCTTGTTGAATACACCAGCGCATCACTGGTACTACGCGCTCGGTATCGGCCAACAATGTAGCCCCTTGCGGTAAACAATCTCTGGCACTCATACCACCTCCGACTTCTTTGGGCAGCGTTGGCAAGTGCGCCAGTGCTGCAGTTTCATTGGGTTATGCATGGGTGCTCGGCTAGACGAGGTTGCCTGGCACTCTGGCAGACCGATATCACGGCGTAAGTGCGGGCAAACCACGGTATTGAGCTTTTTCAGTACAGCCTTGCTCACTGCAGCGGCATCACCTGGATAAAGCCCACGCACAAACAAGCTGACAGTAGGACGGCTGTAGCCAATCAATTTGCCGAGCGCTGTAAAGCCATGTTCATCGGCATACTTTTTGGCTAATTCGCGAGATTTGTCATAGGTCGACATGATTAACGCTTTCCTCCCAAACAACCTTGTCCAGGTTCGGGTCATAGACATAGCTGGCCTTACCAACAACGGGCGGACGTGGGCCGGAATACTTGGCCAGCACAATGCGGTACCGACCAGCCGATGTACGCACCACATAGCCCGCATGCACCATGTGCCGCACATACAGCTTCACGGTATCCTGCGACAGTGGCCGCTCTGGTGTGCTGGCAAAATTGGTTAGTTCTCTAACGCTAAATTCGCCAATGATCCGCATCGTGCGCCAAATCGCCTCGGTACCCAGCTCCCGCAGGTTTGGAGTGCCATTTGCATTCAGGCGCGGATATTCAATCCCGCAATCCTTGACCAGCTTGAAATGCTGTTGATCTGCCGCTTTATGGCGTTGATTTAGTCGTTCGATATACCCGCCACGGCGCAAGGCACTGAGGTAGTTACCAATCGTGCCCGCTGCAACACCCGAATCGCTGTGCAGCAAAAAGGGAGTGAAATCCTCGCGCCGTGCTCGAATGGCTTCCCAAATACGCTGAAAGGAACCACGGCCACCAGCGCTTTCCATGCGTTTTGCTGCGCGATAACTGCGTTTCGCACCCATCGTTACACTCTCCGTTTTGGCGCATCGCCAGTAAACAGAGGCCGACTTCCCCAAGCCTTCAAATCCATTGATTCACGCCCCAGTTCCAGCGCGACTTTGCGGATATTGTTCAGATTCACCGCGACCCGACGTACTGAGCCGTGTGCGGCTTCCAGCGTCTTATTGAGTAAATCGTCAGCAATTTCAATGTCATTGCTGTAGACCGAGCGCAAGGCGCGGGCATCACTCAAGTCAACCGGCTGTGCTGGCACCCAAGCCAATACGCGACCATGGAACCGCTCCCAGCGTTTGAGCTTGTGTGGCAGCTGCTCTTCACCGATCAGCAGAATCGGCGCATGGCTCGCTTCGTAAAGGTCGCGCACCACCTCAACTGCATTCTTATCAACGAGGTGATCCATCTCATCCACAATCAGCGGACGCTGACTGGCTGCCATTTCTTCTGCCGCCTGATCGAGCATTTCTGCGACGGTGCCAGCCGGTTTAATCCCCATCTCAAACAGCACCGCCTTCAGAAAGTGCTTTTTCGTCCAGACTGACTTGGCTTGCACATAGCGAGCGCGGGTGCGATTGGCGACCACATTGGCGCTCACGCTTTTCCCCCAGCCAGAAGGGCCATAGAAACACACCAGACCAGGCAGGCCAGAGTGACGGCCTACGGCGCTCATCAAAGCTTCCTGTACCAAAGTCAGGTTGCCGATCTGCGCTAAACCTGCAGCTTCAAGTTCGTGATTGACGGTTGGGGTACTCATTTGATCTAATCCTTATCGTTGTTGTGGTTGGTAATTGCTTTCAAGCACGGGCGAGTTGCAGCTCGTCCGCGTTTGTTGTGCAGTGCATGTCGTGCTGCACTTGCCATTGCGGCGAACGTTGGTACATCCGGTGTTTTGTTGCTTCGTCGTCGCTAATTGGTTTCCCCTCTCTGATTCGTTGATCAATCTCGCACCAGGCGGCATACCGCTCGCTGGCCGACCAATCTTCCCAAGTTCTTTGCGCTGACACTGGTGGCAGTGCTTGCACATCAATCACCGCCAGTTCTGCGGCCTGTTCATGCAGTTGGCTGCGAGTCATCACACGCATGCCTGGTATTTCGATGGTTTGCTGAACTTCCAGCGCAGGGCGTCTTTCGGCCTCGGCCAGACTGATTTTCTTCTCGGCGCGCTTCACAATGCCGTCAGCACGTGCATCACGCAGCTTGTCGATGAATGGCACAGGGAAGGCATCGACCTTGTTACCTTCAAACTCGGCTTCACAAATAAACTCGCCTTCTAAAGTACGAATCACCACACGTTCTGCGTCGTGAATGTCATAGCCAACCTGTACTTCCTGCCCATCAACCAGCATCAGCTCTTTGCTGAAGTAACTGTTGTTCCACAAAGGCACCTTGCCGCGCCGTGCGGTACGAATAACGTGCGGACGGAACAATTCACGCAGTTCAGCTTCTTCAATCACTACGCCAGCTTTTGGCGGATTAGCCAGCCAGAACTCATTGGGCGTTAAATGCCGACCATTACGCTTTGGCAATGCGCTGTGACGGTGATTGGCGTTGTAATCCGCAATCGCTTCTTCAAGAGCAGCAATAAAGTCACGCCAGCTCACCAGATGCGGGATTTTGCTCACTTCATCGCTGTTTTTTGCTGCATTCAGGGCGCGGGTAATATCGCGAGTTGCCAAGCGCAAAGTCTCTTGATCAGTGCCAGAGCCATGAAAAGTAGGAAATTTGCGCGCCAGCGGAATGGTCAGCGTTTGCCACAAGCGCTCAATCAAACCACGGCCTTGCGGGTTGCCTGGAATACCGGTTTGGTGGTCAATTCCCAATCGGCCAAACATACCGACCACGGGTGCATCCAACATTTTTCCTGTCTCACCAGCGCCGTTATCTGAGTAATAAATCAGTGGCAGCGGGTGATTTGTCGCGCCGTGGCGGATTGCATCAGCGACAGCCAGCACGTTCTCAGCAAAACTCACTGACCAGCCCACCACCTTGCGGCTACGCGCATCCATCACCAAAGTGACTTCAGGCTTGATCGGTTGACCGTGGTCGGGGTGTGCCACTTTCATCTTCATGCCGTGACCATCGCCAACCCAGCATTCGCCGGTATCAAATACCGTCCAGTCGCGGTCAACGTAAGGCATCTTGGCCTTCAAGGCCGCACCGCTGTGCTGCAGGCGATACAACATTTCAGGCGGCAGCTTTTTCAGGAAGCGGCGCACTGCATGCTCAGATGGAATTTCGCCCTCTGCCCACTCCTCTTCGAATATCTTGTAGGCGGCAGCTACGGTTTGCCCTTGTTTTGGCCGCCAGCATGCGAAAAACTGCGCAGCCCAAGTCGGGATCGTCATGTCTTTGGCACGTTTTTTTGCTGCTGTTGAGCCTGTTTTTTCCAGATCAAACCAGCGCTTGATCGTGCGGCTGGATGCCACCGTACCGTCATTTTTGCGGCCACGTACATCCTCGGCACCTGCGAACATGCGCGCCAACGTGCCATTCGGTTCTTTCATTGCCTCAACACGTACCGCGCTGATCGCGGCTTCTTTGCCAACGCCACAGCCTGCCATGACACGCTTGATAGCTAATAAAACGCCTTTGCGACAATCGGCCTGCAGCTGCTCTGCGCTGGTTAAAGGCAATTCAACATCATTCGCCACCAGTGCTTTGCTGGTTGATGGTTCAGCAGCAATCGGTTTCAATGCCGCAGGTACTGGCAAAGACTGAGAGTCGTCGATAACACCCTGCATCGCACGTTCACGAATCTGCGCCATGATCGCGACCGGAGGGGCGTACTCGCGACGAGTTCCTCCAATCCCTTTTACTTCGACCACCGGCCATAATTCACGTTCAGCTTTAGCAAGCACCTTCCCCTTACTTGCTGGCAAACCTGCCAGCTTCATCGCGGCCAACTCACTGGCGCTATAGTGGGTTTTGATTGCTGCGGGTTTCATACCTGTTCCTCAGCAAACATATCCAGCTCTGGCTCAGCCGTTTTCAGTACATTGGCGCGATGGAACGTAAAACCTCGCAACACTTCATCGAGCGACTCTAGCGTTTCATCTAAAGCAGCCCGACCCTGATAAAAGCGAATCAGCAAAGCCATTGCATTGGCCTGCTGTGTCTGCAAATCACTAATTTCTACCTGATCCGCCTTACGGCCTGTCGGCAGTTCAATGGGCATCCGACCACCTGCTAGCGTGAGGTAATCGCTAACAAAATGGATGCCACACAGGTGTTCAAACTGAAGGATTCGGTTGGTCGGCATCACGCCTTCTGAGACCCAGCGAGAGTATGTTTGCTGAGTTGTCGCCATCAAATCCCACATTTGCTTTGCAGGACGGCGTTTTACTTCCAGTGCATATTCGCAGCACAAATTGAACGCATCCTGCAATGTTTCAGGCCGTTTACGTTTCCAATTTCGTTTACTCACTGCCATGTTTTTTGCTCCGAGTAATCCACTTCTGGCCGCACTAAGTGCCACGCCCTAAACTGCAATCACCTTAATTCACGTGGGAAACTTCACAGATGGGTGATTGTTTTATGCCATTAATCGCGCTAACTGCATTAAACTGTGCCGATATATGCAGATCTCGATTCACTTCAGCCAGCACCTCAGCTACTGATTTAACGGGGGCATATCGGCTCGGCCAGATTTGCGCGGGTTCGCAACCAATTGCCTCGGCAACGATGCGCTCAACCTTTGGCCATGAGCGATCCATGACATTTTTAAGTGATGTCGGGCTGTATCCATTGGCGATGGCCAACGCACGCATGCTATGGCCGCGCTTATGCAGTGCCGCAATGATGTCGGCGCGATGCCAGTCTTGGCCGATGACTTTATTTGTCATTTTTGCTTGCCTCGTTCGTTAGAAGATGAGTGCATATTAAGTGTTCCGTCAAATGGAACGCTTTCGCTTTGTCGTTTTTCTGATTTGAATTTGCACAAGGCTTTGTTTTTTAAAGCAAAATGTTTTGTGCTTTTAAGTGTTCCACGAGCGGAACGCTTTGCATGGAGTAACTGTTCCGATGAGAACGCTGTATTCAGCCGCAGATATTGCAAAAATGAAGCTGCCTGGCCTTCCTGGATCAAAAGGCAAAGTGATTGAGCGCGCTGATCGTGAGGGTTGGTACTGCGAAGATCGAATTGGGATTGGCGGACGGCGAAAGGTATATGAAATACCTGAGCGTTATCTGGCGCGTCAGGCCAGCCAACAAGGCGAGCCAGCAGATCAACGTGGTGAGCCGATACAACAGCCTGACATAGCGGCAGGCGGCGCTGTAGACCCTGCGCTATTTAAGGTTGCGGTGCGTTTAACAGAGAAGATGTACGCACGAAACCCAAACTATGATCCGGCGATGAAGGCTGAAATTGCTTTGCTAATCTACAACTTAGGCGTAGCGAAGGGAATGAAGGGAATGAAGGGAAATCTTACGGAAGAACAAATTTTGGAGCTTGAAAAACAATTAGGTTGATCTTTGCCATACGTCAGCTATAAATAGAGGTTTTACCTTATTTTCTTGGCAAACTGGTATGCTTTTCACGCAAGGGAGCAAGCCAGTATGAACGAAAAACAAGTAGAAACTATCTTGGGTCTTGCAATTCTAAAGCTGGAATTGCGCGCAGAACGCCGCCTGAAGTGCGTTCACGCCCCTAACCAAGCCTCGCCCTATACCAACGCCTGCAATGCGGCCTTTGGATGCACCGGAGTGGCGGCTAATGATGAATACTGGGATTGTCCAGTCGCTGAGCAAAGCAGCGCCGATTTTGCGCACAAAATGACAATGTTTGCGCAATTTTTTTATGCTTGCTGTTCATTATTTCGCAAATCTAAGCATTTCGCTGAGCGCACCCGAAATAGGCTACTAAGCCGCGAATTCATTGGGTTTGCGCTCGCTTTTACCCTGGTGTTTCCCTGTGACAATATGAGCGGTACCCCACAGCCCTACACGGTTACATTAAAATTTGCCGAATGTCTGCTCGCCATTTTGAGCTATGGACAAAACGGAATTTATGCAATTGATTGGTAAGGATTTGTTTCTTGGTTAACTTGGAAACATCTTCCCATTCACCATCAAAAACATAAGTAGCGTTTCCAAAAATTGGGCTCTCTAATACAAACAAATTTTTTTTAGCGAATCCCATAACAACATAGCCATGAAACCCACCGCGTCCAACAGCAACAAAATCTGGTTTATGGCTCAATATTGTCGAGATTCTATATCCCACAACCTTTTTGTCACCGTCTGACATATCAGAAGCAATTTTATCAACAAAGGACTCGACCCTTTCAAATGGATGCTCACCTTCAGGGAGTATTGCCCAATTTAATTTTTTAATCTTAACACCATTAAAATTTGCCAGCTTCTCATCAAGTACGATGTAATCCCCAAACGTTTCTAAAAATAGATTTACCAAGAACAATACTTCTTGCTCACTATTTTTCGAAAAGCTTAGCCCCCTCGATACGACATATTTCTTAGCACCATCACCTGCGATATAAAAATGCTCTTCAGGTGCGGCTTCCCACTCACGAGGGTACATTTCGAAAGTTCGTCGTCTTAGCCCTGTATGGATATTTCCATGCCAATCCCTACTTGCCCCCCAAACCATTCTTGAAACACTTTCTTTTGGAAGGTCTTTTCTTACAACCTCGCGGCCATCGGCATTAAATGCAGTAAACTTTCCCAATTTAGCAGGTACTATTGCATCACCAAGGGTAAAGCTAGTTTCAAATCCAGCCTTAATCACTCCCTCTTCATTTCCCTCTATTTCTATAGCAATCCGAAATCCTTTTTCCTCACCAACAAGCTCACGAATACTTTTCACGCTTCTTATTTGCTTACTCATATAAACTCCAATAAAAAAGGCCGCATTTCAGCGACCTTTCTTTGTTAATCCCAGCTCAACGCCCCACCAGTCTGATACTCCGTCACCCGAGTCTCAAAGAAATTCTTCTCTTTCTTCAAGTCGATCATCTCAGACATCCATGGGAATGGATTATTCGCGCCCGGGAACAGCTCGTTCAGACCAATCTGCACCAAACGACGGTTGGCGATAAAGCGCAGGTATTCTTTAAACTGGCTGGCATTCAGGCCCAATACACCGCGTGGCATGGTGTCTTCGGCGTAGGCGTATTCCAGATCGACGGCTTTTTGGAACAGGCCGTAGATTTCTTGCTTGAATGGCTCAGTCCACAGCAGCGGGTTTTCCAGCTTGATGGTGTTGATGAGGTCGATACCGAAATTGCAGTGCATCGATTCATCGCGCAGGATGTATTGATATTGCTCGGCGGCGCCGGTCATTTTGTTTTGGCGGCCCAGCGCCAGGATTTGTACGAAGCCGACATAGAAGAACAGGCCTTCCATGATGCAGGCAAAGACAATGATCGAGCGCAGCAGCTGTTGATCGGTTTCGAGCGAGCCGGTTTTGAAGGCCGGATCGGTCAGTACGTCGATGAAAGGCATCAGGAAATGATCTTTGTCGCGGATCGATTTCACTTCGTTGTAGGCGTTGAACACTTCGCCTTCGTCCAGACCCAGCGATTCCACGATGTATTGGTAGGCGTGGGTGTGGATGGCCTCATCGAAGGCTTGGCGCAGCAGGAACTGGCGGCATTCGGGTGAGGTGATCTGGCGATAGGTGCCCAAGACGATGTTATTGGCGGCGAGCGAGTCGGCGGTGACAAAGAAGCCGAGGTTGCGCTTCACGATGCGCATTTCGTCTTCGGTGAGCTGGCCGGTTTTCCATTGCTCGATGTCGCGCTGCATGTTTACTTCTTGCGGCATCCAGTGGTTAGCACACTGGGCTAGGTATTTTTCCCACGCCCATTTGTGCTTGAACGGCACCAGTTGGTTCACGTCGGTGGTGCCGTTGATCACTCGTTTGTCGTCGGCGGTGATGCGGGCCGGTACAGGCTGGCCGCCTTGGGCTGGGGCTTGGCCGCTGGCGGTGCGGGTGGTGATGGCGTCGTCAAAGCTGAGCATCGTGGTTCCTTTCTGTTCTGACTATTGTTGATTGCTGTTCATTACGGTTGATTCGGTACCGAGTGGCAGCGAGGGCTGCGCATGCGGTGGAGGAATCAGGTTTAGGGCTTGGCCAGCGGCTGCTGGCGGATATTCTCGGTGCGGCTCACGCCATGGCGTTGCTGCAATTCGTATTGGTCGCGGGCGAAATCCTGCCGGTAATCGACCGTGGATTGGTAATTCATCTGCAGGTGAATTTCGCCCAGGTATTGCACTTCGCCCGCGCGGACGGTAAAGCGCTGATCGAGCGGCACAAAGACGTTTTCCCAGTTGCCGAATAAATCAAAGCTATTACCGGGCCGGCGCCAGCTGCCGTAGATATTGGCGAGGCGATATTCACCGGCGGGCAGCGGCAGCACAAACAGCCGGCCACTCGGGTTGCTCTGCTGGCCGGGGGCGCGGATAAAGTCGGTGACCAAGCGCAGCTGCAGCCATTGGCGGCCGGCGGGGCCATCGAGCTGCAGGCGGGCTTCGGCGGTATCGCGATCAAAGCTCTGGGCGGTAAAAGCCAGCACGGCAATCCCCTGCCCGGCCGGCGGCTGCAGCTGGCCATCTTGCACCAGATTCACCTTGGGCGCGGCCAGATTGGCGCAGGCCGTCAGCATGGCCAGCAGCGCGATGAGGGATAGACGTTGGCAGAGTTTGAACATGGCGGCCATTTCCGGTTCAAGCGTGGGCGGCCTGATGGTCGGCCAGCACTTGGGTAATTTGGGCTTGCCAGTGCGCTTGTTGCGCCGCGGGCAACCAGCTGGCGGCGAAACTATTGCGCACCAGTTGGACAATTTCGTCGGCGCTCAGTTGCAGCGCCTGCCGACAGGCGTAGAAATTCTGATTGAGATAGCCGCCAAAATAGGCCGGATCATCCGAATTCACCATCGCGCACAGGCCGGCTTGCAAGAGCTGGCGCAGATTGTGTTGCGCCAGATCGGTGACCACGCAGAGTTTTAAATTTGATAGCGGGCAGACGGTGAGCGGCACTTGCTCGGCGGCCAGGCGCGCCACTAGCGCCGGGTCTTCGGTGCAGCGCACACCGTGATCGATGCGACGTGATTTGAGCAGATCGAGCGCTTCCCAGATATAGCTGGCGGGGCCTTCTTCGCCGGCATGCGCCACGGCGGGCAAGCCCAGCTCGGCGCAACGGGCAAACAGCCGCGCAAATTTGCTGGGCGGGTGGCCCATTTCGCTGGAATCCAGCCCGACACCGTCGATTTGATCGAGATACGGCTCGGCCTGCGCCAGCGTGGCGAAGCCATCGGCTTCCGACAGATGACGCAGGAAACACATGATCAGCTTGAAGCTCATGCCAAGCTTGGCTTCGCCATCGCGCAAAGCGCGGCGGATGCCTGCGAGCGGCACGGCAAAATCAATGCCGCGCGCGGTGTGGGTTTGCGGGTCGAAGAAAATTTCGGTGTGCACGATCTGATCGGCGTGGGCTTTTTCAAGGTAGGCCCAAGTCAGATCGTAAAAATCTTGCTCGGTAAGCAGCACCGAGGCGCCCGCATAGTAAAGATCGAGGAAGGATTGCAGGCTATCAAACTCATACGCCGCCCGCACCGCCGCCACATCGGCGTAAGGCAAAGCCACGCCATTGCGCTGCGCCAGCGCAAACATCATCTCGGGCTCGAGCGAGCCTTCGATATGCAGATGCAGCTCAGCCTTAGGCAGGCGAGCGATGAGAAGGTCGAGCGGGTGTTGGGTCACAATCATTCCTATCTGTTAAAACAAAACTCACCTAGCTGCGTTACTTTGTCTGGCCGTACGACTTGTACAGGCTGCGACAAACTGCCTTGCTAGGCGACTTTTGCATAAATTTAAAATCGGGATCACCGATATTTAAAACGCCTCACCGAACCGTCTTAAATATCGGCACCGCTATGCGGCACCGGGGTATATTCATTGAAGCAAATCAATACAAAGGCTACAGCAACATACCCACCAAGCATCAAATGGTGGGTTACGTCCTACGCCACCCTACGGCAGTACCGCGCTGATTGCGCTGGGGCTTTTATCCCCGTGTAGCGAAAACCGCAGCAAGGAGAGAGACAAACAGTTGCATCGTTTGGCTCACGACGAAGCAAGGGCAGCGCGGAGCGCTTTTCGCCCGGGTCGCCTTTCTTTGCGTACTTTCTTTGGCGACGCAAAGAAAGTACGTCCCCCGCGGAAGGCGACTACGCCAAGCAATCGCAGCCACTGCGCTTGCAACTTGCCGAAGATCTTCATCTCACGATATTTGAAATCACTGTTTCAATGATCTCAAATATCGTCACCTTTACAGATGACGATGGGTATACCTACCAAACAAACAGCGTATCAATGCTTCAAGTGAATACCCTTGCGGGTATCCACTTAAATCAGCTGATTACTGGCAAGCCTCGCAATCCGGATTATCAATCGAGCAGAACTTCGCATCGGTCGCTGGCGTAGCATCCGCCACTGCAGCGGCCGCAATCGCCGCTTGGGCTGCTGCAGCAGCGTTGTAGCCACCATCCACCGGTACGGCGTTGAGCTCACCGCCACGGCCGGTCGATTTCTCGGCCGAAGTAGCTGCCAGCGTGCGCAGGTAGTAAGTGGTTTTCAGGCCACGCGTCCAGGCGAGTTTATACAGCTCGTCCAGTTTTTTACCTGAAGCGCCGGCCATGTAGATGTTCAGAGATTGCGCTTGGTCGATCCATTTCTGGCGACGTGAAGCGGCTTCCACCAGCCATTTCGGATCCATCTCGAAGGCGGTGGCATACAGCTCTTTCAGATCGTGCGGAATACGATCAATGCGCTGCACCGAGCCATCGAAGTATTTCAAATCCGACACCATCACTTCATCCCACAGGCCACGTGCTTTCAGATCGCGCACCAGGTGTTCGTTGATGACGGTGAATTCGCCCGACAGATTCGATTTCACGTACAGATTCTGGTAAGTCGGCTCGATACACGCATCCACGCCAATGATGTTGGAAATGGTGGCAGTTGGCGCGATGGCCAGGCAGTTCGAGTTGCGCATGCCGTAGGCGGCAATGCGGTCGCGCAGCATGGTCCAATCCAGCCGCGAGCTGCGATCCACTTCCAGATAGCCGCCGCGCTCTTCTTCCAGCAGGCGCAATGAGTCTTGCGGCAAGATGCCACGATCCCACAGACTGCCTTTGTAGCTACCGTAAGTGCCGCGCTCTTGCGCCAGCTCGGTTGAGGCCCAGTAAGCGTGGTAGGCCACGGTTTCCATCGACAGATCGGCAAATTCCACCGCCGCCTCTGAGGCATACGGTACGCGCAGGGCGTGCAGGCAATCCTGGAAGCCCATAATGCCCAGACCCACCGGACGGTGTTTCAGATTGGCATTGCGCGCTTTGCGCACCGGGTAGAAGTTAATGTCGATCACGTTGTCGAGCATGCGCATCGCGGTTTTCACCGTGCGCGACAGTTTCTCGGCATCGAGCTGACCATTTTTCAGGTGGTTGTACAGATTGATCGAGCCCAGATTACATACGGCGATTTCTTCGTCGTTGGTGTTCAGGGTGATTTCGGTACATAGATTCGACGAATGCACGACGCCAACGTGTTGCTGCGGGCTGCGAATATTGCATGGGTCTTTGAAGGTGATCCATGGGTGGCCGGTTTCGAACAGCATGGTCAGCATTTTGCGCCACAGCGTCAGCGCCGGGATTTTCTTCGCCACGCGCATTTCACCACGGGCCGCTTTGGCTTCGTAGTTCAGGTAGGCGGTTTCAAAGGCTTTGCCGACTTTATCGTGCAGATCGCTGGCTTCGGATGGGCTGAACAAAGTCCACTCGCCGCCTTCCATCACGCGTTTCATAAACAGATCAGGAATCCAGTTGGCTGAATTCATGTCGTGGGTACGGCGACGATCATCACCGGTGTTTTTACGCAGCTCGAGGAATTCTTCGATGTCGGCGTGCCAGGTTTCCAGGTAGGCACACACGGCGCCTTTACGTTTACCACCCTGGTTTACGGCCACGGCA
The DNA here is from genome assembly GCF_000799095.1 of Chitinibacter sp. ZOR0017. Lineage (NCBI taxonomy): Bacteria > Pseudomonadati > Pseudomonadota > Betaproteobacteria > Neisseriales > Chitinibacteraceae > Chitinibacter > Chitinibacter sp. ZOR0017. Next base: position 76,145 of record NZ_JTLG01000044.1, on the reverse strand, counting down.
GTGTCGTTCACCACTTTCAGGAATGGCACCACGCCTTGTGACTTGCCATTGGTGCCCTTGATGTGGCTGCCCATCGCGCGGACGTTGGTCCAGTCATTGCCCAAGCCACCGGCGAATTTCGACAGCAAGGCGTTTTCTTTCAGTGCTTCGAAAATGCCATCCAGATCATCCGGTACGGTGGTCAGGTAGCAGCTCGACATCTGGCTGTGACGGGTACCCGAGTTGAACAGCGTCGGGGTTGAGCTCATAAAGTCGAAGCTCGACAACACGTTGTAGAATTCGATGGCGCGCTCTTCACGATTGATTTCGTTCAGCGCCAGGCCCATGGCCACGCGCATAAAGAAGATTTGCGGCAATTCGATGCGGCGATCTTCGATATGCAGGAAATAGCGGTCGTACAGGGTTTGCAGGCCGAGGTAACCGAACTGGTAATCGCGGTTATGATCCAGCGCGGCCGCGAGTTTTTCCAGATTGAACTGGGCCAGTTTTTCATCCAGCAGCTCGGCATCGATGCCTTTTTTCACATAGCGCGGGAAATACTCGGCGTAGCGGGTGGCCATCTCTTCGTGGCTCACCTCTTCGCCCAGCACTTCGCGGCGCAGGCTGTGCAGCACCAGACGGGCGGTAACTTGGGTGTAGGCTGGGTCGACTTCCAGGAAGGTACGCGCCGCCAATACGGTCGATTTGCGCAGCTCTTCGGCTGGTACGCCGTCGTAGAGGTTTTTCAGGGTTTCGGCCAAGATTTGTTCTTGGTCGGTGTAGGCTTCCAGGCCCGTACACGCAGAAGCGATCAGCGCTTTGAGCTTGCTGATATCCAGCGGGCGGCTAGAGCCATCTTCGTATTGCACATTGATCGCGTGTTGCTGCTCGGCTGGCTGATCCTGGCGGGCGGCCGCGCGCTCGCGCTGACGCTCATTGCGATACAGTACATAGGCACGCGCCACGTCGTGTTCGCCCGAGCGCATCAGCGCCAGCTCAACCTGATCCTGGATGTCTTCGATATGGATCGCGCCACCATCGGGCTTGCGGCGCATCAGCGCGCTGACCGCAGCATCCGTCAGACGTGCCACCAGCTCACGCACCGCCGCGCTGGAAGCGGCATGGCTACCCTGTACGGCGATAAAGGCCTTGGTTAGCGCCACGGTGATCTTGGTGGGCTCAAAAGGCACCACCGCGCCATTGCGACGGATAATCTTGTAGTTGGCGTACTGCGCAGCATCGTGCGACAGCGCCGGTACTTCGGCATTCTCGTTGCGGCTGGCTGGGGTACTTTCAAGCGTAGCGTACATGCACGGATCCTTGTGTATAAGTCTGTGTATAGTTTGTGGGGAAACACAACATCTTGTGTTGAGCTCACCTTGTTGGCACAAATACTAGGGGAAAGTGGGGGACTAGTGCAACAGGCGCGCGATGTGCTAGCGGACCAGCGGTGGTGGGTAGGCCGGCAAACCAAGCAAAGCGGGACTTGGCTCAGCTGTGCTCACATTAAACTTACATGACAGGCGGTTGCAAGTTTGCAACAACTGCGAAAACGCCAGCTTGGCAGGGCATGAAAAACGGCGACCTAAAGAGATCGCCGTAAATATTACCGCGCAGAGATGACAGCCATGCTGCCATCGCTAGCACAGATTAATGGTGGTGGCCGTGTTCGCCGTGCACGTGACCGTGCGCGATTTCTTCAGCGCTGGCTTCACGCACATCAGTCACCTGGGCTTTGAACACGATGTTCATGCCGGCAAATGGGTGGTTGCCATCCACAGTCACGCGGTTGCCTTCGATTTCAGTCACGCGGAACAGAATGATTTCGCCGGTTTCTGGATCATCTGCTTCAAACATCATGCCCACGGATACTTCAGGTGGGAACTGATCTTTCTCTTCGTCGCGTACGAGTTCTGGGTCGAATTCGCCGAAAGCGTCGTCAGCCGACATGCTCACTTCCACCAGATCACCGGTGGTTTTGCCGTGCAGCGCTTCTTCAACCAGCGGCAGGATATTGTCATAACCGCCATGCAGATATGCAATCGGCTCTTCGGTTTTGTCCAGTTGGTTGCCCTCTGCGTCGAACATCTGATAGTGCAGTGTAACAACGGAATTTTTAGCGATTTGCATAGTTGGATTATCCTAGCTGTTTGACAAGATTTAGTATTTCGGCCGCATGGCCTTTGGGCGATACGTGATACAGTGCGTGGCGGATCACGCCAGCATGATCGATCACAAAGGTAGAGCGCTCAATGCCGTATCTTACCATGCCCTGCGCTTCCCATTCGTGCACGGCATGATACAGACGGCTGACTTCCAGCTCGGTGTCGGCCAGCAGATCAAACGCCAAACCTTGCTCATCGATAAAGCTGTCGTGCGACAGACAGTCATCCGAGCTAACCCCGAGAATAATCGTCTGGTATTGCGCAAATGCGTCAACCCGATCGGAAAACTCCACCGCCTCGACAATGCCGCCCGGGGTGTGATCTTTGTTAAAAAAGTACAACACGACATTGCGCTGGCCACGAAACTGGCTCAATTGCACCATGTCCATGGCGGCATCCGGCAAGGCAAAGTCCGGTGCCAGGTCTCCGGCATTCAGCATGAATTCTCCAGTCGGTGCGATAATAGTCTTTGTTATGGTTTTCTTTATAGTCACTCGCGATGCGTAAAACAGCTTTCCATGCCCCGCTGCTCGGCGGAATCAGCCCTGAAACCTTTCTGGCCGAATATTGGCAAAAAAAACCGCTGCTGATTCGCCAGGCCTGGGATCGCTTTCCCGAGCTGATCGATTTTGCCCGCTTAAGCGAATTTGCCCAGCGCGACGACATCGAATCGCGGCTGATTACCCAGCAAAACGGCCGCTGGACGCTCGAGCGCGGCCCGTTTAGCCCCAGCCGCCTCAAGCGTTTGCCCGAAACCGACTGGACCATCTTGGTACAAGATGTGAACCATCAGGTGCCGCACATCGCCAAGTTTTTATACCAGTTTAATTTCCTGCCTTATGCCCGGCTGGATGACGTGATGATCTCCTACGCCCCACCCGGCGGCACAGTCGGCCCGCATTATGATTCTTATGATGTATTTTTGTTGCAGGTGGGTGGCAGAAAACGTTGGCAAATTTCCAGCGACGACGCGATGGGCTTTATCGAAGACGCCCCAATCCGGGTCCTGAAAGAATTCAACCCTGAGCAGGAATGGATACTGGAACATGGCGATATGCTGTATCTGCCCCCCAAATATGCGCACTATGGCGTTGCCCTTGAGCCGGGCATGACTTATTCGGTGGGGTTCCGCGCCCCGAAAACCCAGGAAATCGCCAGCAAGTTTCTGGAATACCTGCAGGATGAATTGTGCCTCGATGGCATGTACAGCGACCCCGACGCGCAAGTCACCACTACCCCGGCGCAGATTGATGCACAATTTACCGCCCGCATCCAGCAGATGCTCACGCAAATCCGCTGGGATGAACACATGGTGCAGGATTTTATCGGCCGCTATTTCTCCGAGCCCAAGCCGCATGTGTTTTTTGACCAGCACAGCGCCCCGCTCGAGTACGACGATTTTGTCGCCGCCGTGGCTAGCCACGGGGTGGCGCTGAATCTGAAATCACAAATGCTCTACAACGAGCAAGGCATTTATCTGAATGGCGAAGCATTGGAAGCCGATGAACTAGCCAGCCTCGGCGCCACCGAGCTCGCGCAGCTGCGCGCGCTGGCCGATCAGCGCAGCTTGCCTGCCGATGAATACGACGAGGCTTTGCTCGAAGTCTTATATACCTATCACGAATACGGCTATCTGGCCCCCGCCAACTATGACTGACACGGCAGCGCAGCGCGAACGCTTTGATACCCGAGCAGGGTATCAAGCCGGGATCGATCAATTATTTGATCTGGCCAGCCATACCCTGCAAATCAGCGAGAACAATGCCAGCGAGATGGGGCTAGGCAGCGCGGCCAACCAGCAGCGCTTATGCCGCTTTTTCACCCAGCCCTCGCCGGGGCGGCTGCAACTGCTGCTGGCCCGCGAAGATTATCTGCGCACCGGCTGCCCGCGCTTTACACAGCTGGCCGAACGATTTGCGCATTTAATTGAAGTGCGCTTAATTCCCGCCGAGTTACGCCATCAGCCAAAAGGCTGGCTGATTGCCGATCATTTACATTATCTGGAACGCCATCATTACGACTGGTTTCGGGGCGAATGGGGTAGTCAGCGCCAATATGCCACTCAATTGAGCCAACTTTTTGCCACACTCTGGGCGCAATCCTTACCGATTAGTGCGTCTCAACGTCTTGATTTATAAGGATGTACACGGCGTTACACGGAGTAGCAGTTTACATTGCATTTTTAAGGCCAAAAGCCGCTTGCAGCACTAGCAATTTACCGACGAGCTGATTAGAATTCGCAGCGTTGGTTGTGAAACACCTCACGCCGAAGTGAATTTAGGCGATTGGCCAATTGGCCGGTTACCGAAACTTTTTAGTTAATCTTTTCGAAAAGGATTTTAAAATGAAACAATCTCTGCTCGTTGCTGCTCTGTTGGCTGTTGCTCTGTCTGCTTGTGGCAAAAAAGAAGAAGCTACTGAAGCTGCTTCTGCTGTAGTTGAAGCTTCTGCTCCTGCTGCTGAAGCTTCTGCTCCAGCTGCTGAAGCTTCTGCTGCTTCTGAAGCTGCTGCTGCTCCTGAAGCTTCTGCTGCTTCTGAAGCTGCTAAATAATTCGGAATTTTCCGAATTAGCGAAAAGCCGACCGATTGGTCGGCTTTTTGCATTTCAGGCCCTCTGCCAGCCTGATAAAATAAGCCATCTGCTTTTTCGAGCTCATCATGGCGACCGATATCCTCTTTCCGCGCTGGCTAATTCCGGTAGTTCCCCGCCACACCGTACTGACCGAGCATGCATTGGTCATCACTGATGAACGAATCAGCGCCATTTTGCCGCGCGAACAAGCCATTGCCGCCTATCCCGCGGCGCGCCACCACGAATTACCCCAACATGCACTGCTACCCGGGCTGATTAATCTGCACGCCCACTCGGCCATGACGCTATTGCGCGGTTATGCCGATGATTTGCCACTGATGCGCTGGCTGCAAGAACACATCTGGCCGGCCGAAGGCGCGCATGTCAGCGATGATTTTGTGTTTGATGGCACGCAGCTGGCGATTGCCGAGATGATTGCCGGCGGCACCACCAGCTGTAATGACATGTATTTCCATCACAGCGCCGTGGCCCGCGCAGCACTGGCCAGCGGTTTTCGCATGACCATAGGCTGCTCGATTCTCGAGTTCCCCACCCCCTATGCCAGCAATGCCGATGATTACATTGGCAAAGCATTAAAAAGCCAGGCCGAATTTACCGGCGAAAAACTGCTGCAATTCACCCTCGCACCGCATGCGCCCTACACGGTCAGCGATGCCACCTTCCAGCGCGTAATCACCCTCGCGGATGAACTTAATCTCGGCATTCACTGCCATATCCACGAAACACTGGATGAAATTAACACCAGCCAGAAAGAATACGGCGTGCGCCCGCTAGAGCGGTTAGCCGGGCTGGGCCTCTTGGATAGCCCGCTGGTAGCGGCCCACATGGTGCACACCACCGATAGCGAGATCGCGCTCTTGGCAAAAAAAGGCGTGCATATTGCGCACAACCCGGCCAGCAATCTAAAGCTCGCCTCGGGGCTGGCACGAATTCAGGCGCAGCTGGCGGCCGGTGTGAATGTGGGCATTGGCACCGATGGCGCAGCCAGCAACAATAAACTCGATATGCTGGCCGAGTTGCGGCTGGCGGCCTTGCTGGCCAAAGGGCAAAGCGGCGATCCGGAAGCGATTCCGGCCTGGCAGGCACTGGAAATGGCCACGCTCAATGGCGCCCGCGCCTTGCAGCAGGAAGATCGGCTGGGCTCGCTGGAAGTTGGCAAACAAGCTGATCTGATCGCCGTGGATCTTTCCGCGGTGGGCACCCAGCCATGTTACGATCCGGTCTCGCATCTGGTGTACGCCGCCGATCGCCAGCAGGTGAGCGATGTCTGGATTGCTGGCCGCGCCGTGTATCGCCACGGCCAGCACCAAAGTTTGAATCTGGCGCAAGTTCAGGCCAAAGCACGACAATGGCAAAGCAAGATTAGCGCAGGTATACGCGCGTAGACCTTATAAGGATTAGCATTGTGAGCAATACCCCAGAGCAAACCACCGAACACATCAATGTTGACGAAGCAGAAATCGCCAAGTTTTCTGCGCTGGCCCACAAATGGTGGGACAAAACCAGCGAATTCAAACCGCTGCACGACATCAACCCGCTGCGGCTGGGCTTTATTGCCCAACACGCCGGGCAAAATGCCGAGCTGGCGGGGCTGAAGATTCTGGACGTGGGTTGCGGCGGCGGCATTTTATCGGAAGGCATGGCCGAGCATGGCGCCGACGTCACCGGCATTGATCTGGCCGATAAATCGCTGAAAGTCGCCAAGCTGCACCTCCTAGAGCACGGCGCCGACAGCGGCCTGACGCTCAATTACCGCAAAGTGCCAGTGGAAGCGCTGGCCGAAGAGTGCCCGGAAAGCTTTGATGTGGTCACCTGCATGGAAATGCTGGAGCACGTGCCCTCGCCAGCCAGCGTGGTTGCCGCCTGCGCCCGCTTGGTCAAGCCGGGCGGCTGGGTGTTTTTCTCTACCATCAATCGCAACCCGAAAGCGTATTTGCTGGCCGTCGTGGGCGCTGAGTATGTACTGAATATGCTGCCGCGCGGCACGCATGAATACAGCAAATTCCTCAAACCATCGGAGCTGGCGCGCATGACGCGCACGGCCGGCCTTGATACCGTGGCCCTCACCGGCATGAGCTACAACCCGCTCACCGATGTATACAAACTGGGCGACGATACCGATGTGAACTATCTGGTGGCCACAAGGAAAGCCCATGTCTAAACCGATACGTGGCGTGTTGTTCGATCTGGATGGCACGCTGGCCGACACCGCCCCCGATCTGGGCGCCGCACTAAACCGCCTGCTGGCCGAAGAAGGCATTAGCGCCCAGCCCTACAGCGCCATTCGCCCACTGGCCAGCCACGGCGCTCGCGGCCTTCTGGAGCTGGGTTTTGGCGTAACGCCCGCCGATGCGCGCTTTGCCGAATTACGCGCGCGCTTTCTCGATCACTACGAGCAAGACCTCTGCGGGCAAACCACGCTGTTTGACGGCATACGCGAACTGATCGAGGGCATTCATGCTCGTGGGCTGGCCTGGGGCATTATCACCAACAAGCCAATGCGCTTTACCGATCCGCTGGTGGAATTACTCCCCCTCCCTATCCCGCCGCAGACCTGCGTTTCCGGGGATACCGTAGGCATACCCAAGCCTGATGCCAAACCCATGCTGCATGCCGCGGCCGAGTTAGGGCTAGATCCAGCCGAATGCCTGTATGTGGGCGATGCCGAGCGCGATATCGAAGCGGGCCGCAAAGTGGGTATGACCACCGTACTGGCGCGCTATGGCTACATCAGCGCTACCGACCAGCCCGAAGCCTGGGGCGCCGATCTGGCCATCGCGCATCCGCTGGAATTGCTGGCTCATTTAGACTAATTCGGGTTACAATCCATTTTCTTCATGCCGCATGAAGACCTCGAACCGGGGGTGCCATGGTTTCGACAGGGGTTGCAAAGCGGATGGGGGCATGCCGGGTTCTCAGACTACCCGTAAAACACTGAACCAAAATAGTCGCAAACGACGAAACTTACGCTCTAGCTGCTTAAGCTAGACTCTACACCGCAAGGCCCATCGGGCGGGCTGGGTCAAACCAGCAGTAGAGTCATTTAGATGGGATCGCCTCAGGTCGGGTTACTTGGCCGGGGGTTAAACTTAAGGTAACTCGCACTGTTCAAGCCTGTCGGTCGGCGTGACTCAGTGTTAAATCCAAATGGCTAGACTAAGCATGTAGAACTCACTGTAGAGTGCTTCTGGACGGGGGTTCAACTCCCCCCACCTCCACCAATACTCAATAAAAAAGCCCTGATTATTCATGTGGCGTAAAGCATAAAGTGGCAGTAATGCCACTTTATGCTTTATTCTTCGAAGTGCCACATTATGCTTTATTGTAAAAATGTGATACCACCGAAGATAGCTACTAGTTAGGGTAAGCAACAAAAAAGCCGACATAGAGTCGGCTTTTTTACTTTAAGTGCTGTTGGCGTCAGCTCACGCCCAACCCTTCCTTTACCTCATTCAGAACATCATAGAGATGCTCAACTCTCATTAGAATTTCATGCGGTACTTTTCGCTCGATTTCGCGAAGATTAATGGAGCGGCCTTCTTCGATAATTTCACGGCATGCTGATTCTAGCGTTGGTTTTATTTCAAGCATTGCCAAGTGCTTTCTTCTGACAACATACTGTTTCCAACGCTCACCAAGCACACGCGCCTCTCGATTGGCCTGTAGATATAAGTATCGGTCATCAATTGCCAGCCGTCTCCCCGCTTCAGCAACACTGATTGGAACCGGTAAACGAGCAAAAGCCATTAATTCCGCTTTTATTTTCTCCCAGTCCAAAACTCGCGCCGACTCCCGTTCTTTGTTCATATGGACAAGGTCTAATGCTATTTGCGGGTGGGCAATAGGTGGCGTCCAGTTTTTTAATGGTTCAGTTAACAAATCTGGCAAAGAAACGCCGGCATGTGCTGTTATTTGTAGCAAGTGATTCAGCGTGGGTAGCCCTCCATCACTGAGCCAATAGTGAACAGCTGATTTGCTCACTCCAATTCGTTTCGCAAAATTCGCACCAATACCATGGTCGAGCCCTGCAACAATCGTACGAATATTCTCCCGTACTGTTGCTAGGCATGGGGTATGCTGCTGACTTGATTGGCGTTCTAATAACAAGCCAATTTGACGAGCAATCCACATTGCCTCTGGCTTAACTTCGTTGGTTGTTCCTAAATCTTGTGCGTCATGCTCAGCCAAGCTACATCCGCAGTGAGAACACCAGCCGGGGACCACGTAGCAAGCTTTATAACGTTGATTAACACGACCGCAGTCTGGGCAAGCTGAAATCAATGGTCGATGGTGCTTGTCGCATACTGTTACGGCACCAATTTGCCAGCTCAGACGATAGTATGGCGTATGGCCATCCTTGATATCATCACGGAAACAATCAGGACACCACTGCACTTTCTTAGCAATCAATCCCTTGGCTGGAATAACTTGCGCCCAAGTATTGAGTGTCAACCTGTCAAGCGCGCCAACACCGGTCAACATGGAAATTGCACTCGCCCAACTTTGTGCTGTTGAGCTAATCCCCGAAAGTTGCCGCTCATGCCAGTCAAAATCTTCTCTGAGCGTTTCTTGAATCGTATCAGCTATTAATTTCGCCAATGATGACAACGAAACGCTGTGTGAAACAGCCAACCGGCACAGATAACTTGTTAAGCTTTCAATGTCAGCACTACCGACGCCGATTGGCCGGAGTGCATGCAAGGTTGAGCGTGGATTAGCTAACATCATGCGGCACTCCGTTTATCGAATTGCTTAGGTTTTACTTCTGCAAAAGTACGAGTCAAACTTGGGTTAATTGCCATTTCACCGTCGAGAGTCTCAGACAATATTTGCTTATGCTGCGCTTCAGTAAGAAGTGCTCGACGCAAAATGTCATCAGACCATTTGCCAGCTTGTTGTGCCAACACAGCAGCCCGGGTCAAAACCGAACTTAACGTTCCGATACAACCCAGAGTATTTTCTTGAAGAGCATCAGCATGGGGTAAGAGTTTCCCTTCCCATAAATCTGGCAAAGTTCTTTCAAAACTACGAATGCATGCCTTGAAAGCACGAATATCGGCATCGGAGTCCTTACGATAGCGCTCAAAATGTAATACATGCAAACGTCGAGCAAGCTGTGCTGACAGTGAAACTAATGGATACAAGTCATAGCTTCCAACTAGCACAATTTGTGTACCGCAGGCGTTTGTAAGTGATTTCAACGTATCAAGCTGAACGCAAAGTCGCTGATTACTCGACTGACGAATAATGTGGGCAGCCTCATCAATAACTAAAAAACGAGTGCCTCGCTCTTTCAGAGCTCGTTCAACGGAAGTACGCAAAGCCGCCAAGGAATTAATGGGTTGGCCACGAGGCTTAACCAATCGGCCACTTACCGCGTCAATCCCATAATGCACCTTGGGCAAATTCACATCCCCTTCCAATTGAGCCAGAATTCGCTGGAAAAAGAGGCGCCAGGGAAATTCCTTTTCACCCGAAGCCGGTGCTTCAACATACACTGCAGGAATATGCCCTGCATCAGCCTGCATCTCGTTTGCTGCGGCCTGAATAGCCGAATCGCGCATATGTTTTGCCAGCATAGTTTTGCCAACGCCCGTTGGCCCAATGACCAAAATACTGTCTTGGTTACCCGGATAAATAAGGGTGTCTACTTCAGTCAGCACTTCGTCGATTCGACTATGCTTGATTCGCAACTGCTGAAGTTGAATCGCTGGATTGGAAATTTTAGAAAGAGTGGGTTGCATAATGATTATTCTTATAGTGAGTCAAAATCAGGCAGGTCGTCGTATGAGTCAGAGCGCGTCTCGAACGCTGGCATCTCGGTGCCAGCCTGATTAGTTGTTTTTAATGATGAAGAACTGCCAATTGAGCGAGTTAGGGTGTGATTTTTCTGCGGCTGGACACCGCCAAATTCCAAAGCGCCATACAGACTAGCGTTTTCGCTCTGACGTTCCATCGCATCAGCCAGTGCACCTTCGGGTGTAAAAACCTGCATGAATTCACGTAGGCGATGTGCAGCAGCAGAATTAGTGAAGTTAGTGCTATGTCGTTGAGTGAATTCTTCGCTCAATGCTGCGCACTCTGCATGAGTAAGTTGGCGCAGGTCAGACAACATTCGGCAAGTCGCTTGAACCCACGCCCCATTTACTCGGACAAAAACAGTTGCCGCATCCCAAGGGTCGACTTTCACGAGAAACTGTTGCCCCGCAACTTTGGGGTCACGAAAAATCGGATGCCAATACAGCAAATGATTCACTTTTACACCTGTCTGCCGATTCACTGAGCGCGTACCTTTCCGGTCAACAGGCGGACAAGTTGCAATCAAAAAATCTTGATTGAATGAGATATGGCGCTGAGGCCGAGCACCACTTTCGTGCAAGCTTTTTTGAAAGGCTTCACGTGGAGAAAGTCCTGTAGCAGGATGGGTTTCCTGGTCGTAAAACTGCATAGACCAGTGCTCAACGCCAAAGTACATGCACTCAAGAGTCCATTCAGCAAAATTGACCGGCAAATGCTTGCCCGTTGTCATACGAACATTTTTTGTTGCTTTCGTATTACCCGCCAAGTTATGAATATATTCGGTATGAATACGGCCGAAAATTCGCTCGAGCACTGAACCAAAGCGGGGTTGCCCTGCGGGACGAAAGCGCAAATGCACCCCCATAATCATCAAAAAAGATTCAAATGCATCGGACGCAAAATCTTTGCCATTATCTACGACGATAAATTCAGGCAGTCTGTTATGACGACGAACCATATCTCGAACAATCATCATCACTGAAACGTATGACGGTGGGTCAAAGGTTAGATAAAACCCAACAATGCGCCGTGAGAATGCATCAATCGCAAAGGATAACCAGGGCCGACCAAGCGGCTTGCCGGTCCGGCTAGAAATCAATTCGATATCTAGCTGCGTATGGTCAATGTGTACGTACTGAAATGCTCGACTTCCGTGAATGGGCGTATCTAACATAAGTGTCGATACAAATTCACTTTGTTGGGTTGCCATTCGTTTTCCGTGGCGAACTCGAACATCTTGATTCGTTTCTTCACTTTTGATGAAAGAAATTAAAGTTGGATATGATGGAGGTTGAATCCCTTTTTGATTGCAGATATCGATTAATATTCGATGACATGCTTTGAAATTGATGGCGCGATTATTACGCCAGTCTTGCTCAATTACACTTTGTATCGTGCTTAGTTGCTCATCTGACAATCGCGCGCTTCGATTCCCACGCGCAGCTGTATTTGGAACAAGCGCGAGTATTTCGTTTCCGCCATTTGCAGCAACTTCGTCTTGCTTAGCTCTCCAACGAAATTTAGTTCTCTCGCTAGCGTACTGAGAGACGACACCGTTTTGCAAAATTGCTTGTCGTTGCAAAGCACATTTGAGCTCTTCTTCGGAAAAGCGACTGACATCCAGCAGACTATTCGCGGGGTCAGAAATCGTCTTAACGGCTCCGCGCTCAAAAGCATCGAACAGCCACTCACGGGATAAATTACATTTTTGACCGTCATGACTCTGGCAAACCAATTCTTGTTCACCAGCCAATACAATCGTTAGCTGTTTACCGTCAAATTCAAACCGCAGGCCAGGTTTGATATCGAGCACAAAATGTTCAATACCCAAAACATTTCGATGCGCAACTTGGCCGCAACAAAAGTCCCGGTATGTATTGTCGCGATATAAGCGAAAATGACGTATATCCGCTATTTTTTCATTATCTAAATCTGCCGCGACTAAATGGTCCGCTATCGCTTTATTGAGTAAATCAGCAGAAAAGCAAAACGGAGCAGAGAGCAGCTCACTAAAATAAAGTGAGCCATGCTCGCGAAGTGCCGCAAGCAAACGAGCAGACTCATGTTCATCTGGGGGTTCGCAACCAGGATGAAAGTAGTCCGCGAGATGCAACAAGTTTTCAACGCGGCGGCGTGGAATCGACTTTTCGCTTCGTATGCGATAGTGAAAACCTAGTTCGGCAAGCTGTTGTTCAATCTGAGGGGAATACCAGTCGCCATCCGCAGTCTGGCTGTAACGATATGGATATTTTTCAGCTAAACGTATCAGTTTTGCTTCAGATTTCCACTCCTCAAAAGTGAGGCCGTCTTCAGTGATAACCAAAAAGTCCGGCGTATGCTTTATGCTTTTGATTTCGCCAGTGGCTGTATCAATCAATTCGAGTTTAAGTTCAGCAGGCTGGGCGTAATACTCCAAGACGTCACTATCAAACTCATGGTCAACCGCTGCTGCAAACTCGATGTGCCTGCTTTCTGTCGCAATCTCACAGCCCATTTTGCGACTTGAAAGTATGGTGATGACATTACCAGCATACGATTTGACATCGCGCACTGGCGCTTCAATCCGTGCCTTTAAAGCCAAGGTACGGCTTTTGTCGGGGATACCGAGCTTATCAAAAAGCTCAGTAATTTCTTCTTTGCTCAACATTTCTTTATCAACAAATTAAAGGTGATAAAGACGTCTAGTGTTGCGGTGGCTACATGATTTACAAATCGGTCGCTAATGACTGAAAATAGTGAGAATGGGTCAGATGGATACAGATAATGAGTGACGACGTGCGAGATGTTCGGCCAATGAAAGCCGTTGCTCTGCGGCCGGAGGCAGCACTCCAGCCTTGGGAAGACCGTGCGTATGAACTGCTTCGCGCGGAGATGAAAAGAAGGAAAGTGAGTTTCAAAAAACTGTCTAGCTTGCTTAAGCAATTTGGCATCGAAGAAACGCCGGACCAGATAAACCGGAAAATCAACCGAAAGAAATTTACCGCAGCATTCCTGTTTTCCTGTCTGGCTGCGCTTGAAGTTCAGAGCATTGAAGTCCCTAGTCAGCTCACACCTATACGCTACAAACCAGAAATTTAACGCTGCTGCTAGATATACCGAGGAAGGTAACATTTCGCCAACTCCTTTCAATACCCTTTCATAAATAGGGCCGAGCGGAGCTAGCACTTAGCGGATAAGCAAAATGTCCTTAAAATTCACATCTAATTGGGCGAGAATGTACCCAGTGTTTCAACGTAGCGTTCACTTTTTGGATTCGCAAGTTCCAAACGAATTTTCGCCTCGCTCAACGGTTGCTAGAGCTGCATATCTATCCGTCAGATACCCAACAATGACAACAACATGCTCTATAAGCACCAAAGGAAAAACATGACTACAGCTTTAAAAAATAAGCCCAAGCGCCAGCGCGCTACAGTGATTTTGCTGCGAGATAATGCGGTTCTGTTAACGTTCACTCATAGCGGCATTGCTTTACTGCCCGGGGGCAACATTGAACGTGGCGAATTAGCGATTATGGCTGCGGCCAGAGAGCTGTATGAAGAAACGAGTCTCATAGCGACATCCTTACGATTTGTGTTTGAGCACGAATCTAACACCACGATTCACCAAGTTTTTCTTGCCGAAGCCGACGGCAATCCAGTCGCCGGAGACGATGCCGCCGCCCTGGCCTTTCATGCAGGAAATCCGGCAGGTGCAGCTCACAAGCTATCGCCGGGAACAATCGACATACTGACTCGTTTTCAGCATCAGACAAAGTAAAACTGCGGGTACACCGGCTGTTGAATATTAGATACGACCTGCAGTTACACGGGTTTAGTCAGTTACTAGAACCTGATTTGCTCTTGGTCCACGAACTTCTTGTAGGAATGTAGCGCTGGTAACAGATAGGTATCCGCGTAGAAACAACCAGAAAAATCTAGCGCCTTTTGTCCTTGCTTGTCAGCTGCTTCTGGTGCATGTCCATTTCCTCCTATGAGAGCAGCCAACATTTGGCAATAACCTGGCTCCCAAGCCGCAAGTTCGAGAAAAGTTGTGCGCATAACAGACAGAATACGCATGCCGGACCAATCAAGGTCCCCCCAGAAAAAGGCAGGAATAACATCCTTGCTAAACAGCCAAGCTTCGAAGCTCGCTCGAAGGTCTTGTCTGAAACCACCACGCGTCGAGTAAAAGAGTGAGCAACCATCATGCGTTCGAAGCCGTTGAGCGCCGCCTTTGTAGCCTGATGCGTAGACCAGTGCTAGTCCGTCGAAAGCCGAACTTTTAGAGCGAATGGCGCGTTCGAAGCACATGAGGTTCTCGATGAAAAGCACCCCATGGTAGCCCGATTCAGGCAGAAACACCTGCAACTGAATTGGAGACTCTGGAAAGGGGCATTCATCTACACCTAATACAGCAGCTACAAGCCCTTGCCGCTTGTCCAAGACCTTAGACATACCCCAGAACAGCTGAGAGGACACCTCGCGAAGCAATAATTCCTTACCAACAAGCGAGGGGAGCACATTCAATCGCTCAACAACTTCGGCCATTGAGCGGTCGGGCATATCAATACAAAACTCAGACACTGCGGCCTTGACCTCATCAGTGCCATGAAGTCCTTCACGCACCGCTTCGCGCCAGCGCTCTACCGCTGACTTGATTCGGGTTGAACGACCAACGGCTTTTCGCACCTCTAAAATGTTCGCAACGGTAACACGCGGTGAATCGGCATAACCCGACCGCGAGCGGGTAGCAACTTCCGGCTTAACTACGAGCCAGCCCCAACAGCTCAACTCGATAATATGCTCCCACAGGTTTTCTTTCTCGGACTCACGATGAGCCATATAAAGAGCTGGCCAAGTTCGCTCGCCAAGGGCAATAGACTTAACGCCAGCACTTCCTCGCTGCTCAGCTGAATCGAGTCGGTCTACAAGCAAGTTCAAAAGCTGCTGAACGGGTGCCGATTCCACCCCACGCGGTTGGTCCATCACTTTGCCTCGCCCATTAGTGCTTCAAGCTCAGCCGCCTCAAATAGCTGCTTGGCTTGTTCGCGGACATCTTGACGCTGAGCCTCCCAAACTTCACGCATGCGGTCCTTTTTATAAATACGCTCGTCGCACTCTGATACGAAATCAATTTCACCATTGTCTGGAACATTCATGCGGCTGAAACTGAACTCGCGGTCGAACTCGGGGCGCAATGCGCCGACATGCTTGGTCGGCATGGCGCTAATCAGCTGCAACCCCATGCTGTCTCGCAGATACCGTAGGACGGCACGTGCGCGCGACTCGTCCATGCGAGAGAAGGATTCGTCGCTTACAAGCAACTTCAAGCTTGCTCCCTTCTCGAAAAGGCGCAGGCGATTGGTTACGACGGCGGCACGAACAATGTACGCAGGTGTCTCCAGCTGGCCACCAGAACCCGTGCCCCATGTCGACAGAGCGATGCGGCCGCCGCTGTCCGAGTCATTCCAGATTTCGTAGCGTCGGTAGTTGCGGTAGTCCGCGATTCGCAGCAATTCACGCCCAGCTCTGTCATGGTCTTGGTCTAGGAGTAGCTTGACTAGGCGGTCACGGACTTCAATATGCTTGGGAGAAAGCTCCGTTTCACCAAACAAATCAACTGTTTCTGGTGAATCCGCCAACTCGGCGACAGCGGTGAAGAAGCCATAATATTCCTGGAACTCGGGTTCCCACTTCGACCAGTCGATGTTGAAACGGTCTGTACCGAACTTCAGCTTCTCAAGCTCAATGTTCAACTGACGCAGCATGCGTACGCCTTCGTCGACCTTGCTTTTGATTTCAACACAGAACTGCTTGGTAAAGACGTCGTGGAAGGAGCGTTCTGCCTCCTCAACCTTAACGCGGTTGTTATACAGGCCGATGCTTTCGAGCTCGTTATGAAGCGTACTAACTGAGCGGCCAAGGATGACCAAGGGACCATAGTAGGGGTCGAAGGACGTTGCATCTGTCAGGTGCGGCAGCGCGGACTGAAATCGTTCGTCTGTCTGAACAGCAGCGTTGTACTCCGCAAGCCTCTCACGCACGTCGCCCAAAAGCTTGTCTGGTTGGGTGCGCAGATGACTTAGCCGAGTACGCACAGCGGGAACATCGTACGTTTGCGAGGTAATGAGGTCGTCGACCTCTTGGGCCATCACGGTGTATGTCTTTTCCGTGTTGGCTTCGCAGATTTGTTTCAGGCGGGAAATCTGTTTATCACGTTCTTGTAATCGAGCATCCCTACCTGCGTTGATACTTTCAATCATTTCTTTTGCAGCCTTGATGCGCTGCTCAGCTAGCGTGGCGGCCTCTTTGGCTAATTCGATTTGCTCGTCGTGCTTATCTATGGCATTTTCCAGTTTAGTAAGTTCTGACCGCAGTTGTTCGACCTCAGTCAAATCGAGCTGCGAAAGCGACCGTCTGGTGGCATCAAGGTCACCAGCATAAAGAGCCAAAGGAGTTGCATCGAATGTTGGTTCCCTCAGCCCTGCTAACAATTTACGGACCCCCTCTAGAATGTCTTTCGAGGAATCCAGAACATCGATTTCCTTGTCGGCATCGCCGAGCTTTTTAGTAGTGTCCTGCAACGCCCGCTCTCGTGCCTTTCGACCTAGGACGAAGTCTCGACGTTCGCAAATAAACATAGTCATTGCACCGCTGCCTTTGCCATCCTTAGTAACACCACGCAACGTCTGCCGGAGTTCTTCAGCGTCCGAAACCTTCACAACAGAGCCAAACTGCTCAATGAGGTAGGCCCGAGCAATAGGATGGTCAGTACGCAACTCGTGAATGATTGAGTTACCGGGTACGCGCGACAGGTCCGCCCGGTCTAGGCACCGCTTGCCTTGAACAACCTTCGACCGGGAACCCCAAGACTGCAAGAATTCTATCGTACGAGCTTCCCAATCCGGTTTGACTATGAGGTTGAAGCGAGCGCCGTCCATGTAGCCCTCAATGGCGCCTTGCCACTCCTCGGACACCGGCTCGACGAGGTCACACAACACTTGGACGCCCGCGTCAGGCAGTCGCTCCCGGATGCGCTCAAGCGCTATGATGGTGTCGCGGTTGTAGTTACCAGCACCAGCCGCAAGGCGCTGTTTGCGTTCGGCCAACTCGCCGCGGGCTTTCTTCGCTGTCTCGATGCGCAGCCCAAGCGATTCAGATTCGGCGGCAACAGCCATGAGTACACTGTCCTCAGTTCCGACCAGCGAGTTGTACAGTTGGCCCAGACCGGCTTCGATGCCGTCAAACGCAGGAGCGAGCTGAAGCAGCTTCTCGATGGATAGAAGGTTGTCTCGGTTCGCATCTGCTACGGCGTTGAGCAATCCATCCAGCCTGTCTACATTGGTTGCGGCGAGAGCCTTGCCCACGGCATCCACAGCTGCAAGGAGCTTCGGGAACTGCTCCGGCACTGGCCTTTTGACGATAGTGTCGCCGGCATTCTTGATATGTGCAGCGCCTAGGAGTCCTACCTGTAATTCGGAAAGTTTGCCGCGGGCGGCCGAAGTCGCCCGTTCAAGACGCTCGTCCAAAGTCTCCTTCTCGGTGTGGGCCGGGATGCCGCTCAACTTAGCGGCAATTTCAATGCGGCTGCTATCAACGTTATGCTTCAACTGCCCTTCGGTATTGGCCTTCAGCTTGCACTGCTCGACCAATGTGCTGTCTTCCGAGATTTTCTCCCGCTCTGATACGATGCGCTCTTCGTCCGCGGCCAGCTGCAATTTGGCCAGGAGCAAGTCAAATTGAACCTGCTCTTCGAAGGCAACAGTCGTCTTGACGATGTCTTCCTTTATTTCGCGAAGTCGAGTGACGGTCACTTCAATGCGCTTACCTTCAACCTTCAGATTTGTCACCTGACACATCAGGTCACTGATGCGAGCGATGCTCTCCTGCAGCTGTTTGCCATCGAACTCCAGAATATCATCGCGTACCAAGTCGTGAACTGAACCAATGGGCTTGTAGGCAATCGATTGTGACCATGCCCGGGCCGCGTTTTGTGCCTCTTCCCAAGGAATGGAGATACGCCCGCGGAATCGTCCATACAGGCCGCAGAGGTAGTCGCGCTTATGGTCATCGTAGGTAATAACTTTGGGATACTTAGCAGTCAAGCGCTTAACGATGTCTTCAACCGGCACACAGATGCCTTGGTCCATATCTTCAAAGAACTGTTCAACCGACAGTGCAACATCCTCGACGATAACCAGTACGAGACGCTCCAGCTTCGCGCCTCGCCGCTCTCCTGAGCCGTCCACGCGCGCCGAAGCTGCTACAAGTGCAGTAAACATCTTAGCCGCCCCGTCCTCAGGCCCCGGACGAAAAACCGCAGCGAGGTAGCCCTGAGCACCTGCCGGTCGAGAAAAGAGGCTGTACTCGGCTCCAACCACGAAAGATTCAAGGGTGCGTTTTGACTTGCCACGGCGATGATTTTGCTGGACTTCCTCTTGGCCAGGGTTGTAGGCCACGATACCTTGATAGGCTGCCGTCATGATGGTTTGGAGTCCATCGAGCATCGTCGACTTGCCCGCCCCTGTTGAGCCAGAGAGTAGCGTCATGTTGCCCAGCTCGTAGTTGCCGGGCTGCATCTGCCCCCAGTTCACAAGCACCAAATGGTCGAGCTTCATTGTTCTAACTCCTCTATAGAAGTTTCTTGGTCAACAATGCCTCCTGTTTCGAGAGCAACAGCTAGCGAGTCGTTAGACACTATGCCCAAGATGGTTGGCCGGATAGCGAGCAGCGCATCTTCGTCCGAAATTGAGAATTCTGCTGTGTAGCTAAGTATGCGATGCCGCTTCAACTCGGTAAGCAAAGCCATCTTATCGCCTATGCCGTTCGGGAGTGGACGCTTCAATTGCGTCTGCATGGTAGCTGCGATTTCCTCAAAGCTCACCAGTGCCTCACCCTGCGGCTGGATATCGCCTGAATTGAGCTTGTTTTGGTACATGAAGCGCAGCGCAAGGGCCATAGCAACAAAGTCAGGCGAGACTCGAGCCCGCAGCGATGGTGTTGGCTCTAGGGTGTCCTCAGGTAAACCATCTACTACAGCGCCCGCCAAATAGAGTCGATAGAACTGGTTATTACTGTCGTGGTGCAAACGGAAGCCGGCGATATCGAAATAGTCTTCCAGCACATCCTCGACGCGCCTTGCATCGTCATACAGTAGCTGCTCAATCCGGTCCTCATCACGGACTATGGCGCCCTGGGCCATCAGGCGGTTGATGATTTCTCGAAATCGCTCGGGCTTGATATTGGCAATGGTGAGTTGCTCGTTGAGGCAAGAAAGAAGGCTCATTTTTTAAAATCAATCTCGTAGTCATTGCCGCTGTAGAGTTCATTATCCAAGCGGGTGTGGAGTTTTATAACGGACATATCTGCGCCAACCTCACTTCTAACAGTCTCTACAGCTTGCATGGTTCGAATGATGTCTCGGGCAGTAGCTGTTGGTAGAGCAGAAACACGAATGGGTTGCTGAAAAGTACGTAGGTCACGCCGAAGCAATTGGGCCACTTCTTCGTTGGGGATGGAGAAAGCTTCCGCCTCGGCACGGGCCATGGCTGCGGCCAAGCGTTCTTCACGGGAAGGACGCGGTCGAACAGAAATGGTGACCGACTTACGACGTTGGGCAGCGGTTCGGAGTTTGAAACTTGAAGGGTCCAATAGCCGAACTTCCGCAGGCGCCAAGAACTGCCCTATGTGAGAGAGCAGCAGGTCCTGTTGCTCCCTAGATGCTTCAGCAACCTTCTGTATAGCTGCAAGGTAAGAATGGCGATTCTGGCCAGAGCGCAGCATCATTGACTGCAATGCCAAGCCATTGACCCGCTTGAGATAAGTCTCCATCGCTTTCAGAAAGCCAGGCTGCTTAGATTGGCACGCAGCATCAACAATGTCTTCGATGCGGTTTAGGAGCCAGTCAAAGACTGAGCTCCCGACGTGCTCCTGTAAGGCCCAATGTGCAACATCTCGCAACTGCTCATCCATTCGCTTAAATTTGGCCTCGGGGACAAGACGAAGCCGCTCCAGCTTTTGCACGATAGCTTGTCGGTTTAGCGTTGCGTTGTCTGCAGTGAGTTGCTTTGAATAGTCTCGTTGGAAGCGGTCTAGGAACTCAACAAACTCACTCCACTGAGTTTGCATCGAGGCAGTTTGCATCAGATGCCGGACTAATTCTTGAAAATAGTCGATGCCATCGGTCAAATCCTCGATGACTTTCTCAGCATACTCATAGGCATCAACCAAGTCGTGCGCGTCACCTCTGTCGGACAACGCCGCGTCAAGAGCGTTGCGACAACCTCGCATGTTCCGTTGTCGACTTCGGCTTGGTCGGTCCAACGACCAAAGCGCCTCTGCGAACAACTTCCCTGGACGAGAAAATCGGAAAGCTGTTACGAGGCCGGCACGGTCAGCAAACTGCTCCAACCAGCCATCGGTTAACAGTAGCCGGATGACCATACCAACAAGTACCTGCGGGTCATCTGCTTCAGCGCCACTCAACTCATCGTCACCATCCTCATGTGCCTTGATGCTTTGATACTGCCGAACGACAGGGAGAAGGAGCTCTCTTAGAGCATCCCGCGTAAGGTTGTGAGCATAGTCGGCAATGGGGCCGTGTAATCGGTCATATAAAGCCCTTAGACACCCAGCAACAAGCTCCCTGCGAGAATTATTCAGGGGCCGAAAGAAACGCTGACGCTCAGCCTCGAAGAAAACAGGGAATTCAACGGATGTATTCATTGCCTTTGGCAATTTTTCAGACAGCATAAAATTAATTTACCTCATCTCTGAATTTACCAAAATCTTACGCTTTGTAGTATTATCTTGAAGGATAACTTATCTTGCAAGATAAAAATATGCAAACATCACTCACCCCGGCTCAACTTCGCTTAAGGGACATGGAAGTGCTTCTTCGTTGGGAAGGAGAAATAGATAACAGTAGACTTCGTGAAGTCTTCGGCATTCAGTCGGTACAGGCTAGCCGGATGTTGGCTATGTTCTTAGCTGAGTTCACGGATACAGTCACGAGAGCGACGCCGTACGCCCCCATCACAGCCACAGAGTCGTTTCAACCAAGACTGGCCGGCAATAGTCCCGACGAATACTTGCACCTTGTGCAAAAGCTTGGCTTCTCACACATCAACTCTAGCGTAGAAGACCCAAGACTTGATTTAGCACCACCGTCGCCAGAGCTCTTTGCGGTCATCAATCAAGCCTGTCGCAAACACATCGGACTACGCATCCGATATCGCTCACTTGCCAGCCCAGAAGGACAGGACCGCCTTGTCTACCCACATGTACTGGTTCGAGCGGCTCGTCGATGGCACGTTCGTGCATGGTGTGCACAGCGTAAGGACTTTCGCGACTTCGCATTAGGACGCATAGTGCATACAGCGCTCGATGCGGCCCCAGCCCCCGTAGAAGCGCGGATAGACAAGGCTTGGTCTGAATTCGTTAAACTCGTAGTGCAAGCACACCCAGACCTACCGGATAATCAAGCTGCCCTTCTCCGGGACGAGTACCTTGGCGGGGAAGGAAGCAGAACATTACAAGTACGCCGCTGCATGGTCGGGTACATGGTACAAGACTTACGGATTGCAACTCAGCTGACAAAACAAAAACCACCTGAGTACCAATTAGCGCTTTCAAATGTAGGAGATTTTTTTGGCGAGTTTGGCATGGGTACTTAACAACATTTCCAGGCATATGCACATAATTGTCTGCCAACCATGCGTCTTAAAAGCTTGCCTCGTAACAAAAGGCACATTTACGCCGCTTAAGTGCATATTTCATTTCTAAAGGCATAATTCTGCCCATTAAAAATGGGTTACCTAACTCATCATGGAAAGCAAAATGCAGATAATAAGCAGAGCAACTTCTAGACTTCACACGCCTGAAGAGTTAGAGCAGCAGTTGGGCGAAAATTTGAAACGCTTGCGAATCAGCAAAAACTGGGAGCAGAAAGTCGTTGCTGAGCGTGCAGGAATTGGTCTGCGCACGCTCAGAAATTTAGAGCTGGGGAATGGCTCATCACTGAATACACTTATCAAGGTGCTGCGGGTGCTCGGGCGTGAGAGTTGGCTAGCAACGATTGCACCAGTCGCGACAATAGACCCCTTAATGCTGACCCGTGACGCTCAGCCACGCCAACGAGCTAGCAAGCCGCGCACGAAAAAACTCACTTGAGCCAGCAAATCACCACAGCAATAAACATACAAAGTCGACAAAGCCAAGCTTTCACCACTTGATTGAATAATACAAGACAAGGCGTCAGAAATGTCGGAAGCATAGCAGAGGAATAATGAGTAACCTCAACATAATTTACATTTTCTTCAGATATCATTTACCCCAAGCTACGCAAAAATTGATATCGCATAACGCCTTCAGACTAATGAATAGGCATGCGTAGACAAAGCATACTTAACGCATTTATTTATAAAATGAACTCTAGACCTTTTTTTCGCCACAACATTGATGAATTGACCAGTTTAGTTGCTCAATCACAAGAGGATTTAGTCAAACTAAATTCGATTAACCACGAGTTGACGCATCGCAACAGGCCCAAAGCTCGAGAGCTAAAAAAAGAAGTAGAAAAACTCATTAGCGCACTTGCTATAGAGCCGAGAAAGTCTCCCGTTCAACCAGAGAAACAAAATAGTCCACAATCAGTGATTCCTGACCGTCTAGTCGTTGAGTGCCCGCATTGCAAAACAGCTAATTTTGTAACCCCCCTTGAAGAGGTGGTTCAGCATTTGTCATGCTCAAATTGTCACGTTGCATATGATGCCGTTTATAAGCATGGGATTCTGCGGACCCAATTCCAAGCTTTACAACAAAAAACTCAAGGCAACTCAGCAGCCAAATGGATTGCGATTGTGGTCATTACCTTGATAGTGCTAGTTTTGATTTTAAATAAGAATCTAAAAAATGACAATTCACACTGAACGACTAGTTGCACTTATTGAATTTGCAAAGCAAACCACTCAACTCAAGAAAACACCTCTGCAGAACATAAGTCAGCACAAGGATTTCAGTCGGCTGGAAGAACGTGTACTAGGAGTTCCTGGGCTCGCTTTCAATGGTGATGATTCTGAGTATGGCGAAGTCTGGCTCAAACTCGACAGGCTGCATGAAAGTGCGCCACCACAACCCGAAAATAAACTCCTCGAGGCGTGGATTGAGCTACCACGCAATCCAAGCAAAGAGCCATCTCTAAAATCGCACGCAATTAAGAAAACCCTGATTGATATCGGAGCTTTATCCGCAGAGAGTTCAAATTCAGCAGCAATTGATGGAGCAATAGATAATCAACTTAATGACTCCATAGTAATTGCACTTGAAGATTATCCTCAGCAAGAAATAGTCAAGACGCAACTTAAATCATACATTGAAGTTGTTTGGAAGCCTTGGGCCGAAAAAGAAAAAGAAATACGAAAGAGTATTGCTCTTTATTCTGAACTTTTCCTGCTTTCTCAAAAAATGCAGGGCAACTTGCTAGATTCACAACTTGAATTAGTCTGGGGTGTTGGTATCGCAGTTTGGGCCAGCCCATTAGGAAATATCACTTACCCACTTTTAACTCAATTGGTGGAGATTTCACTGAATGAGCAAACGATGGCGATTGAGATTCGTCCTCGTCAAACAGAACCCAGACTTGAAGTCGACATTTACGCCTCAATGGACAACCCAGGTGTAGCAAAACTTGTTGAGACGAGTAAGCGTTTTTTTGAAGAGCTAGGCAGCAACCTTAACCCATTTCAACCTAGTACATTCGAGCCCTTGTTACAGTCTGCGGCGGCATTTTTGGATGCATCAGGAGTGTATTGGCCAACACAAACAACTGCAGACGACCGAAAACTTCCAAAGCCAGGTGAGAACCTAGTTTTAACTGATACTTGGGTCTTACTGGCACGTCCAAGAACAAATAATCTTCTCGTCCAAGACCTAGAACGCTTTGAATCAATTCTTTCACAAGATGATTTGGACTCTTTACCTGGTGCTGTAAAGGCTCTAGTCACGGAGCCTGCCTCCACCATTCAAGAGGTCATTCTTCCGTCCTATCGAGGCCTATCCGTTGTTAGTGGTAGCCAAGGGGACGCTGCAGTTAGGGGTAAAGTTTCTGAGCTATATTTCCCTAAAGCATACAATGATGAGCAAGTCCAAATCATTCAAATGCTTGAAGTCCACGATGGCGTAGTTGTTCAAGGACCTCCAGGAACAGGTAAAACCCACACTATTGCCAATGTCATTTGCCATTATCTCGCATTAGGAAAGCGAGTATTGGTTACGTCGATGAAAGACCCTGCATTATCGGTACTTCAAGAGAAATTACCTGACTCAATTCGCCCGCTAGCAATAAGCCTGCTCACCAGCGAAGCAGAAGGTATGAAGCAGTTTGAATATGCAATTAATAAAATCTCCAGCGAAGTTACGCGAATAGACCGAATTGCTTATCGGCGTGAAATTGAACAAATTGATGGACAAATAGATTCATTACATGGCCGCATCTCTAAAGCCGACAAAGACATTGCAACGTGGGCCAGACTCAACATTGATAAAGTTAAAATTGATGATGAGACCTTAATACCCGTTGAAGTGGCTGAAGAAGTTGCGCGCCAAAGAAATGAAATTGAGTGGTTTCCTGATACCCTGAGCATAGCAAATGAGCACCGACCACAGTTTAGCAACAATGATATTTGTGCGTTACGTGATGCAAGAGCAGCATTAGGTACTGATTTAGCTTACCTCGGCAAAAAAATACCTTCCATCCCGAGCTTTCCAGAAACCGAAAAACTATTACAGGTTCATCAAGACTTATCAAAACTGTCTGAGCTCAAAGACCAAGAGTCCAAAGGGCAAGTTCCATCCTTAATTAATACAAAACCTGAGACTATTCAAATTGCAATGTCCATTGCATCAAAAGTCTCAAATCTTCGTCTCTTATTACAAGAAATTGAAAATGCGCAGGAGCCATGGGAACCCGGCCTTCGGCAATATCTACGTCGAAACAATAGTTACGAAGTCTTAGAGTTATTTAAAGCTCTTACTGTCGAAGTTCTATCTGCCTCAGAGAGCAGGAAAAAATTCCTAGCACGCCCAGTCAAAGTACCAGAGGGTGTTGACTCAAGCAATGAGCTCATTGAAGCCATCACGAATCTTGCAAATGGGAAAAAACCATTTGGGTTCGCTGGATTATTTGGCAAATCAGAACAAAAAAAACAGCTCGACACGATAACGATTGTTGGCGTGAGTGCCGCATCGGATGATGACTGGAAACACATACTCAATTTCGTTCAATTTCAACAGCATTGCAAATCACTACTGGTACGCTGGAATGCATTGGCTGACGAAATTTCAATTCCACGCTTTGAAGTTAAGTCTGAGCAATTACTATCGGCCTGCAACGCAATCAGCTTGTACGAAAAGATAGCAAAGAGCCTTAGTGAAGAGGTAGAAACAGTTATTGCTCTCAAGCAATTACTACCGTCGTGGTTAGCTGCAAGCCAAACACCTTACACGCAACAAACGCTTATTGAAGCAGAGTCAATTCTTCAGCACCATTTGACACGCCAGCGCTTGGCTGAAACTTGGCTAGTGAAAGAGTCATTTATGAAAGCTCTCTTCGCTTGCGAGGGGGAAATCACCAGCAAAATTCATACATTCCTCAATCAATACCTTGGAAATCCCGAATATAACGAGGCTCAAATTCAGGAGCATTGGTCTCAATTACTAGAACAATTACGCCATGTCCACGGGCAAACTATTCACTTAAATACGGTTAGTTCAGTAACCCAGTTAATTGAAAGTTCAGGCGCAGCTGAATGGGCTGAGAAATTACGGACTGAATCTCATTCAGGCCCAACAGATGCTTTACTTCCAGACAACTGGAGTGAGGTTTGGCGCTTGTGTCGGCTGGTTAATTTTGTTGACCAGATAGATGGACGTCATGAATTAAAACGATTGTCTGTGCTTAGAACAGAACTGGAACATGACCTATCAAAGCTGTACCAAGAGGCTGTAAACAAACGGACATGGCTAAAACTAGCTGAAAACGCAACTCCAGATGTTCGGTCAGCACTTGAAGCTTATCGAGCGGCAATCAAGAAAATTGGCAAAGGAACAGGCATTCGTGCGGGACGTTATCGTCATGATGCACAAATAGCCGCGAACAGGGCAAATAGTGCTATTCCTTGCTGGATTATGCCGCACTACCGGATTTGTGAGTCACTACCTTCATCTCTGGGTAGTTTCGACTTAGTGATTATTGATGAGGCATCACAATCCGATTTGACTGCTCTACCGGCAATTCTACGTGCCCAAAAAGTGCTGATTGTTGGCGATGACAAACAAGTTTCACCAGAAGGTGTTGGGCTTGAAGAAGAAAAGATAAGAAGTTTAATGAGTCGATTTCTTGCTCAGCAAGTGGACATTTTTAAACCACAAATGAGTCCAGACCGCTCGATTTACGACTTATTTAAAACGGTCTTTGCCAATAGTGCGGTCATGCTACGAGAGCATTTCCGCTGCATCGCCCCTATCATTGAGTATTCGAAACGTGAGTTCTATGGTCACGAATTAAAACCGCTTCGTATTCCAAAAGCATCTGAGCGCCTAGACCCTCCTTTAGTAGATGTGCATGTCGTAGATGGCTATCGCAACAAAGATGTGAATCTACCAGAAGCTAAATTCATTGTTGATGAAATAAAAGCCATCGTCTCAAATCCTGCTTTTGACGGTCGAACGATTGGTGTTGTTTCTCTACTAGGAAATGAGCAAGCTTATAAGGTCATGCAAATGCTGACCGATGAATTAGGCGAGCAAATCATTACCCGATACAAAATCACTTGTGGTGACGCTAGAACATTCCAAGGTAAGGAACGTGACATCATGTTCCTTACCATGGTGGCTTCAATTGGCCATGCGCATGCGCAAACCCAAGAAATGGTGGCTCAACGTTTTAACGTAGCGGCATCGCGAGCACGTGACAGAATGTATTTGGTTCGGAGTATTGGACTTGAAGAACTTAGCCCTGCAGACCATCTGCGCGCAAAATTGATTCAACACTTCCAAGCTCCATTTTTACAATCTGAAGATGAAATTGTAAATTTAAGAGACCTGTGTGAATCGCCATTCGAGCGAGAAGTTTTCGACATTTTGATTGAACGTGGATACCGAGTAACCCCACAAGTCCCTGTTGGAGCCTACCGCATCGACATGGTTGTTGAGGGTGACTCTGATAGTCGGCTTGCTATCGAGTGTGATGGCGACAGGTATCATGGCCCTGACCAATGGGACAGTGACATGCGACGTCAAAGAATCCTTGAACGCGCTGGATGGCGCTTTTGGAGATGTTTTGCATCTACGTTTGTACTGCATAAGCAAGATGTAATCAATGACCTCATTGAAACATTGAACTCATTCGGCATCCACCCAACTAGCCCAGAAAGTAACATCACTAGTATTCACGTTGAATCTCGGAAAGTTCAGTCATTTTCATCCCCTGAAAATGAAACAGCCTTCGAATTGCCACGGGAGGATGAATTAGTCGAAAAAAATGAAACACTAGTAACCAAAGAAACTACGCTATCTGCAGATGAAGTAGAAGTTGGTGACGTAATTCAATACATTGATATGTCTAAGCCTGATGATGTCGTTACGGTTCAAATAACTCGGGCCAAAGATGACATTGTTAATGGCATAGTCAATGAAAGCCGACCACTAGCTCAGGCATTATTGGGTGCTGGAGTCGGTGAAGAGGTATCTCTGCACCTTGTCGGCAATAGTGGAAAAAAACTGCGAATTATTGATATCAAACGAACTGCCAACGCGACTGTACTTTAGCACCTAGTTAATAATTGCGGCGACTCTGGTGCCGATTACCCTTTGAGTTGAGATGATAAATAAGAAGTAATTTTTTAGTGTTATCACAATAATCTTCAAGCAATTAAGAAAGGAAACACAAAATGAGTGATTACACAAATCCAAAAAACACCATCTATTTGCTCGAAAAATTGCTGTCTTATGGTGGATTCACTGACGCAGTGTTCAGCACAATCCATCATTTTGAGCAAGACACTGTTAGAGCCCATATCCGTCACTGCGAGCAAACTACAACGTTTCGTGCCCCCAATAATTGGGCGGTACAGCAGCGCCTTGAGTTCATCTTAAAAGCCTTTTGGGGAACGGGACTACAGGAAGGTTCTGAGGCAATTTTTCTAGGGCTTGCCACTGCAGCAATTGCTCACATACCTCTTCCTGAACACCCGGCTAACCAGGAACTGGATAATATGTTGGTGGTGTAATAGATGCTGCAGGCTCCACTACTGAGGCCCCATTCTCTCCAAGTATGCAAGAGTTCGTAATCCTCAATCGATGCCTTCAACTGGAAATTTTTTTTACTCCTATAAATCATGCGGCCCCTCGAGGCTATACTGATTGCAAGCCTCGCATTTAAAGGCATTGCCGCTGGGTTGGTCGGTTTGAAAACGACAGCGACCTAGGGAAACTCTGCACTGTGGGAAAGTCTTGAGATACAGGGGGAAGTGGCGAAGTTAGCGCTTCCAGACGAACGGCTGACGGGTGAAACCGGCTTGGGGGGGCATATCTCTTCTGAGGTGGATGATGAAGGCCTCTTAACTTCCCGGTTAGGATGGCTAGGCTCATCCTCTCAAAGGAGCATTGTTTGAGCATATGCTTAAGTTTTCAAACTTGAGCATCTCAAACTAGATGGATAATCCTGTTGGTTTTTGGATTATCAAACCAAATAATTATTCAGGTATGATGCAAGTTTTAAATTCCATTAAAAATATTTAGCAGTAAAAAATCAATCTTGCTAGTCGTTGCTGCTCGTATAGTCCAATTGAATAATTTCATCGAATCCAATCTCAACAAACCTAGCAAACGTCAGGTGCATATCCACAAGAAACTTGCTTTCTTCGTACTCACTTGTGGTGACATCAATGCACTGGTCATTGGCGTTAGTCATCTAGAGCAATTACAGAAGATAAGGATATCACAGTGCGAAATATTCACGCGATGATAATAATCAGTGAAGCCAAATTGTGAAATAGGTGTCTCAGCAAAGCTGAGTCCATCGAGTAAGTAATAAATAATAAAGCCATATATTAAAAAGCATAATGAATCGCTATCTAAATCCCTTTCAAGGAAAACCAAAGCCACTCCAAGTTGTTGGTCTATTTCTTATTAGTCCCGAAGTTTTGATGAAGCTTGTCGGAATGCCTGTTAGCAAGTTATTTACTGATGCAGGTATGAGTTCTGAGCTAAAAACTCTAGAACATATTCGGGCCGGCCGCCGAAAACCCAACATTGAGTTATTCGCCAAAATTCTTGAAGACTTCCCTCACTCAGAAAAAAATCACTTCTTAGAGTGTATCACCAAAGCGAACAGCGGTGACGCCGAGGCATTCTTACAGCTAATTTCTTCTACATGGAAGATGGCTGCAATTGGCTCCAAACACTACCATGGTGAAGAGTATTACCACTTGAAGTTCATGACAAGAATTGAGGATGAGTTTCGTTCTGGCATCAAGATATGGTTTCAGGGTGACCGAGTGGGCGCAACAAAAAATTTCGTAGCGAACGAGTCGCTATCGCCATTTTTATGGCCATCTATTATTGAGCTGATAATTAAATCAAACAGCGAGAACGAACTTAAAATCGCACAACTAGCTATTACTCTTGAAATTGCAATCAGCTTGTTTTCCGCAATTGAAATTCAAAATGGGAAAGCTAAGACTGGAATGCTATTCTTGAAACTTCTCCCCACCCAAAAAAAACAGCGCAACCCAATATCTTGCTTCACTTTTTGGCTTAAGAAACAACTTCATGCGAAAACATTGAGCGAACTATTGAATCACGAGGCATTACGAAGGCTTGAGATTGATGAATCAACAGTAAAACGCTGGAGCAGTGGCAAAGGAATTCCTGATAAAAATTTAATAATTAAAATTGCCGAACACTGGGACACAGAAGAAGAAAGGAATGAAATTTATGCCATTTATGTTGGAATGCTTTACATGAATTTTATAGGGTATTATTGGCATAAGCTGCAAACATGCACATCGGAAAATGCTCACTTACCCTATGAGCAGAATACATTCGAAGATTGGGTTAACCTTCGCTATCCATATTGGTATCAATTTCATAAAACTAGATATGAAGCTGAGCATATTTAATATGCCCAGCTTCATTCAAACTTAACGACCGCGTGGTGGATTGTTACCACGACCTCTGCCGGATGGATTTCCGGTTTGACTAGGACCATTCACGGGGGGGTTGGAACTCATAAAAGTCTGCATATCTATCTCCAAAGAATGTCGAACAATTTCGACAAGACAGAGGTTACTTGAGTCACTAGTCTTAGTCGGTGGCACAGTTTGGAACACAGAGGCGACCATGTTCCCTAACAATTAAGCGAACATCGATGGAAATGGGACTTCAGCCGGATGCTCAATAGCACACCAATGAAAAAGCCCGCGTTTGCGGGCTTTTTCATCGTACTATTCTTGCCTCTTCTGGATGTTGGCAAACATAACTTCTGCTGCCTCGAGCGCTTGTTTGTTCAGTTCCCCCTCAATACTCGGCATGTAAACGCCCTCGTCGCCTGCAACATAAAGTGCGCCGCCGTAGTCATCATCATATTCTTGACCATCGTACATGCCACCATCGTGATAGGCTCTAAGCGTAGACTCAGTAAAATCTTTACCAAGCAGCAACGCTAAATGGTGCCAAGTCCAAGCTTCTTGGTGGTTCGCGTCAAGCTCACGTTCAATTAAAGCCCGGATTGCAGCCAAATCACCCAGCTCTCCAAGTCGTTTCAATGCCCAGTATTCACCTGATTCAGCCAGCTCTTCAAGTGCATCATAAGAGCCTTCCTCTGCTGCTCTTTTGAGCCAAATTTGGCTTGATTCGTAAAACCCTAAGCTGTCGGCAACTTCAGACATTCGCAATGCGTTTATGTCGCCATTCATCTTCTCTGCCAGAGTAAAGAACTCGTCGTCATTAAATGTTGCCGCATATTCAAGTGCAGCAGCACGGCAACCATTCAGTGCCGCGACTTTCAAATGATGCTGATATTTTTCGTAAATTGGTTTTTGCACCAAGTATTCATCAACCCATTGGCGCTCTATAGACGTAAGTTTTCTACCCCGCAACGACTCTTCATACAAGTAGCTACTAGGCTCAGGAATACGATAGATGATTGCCAGAGCATAATTGGCATCAGGATGATTCTGCACCGCTAATTGTTGCAAACTCTCCATCAAAACTGGTGAATTAACAAAATCAATACTGGTATCGACTTCTACTTTAGCCTCATCCTCATCCTCATCCTCATCGATATCGTCATAGAAGTCATCATCTTCATACTCGTCGTAATATGGGTCTCTAGATTTCTCAGTGTTAGGAGGGTCAAGCAGAGCAAGCAAATCTCGTATTTTAATAAACGTGATGCTGCACTCGGCTAGTTTGTCGGCAAAGCACTTTGCAACGTTAGATGCATGCTCACCTGGATAACCTAGTTGAATAACTCGGCCAACGAGGTTGGCAGTACTGTTATTTGCAGCACTGCCAATAGTCGAGTCCACAAAAATAGCTTCCGAGCTAAAAGCAGCAAATGATTTGTAGCCGAACGAGGCCGAAATCAGCTCATAGATATGAGCACGTTTGAACTGGGTATTTGTGGTGGTTTGGATGTGCTGCTGGGCGGTGAACGCAAACTGTTTGATTGTCATAGTTACTTCCTAAATAAGCCCTGTCGATTCGAGTGAAGGCACACGTTTAAGACCTCGACGATGAGGCTCCAAAAGGAGAGTAATTTATGCAAATAGGATGCTTACAGAATTCGGTACTGCAGGCCGTTTTTTACTCGTGTGCAAGTAGGGTTGGCACCAGAGCAAAATTTACTCTATCGACATGAAGGAAGTCAAGATGCGTGAACTTCACGTCCAAGCTTACGCGCAGTGATGAGTCTGATTAGGATTTGGGTTCAACTCCTTCTGCGCTGGACGTGAATGAAGGCTCAAGTGCCTTTTTATGACAAAAAGTCCGCTTAAAATATGGCCATTTTTTAATGACACTTTATGCTTTATTTTTTATCGTTCTGCCACTTTATGCTTTATTCCAAACTTCAAAAAAAGCTAAAAAACCAATAAAACCGCCATTTTATGCTTTATTCTGTGCCATTAATTACTTAACGGCACAATTCAGGGCTTTTTTATTTGCCATTACCATAAGCGCATGAATCAACCACTCATGCAGTCCATGCAAAGCTCTAGCACTCCCAAATCGCTGTCAGATTCAGATGATTCGCTCGACTAATCTTTAGTCTTGGTCGTGCAGTGAATAATGGGTGGGTGCCTCAGGTCGGCTACCAGCTTGGATTCCAGCCAAAAACTCGCCATGCCGTACCGTGGCCAGATCTGTCCAAATTTGAGCGTGAATACTGCGTGGGTGTACGCCGAGGTGTAATCGATTGCGACAATTGTAGACGCACTCGCTACTGTTTTAGCTGTGGTGGCCATTGTTGAGCTATCTTGGGCGATAGCGGCAGCCCCGCGGGTTTGTTGCACGGCTTCGAAATTAAAACTAAAGGATCGATGATGAGTCAGCAGGCTTTGCTGTGGCTGGAAGAACACGGCGATATGCTGTATGCCTATGCACTACGCCGCTTGGGTGATGCACATCAGGCCGAGGAAGCGGTACAAAACACGCTATTGGCCGCTCTGGAAAATGCCAGCGGCTACGCAGGGCGCGCCAGTGTCAGCACTTGGCTGGTTGGGATATTGAAATACAAGATTATTGACCAAATCCGTGAGCAACGGCGCTGGCATGCGCCGATCAGTCAGGATGAAATCGAGCAAAGTGTGGGGGAAGATGACCTTTTTAGCGCCGATGGCCACTGGGCGCATGAGCCCGTGGAATGGAGCGACCCCGCGCAGCTACTGGATCGCAAGCAATTGCAACAGCGACTAGAGCGCTGCTTGGCGCGCCTGCCGCGACGAATGGCGCAGCTGATCTGGCTACGCCAATTGCAGGATGAGCCCGCCGAGCTGGTATGCCAAAGCTTGGGCATTAGTCAGGCGAATTTGTATCAACTCTTGTTACGCGCCCGCCAAACTTTGCGGGTATGTCTGAGTGAAGGAGGTCAGCATGCTCACCTGTCGTGAAGTTAGCAGCAGCCTCACCCTGCAAACTGAAACACCACCTACTTTGTATCGGCAGCTACAAATCCGGCTGCATTTACTGATTTGCCACCACTGCCGTCGCAATCGCCGCCAGCTGCAAGCGCTTAACGCCTTACTCGCAAGCGAAGCGCAAACTACAGATCACGCGCCAAGCTTACCCGAGCCAGCCAAAGCACGCCTGCGGGCCAAACTCGAAGCGGCAAACAAAGACTAAACCACGCTGGTATGGTCAGCTAGCGGATTGGCTAAGCAACCCTGCTTATCTAGTCCGTTAGCAGCCGGCTCGAAACTGCCCACGAACATGGTTTACCCCCAGCCTGTCCCCGCTCAGAATGAGTCATCCATCATCCCCACGCTAGTGCACATCGCAAAGATGCAATCGGTACTTCATCTTCAGTTAAGCTTCACACACTAAGCTCTCGTTTCTATCGCGATACGCCACCACCATGCATGATCAAACCGAATTAAACCCAGTTTCCCCCGCAGAAAAAACCGCCGCCAAACGCAGCCTCTGGGTCAGCGTGGCAGTCAATCTGGCGCTAACCACCATACAAGGCATCGTTGGGCTGTGGGCAGGCTCGCAGGCCCTGGTGGCCGATGCGCTGCATTCTTTCTCGGATTTGCTCGCTGATTTTGTGGCCATGCTGGCTGGCCACCACAGCCAGAAGGCGGCGGACGATGATCACCACTACGGTCATCATCGTTACGAAACAGCAGCAGCCCTTGTCTTGGGCCTGCTGCTGATCGCCGCTGGGGCGGGCATGCTGTGGGGTGCCGCCACCAAGATCAGCGGCGCGAGCCCCTTGCAAACAGTGCATCCTGCCGCCCTTGTGGTGGCGCTCATTGCCTTGCTAAGCAAAGAGCTGCTGTTTCGCTATATGCTGGCCATTGCCGAGCGCGTGCGCTCAAGCATGTTGGTGGCCAATGCCTGGCATGCCCGGGCCGATGCCGCCTCTTCCCTAGTCGTGGCGCTGGGGATTGCCGGTAATCTGCTGGGCTATCCGTGGCTAGACCCCATTGCAGCGATATTGGTCGGCTTTATGATCGGTAAATCGGGGCTCGAATTTGCCTGGAATGCACTGAGTGATCTGATGGATCGCGCGGCCGATGAAGCTACCGTGCAGCAAATCGAACAGGCGCTCCGCAACACGCCGGGGGTGCAAGGCTTGCATGATCTGCGCACCCGCAAAATGGGGGATATGGTGTTGGTGGATGTGCATCTGGAAATCGATGGGCAGCTTACCGTGCAGCAAGGCCACGCCATCGCCGTGGCGGCACGCACCAATGCCATGGCCAAATTACCCGTGCTGGATGTGATGACACATGTTGATCCGGTGTAGTGTGCATCTGCTTGGCAAAAAGCGTTAACGCAAGTCGCAAGTAAAGATCACACCCGAAAATGACCAATCAAACGCTGCAGCTGGCCGGCAGTTTGATGAATGCTTTTCGCCCCGCGGTGTGCTTCGTCCGAACTATGCACATTGGCATTGCTTGCTTGGGCAATCTGCTCGGTCATTTGCACCAAATGATCCCCATGCTGGCGCTGATCTTGGACAATTCCCACCAGCTCCACCAAGGCCGCCAGTGCGGAATGCGAGCATTGATTGAGCTCGGATAGCGGCTCTTTCAGCGCGCAAATATGCTCGACGCCGGTGCTCACCTGAGTGCTGGCCGACTGCATTTGCTGGCTGGCCTCACCACTTTGCTGCTGAATTTGCTCCAGCATTTTTTTGATTTCACTGGTAGCGGTCGATGTGTTTTCCGCCAGTTTGCGCACTTCATCCGCCACCACGGCAAAGCCCCGCCCGGCTTCACCGGCGCGGGCCGCCTCAATGGCGGCATTCAGCGCCAGTAGATTAGTTTGCGCGGCGATCTCGGCAATCACATTGGCAAAATTGCTAATCGCGTCCGAGCTAGCCTGTAAATGTTGCATGCCTGCACTACTAGACTGCACCAGTGCAGCAATTTTCTGGATTTCATCTGCTGCCGCATTGACCAATTGCTGGCCTGTATCGGCAATCTCGGCCGTACGCTGCGCCACCTGCTGCGCAGCATCTGCGTGCTCACCCGCCTGATGTAAATTACCGGCCATTTCCTCCAGATCAACCGCGGCGGTGCCAATAGATTCATTTTGCTGCCGAACCGCCTGAGTAATCGTGCCCGAGGCATGATCCAGTTCACTGGCTGATTTTTCCAGGTGTTCGGTATGCGTATGAATCTGGACCACCATTTCGCGCAGCTGCTGCTGCATCTGGGCCAAGGCTTTGAGTAGTTGCCCCAGCTCATCCTCGCCCTGCGGCTTGATCTCTTGGCGCAAATCCCCTTTCGCTACGGCATTGGCAATACGACTGGCGGAATAAATCTGGCTCGAAATCCGCCGCAGCACCGCAATACTGAGCAGCGCCGCCAACGCGGCGGCCACAAGTGTACCGATCATCATCAGCCACTGTATGCGCCGCAACTGCTGATCCACTTCATCTCGCGCGGTATGGCTTAGCGTGGTTTCCAGCGCTTTCAGTTCATGCACTTGAGCGCTTAGATCGGCAAACAGTTTGTCCGTTGACTGCATCATGGTGACACCCATATTGATGTCATCCGAGGCCATATCCAGCACTTCACTGACTGATTTCTGATATTGCGTTGCGGTTTTCAAGATAGCCGCGGCCTGCTCTTTTTCGGCGGTAGAGAGCTGGGCTTGTTCTTGCCATTGTTTGAATTTGGCTAGGGCTTCGCCTAAGCCGGCTACCAGCCCCTTGGATTCACGCGCGAAATACTCCGCGCCCAAGGTACCTGTCCAGGTTAAGGTGCGGTAGGTTTGCACCTGCGCCTGCTGCAAACCCAAGCCGAGTGAGTTAACCGCCGCCAGATTCGCAAAGCGGGTATTACTGATTTCATCCATGCCGGTGCGGACATACTTGCCGGCCAGCAGCATGAGGCCCGCAAAAGCCAGCAGCATCACCAAGGTCACCAAGGGGGGCAAGAGCAAACGATAGAGCAGACGCATGATCATGATCCACTAAGCTGCACAAAGAATCGCGGCGGGTCGTCACCCCGCCGCAGGGAGACCCCAAACGCGCAACTTAGCGCTTATAAATACCGGCGCACACCACCATCGCATCCAGTTTTTCGCAATACATTTGCTTGGGCAGAATTTTCTTGGTAACCGGATCGGTGAATTTATAGTCTTGCCAGAACTTACCTTTGCTATTGGCCAGTTCAACCCGCTCTTTCACAAAGAGCTTGCCATCGGGGTCTTTCAGCTCCAGGAGATCTTTCCCCACCTGCTTGGCATTTTGGCCATGCGCTAACACTTTGCCCTGCAAGTCATACACCACCGGATACAAATCACCCACGACCCATTTGCTGTCTTTATTGGTGATTTCTTCCAATGTTTTGGCCTTATTGACTTTGATGGCGGCAACCGCTTTGACCACCATCGCCTCAGCCTCTTTGGCGGTCGCGAAATCTTCAGCCACCGCAGTCACAGCCACTGACCAAACCAAGGCCCCCAACAGCACCAGTACACGCTTCAATGTCATGATCCTTCCCCAATGCAAACAAGAGTTTCAATTATTGCTTACTAAACTCGAAATACAAGTTCAAACAATGGGACAGCCATCGACACTCGAAGTGTTTCATCCACCCACCGCACCGCGGCCTGTCATCATTTCGACATTTGTTTCCCCCTAGTCTGTCGGCAGGAGGAACCCGGCCATGCTCTTAGTTCAGCGCCCAACAACGATCTGCCCATCGCAGCCCCCTCGCCGCCTAAGCTCCAACATCTGGCACCGCTTAAGCTTTGCAGTGCTGAGCCTGATGTTCACGGGCTATAGCTGGGGCACGGAGCTGGCCAGCGTCAAAGTAGAAGTCAGCCGGCAAGAGCAAACCCTGCAAATCCGTGGCCGCTATCAAGTGGCCGCCAACCCAGATCAGGTGTTTGCGGTGCTGACGGATTACGAGCGGATGCAGCAGTTTGTCCCCGGGCTGCTTAGCAGCAAGGTACTGGCGCGAGAAGGCAAAGTGCTGCGTCTGCAACAACAATCGCGTCATCAACTGGGACCCTTTAGCGTTGTGGCCGATTCGATTTCCCGCATTGAGTTACGCGCCCCCGAGGAAATCCTCTGCCAATCGCTGCAGAATTCGCAGGGTGAATTCAATAGCAGTACCCGCATTCAGGGGCTGGGGGAGCGCAGCGAAGTGATTTTTGAAGCCAGCTGGCGCCCGACGAATAGCGTGTTGCTCAATCTGGGCAGCAGCGCCGTGCGCGCGCGGGTGCAGGAGCAATTGGCCAGCATGCAGCAGGAAATCCAGCGCCGCTACCCACCGCTGAGCCAGCTACAGGCTAAAGCGCCCTAATGGGTATAGCTTCAAATTAGCCTAATCATAAAGCGTAAATCCAACTACCCCACCTGGGTATATTCAGTTAAACGCATGATCTTGGCTGCGGATGCCTCAAATTCAATAGCTTGAGTACTCTCGCCGCCGCGCTGAGCCGCGTGGCGGACTGCACCTAGGCCAACACCTCAGCAGCAAGCCCTATTGCGCGCAAGGCGTGCAACGCAGCGGCTCGCCTAGCTGGCGTTCCGTACCGCCCATCGGGGGCTGCTCGCACGCTGGGCGACAGTATTCACGCTTAGGCTGGATTGTCGGCTTGGCCGCCTGCACTTGGGTGCTACAGAACAACGTGAGAAGTACTGCAAGCAGAGAGCAACAAGGCACTAATGACGCTGGCTTGTGTATCGATATTGCAGGGTTCGCTCTACCACAGTTTGCTTGCGTCATCATCACCGCCCTATTCGTTTGCGCTGCTCCTTCTTTTACGCACAGGAATACACCAGCGCGTTTCTAGCAGCATATCTGGATGTAAAACTTGCCCAGCATTACTGAGTGGCACTTCGAGATAAGCGGGCCTGTCTGCGAGCACCCAATCACTTTGCGGCAACCAGACGTTATAAAAGTACTCCACCATCAGGGGCTCATCCGCCAGACGCCCCACAAAGTCGATCACCACACATGGCCCACCGGGCAACTCATCCCGGAGTAATTCATTATCCCCACACCGGCACTGCGCAACTGAAAGGCTTAAGCCCGGCGGTAAAACAAAGCCAGCTTCATAACGACAGCGGGTCGGCTCGGTGATGTTGGGGTTGTCCACCGTACGCGAAATCCCCAGCAAAGCTGGCGCAGTAGGGGTCAGCCCTAAAGCCCCCGGCGTATCAACGACAGCTTGCAGCCACCCCTGGGCAATTCCCCAACGCAATAACACTTGCCACAATGCCAGCATCTGCTCTCGCCCAATGCCCTGCTGCCAGAGAAAAATCCGCTGAATGGGGGCTTTGTGTTCGATCCGTAAGGCACGAACATAGCTGGGTTGCCGGCCCTGCCGTACCGCCACAAATTCGGCTGTCCGCATTTGAAACAGCGTTGATAGTACCGGCTGAGCCCGCTGGCTGTTTTTGCAATGCTTGCTGTTTTGCTGACGCCCCTCAGCTTTCCAGCGCCAGTAATGTCCATCATGTTGCCAGAAGGCTCCACGCCGCCATTCGCTCGCCGTCATGCCAAAATGCGCCCGAAATGCGCGCGCCAATAGCGCCTGCGATTTAAAACCGCAGCGCACAGCAATATCGATTAAGCGAATAGGTGGTTGAACCAGCAGCAACTGGGCGGCATGCTCGACGCGGATTCGGCGCAGAAAATCAATCGGGGTTTCTTGGGTGCAGGCGGTAAAAACGCGATGAAAATGATAGGGAGACAGATGAGCCGCCTTGGCAACGTCGGCCAAGACAATCTCATCTTCAAAATGCTGGCGAATATAGTTTTGCGCCAGATGAATCCGGCGCGAGTAGTGGCTGGACATAATTGGCCCACTATACCACCGGCCGTATTGCCGTTAACACAACAGCATTTCTAGACTACGAAGCTATACCCCGGTAGCAACACCCACAATCAACAACAAAGCAGCGCCCAGCGCTGCTTTGTTGGTCCTAACCGCGCTTCAACACGGGCATTTGTTGACGTTACCGGCGCCGGGAAAGCGCGCATCCAGGCAATAGCGATAAAACGCCTCACGGCTTAAGGGCGTGGCCTCGGGGTGCTGGCTGCGCATATGGTCGAGGTAGTATTCATAATCATGAATCCCGACCATCAGCCGGCAGGTTTGCACCACTTTTTGCGCCGTGTCTTTTAGCCCGGTGAGCCAGCCCGAGCCCAGGCTGTAGCGCTCGAAATCGGCCGCGCTCATCGCCTGCCCTTGCGGGCTGGCGGCTTTTTGCTCGGCCAAATAGCGGGCGTAGGCGGCGCTGAGCCCTTCTTCACGCGCCGCGGCGCTGGTGGGCGGCGCGGCAGGTGGCTTGGGTAGCAAAAAGCTCAGATCAAGCATGGCTGGCCTCATTCAGCGCGGGCGTGGCTTCATGCACACTCGGCTGCGGGTTGGCCAGGGCTTTGCGCACATGCACGATAGTAGCAATCAGCATGGTCAGCGCCACCAGCATAAAGAAGCCGCACAACACGGCATTGATCTGGTTATTGAACACAATGCGCTCCATATCCGCCAATGATTTGGCCGGCGCCAGCACCGTGCCCTCGGCCAGCGCGTTTTGAATGCGCTGCGCTTGGGCCAGGAAGCCGATCTTCGGATTTTCATGGAAGATTTTCTGCCAGCCGGCGGTCATTGAGGTGACAAACAACCAAGCGGTTGGCACCAGCGTTACCCAGGCATAGCGCTCTTTTTTCATTTTGAACAGAATCACCGTGCCCAGTAGCAAGGCCATCGAGGCCAGCATCTGGTTACCGATCCCGAATAGCGGCCACAGCGTATTAATGCCGCCCAATGGGTCGGTCACGCCCTGATACACAAAGAAGCCCCAGCCCGATACGGCCACCGCGGTACCCAGCATATTGCCGGCCCACGATTGGCTTTTGGCCATTCCAGGGATAAACACCCCGGCGGTATCCTGCACCATAAAGCGGCAAGCCCGCGTACCGGCATCGACCGCAGTCAGGATAAACAACGCCTCAAACAGAATGGCAAAGTGATACCAGAACGCCATCATGGCCGTGCTATTGAAAATCTCGCTGATGATATGCGCCATGCCCACCGCAAACGTCGGCGCCCCACCGGCCCGGGACAGAATCGAGTGCTCGCCCACATCTTTGGCGATCTGGGTGAGGATTTCCGGGCTAATCACAAAGCCCCAGCCATTGATCACCGTGGAAGCGCTCTCTACGGTTTTACCAATCACCGCCGCGGGCGAATTCATGGCGAAATACACGCCCGGATCCAGCACCGAAGCACAAATCAGCGCCATGATGGCCACAAAGGATTCGCACAGCATCGAGCCATAGCCAATCATGCGCATATGGCTTTCTTTTTCCACCAGTTTGGGCGTCGTACCCGATGACACCAGCGCGTGGAAACCAGAAATCGCGCCGCAGGCGATGGTGATAAACAGGAACGGGAACAGCGAGCCTG
Organism: Chitinibacter sp. ZOR0017; assembly: GCF_000799095.1. Lineage (NCBI taxonomy): Bacteria > Pseudomonadati > Pseudomonadota > Betaproteobacteria > Neisseriales > Chitinibacteraceae > Chitinibacter > Chitinibacter sp. ZOR0017. Next base: position 34,971 of record NZ_JTLG01000044.1, on the reverse strand, counting down.
AGAACACTGGGCCAGAGCCATCAATAAAGCGCGTTACTGCGGGCATTTTCAGCTCCGGCGCGGCAAACACAATTCCCACCGCCAAGCCGGCAATCACACCGATTTTCAGGAAAGTAGACAGATAATCGCGCGGCGCCAGCAGCAGCCACACCGGCAGTGCAGAGGCCACAAAGCCGTAAATCACCAGCGCCACCGTCAGCTGCGGGCCAGTCAGGGTAAACAGCGGGCCCCAGTATGGGTCGGCCGCAATATCACCCCCAAAGATAATCGCTGCCATCATCAGCACAAAGCCGATGATGGAGATTTCCATAATCCGGCCCGGGCGCAGATAGCGCATATACACGCCCATAAACAGCGCAATCGGGATCGTCATCGCGATCGAGAACACGCCCCATGGGCTTTCGGCCAAGGCTTTGATCACCACCAGCGCCAAGGCTGACAAGATGATAATCATCACGCCCAAGGCGCCCACCATCACAATAAAGCCGGGGATCGCGCCTAATTCCTGCTTGGCCATTTCACCCAGGCTGCGGCCATCGCGGCGAGTCGAAATAAACAGCACCAAGAAGTCTTGCACCGCGCCCGCCAGCATTACGCCGACCAAAATCCAGATCGTGCCCGGCAAGAAACCCATTTGCGCCGCCAGAATCGGCCCCACCAGCGGGCCCGCACCGGCAATCGCGGCAAAGTGGTGGCCAAACAGCACCCATTTATTGGTTGGCACATAATCCAGACCATCATTGCGCCGTACCGCCGGGGTAAGCCGGCGATCATCCAGCTCGAACACCTTTTCGGCGATAAATTTGGAATAAAAACGATAGGCGATGCTGTAGCAGCTCACCGCAGCCAGCACCAGCCAGACCGCATTCACATGCTCGCCGCGCGACAGGGCCAGCATGGCGAACGAAAACGCGCCCACCAGCGCCACCACCAGCCAGCTTAACCACTGCTTGGGATTGGGCATGACACACCTCAAACGGATTTTTGACGGGCTAAGACTAAATCGCCGGGCGGGCGTTGCGGCGGCTCACTTCAGTGAGCGGTGATGGGCAGGATTAAGCGGTTGATGTAGCGACTGAGCGGCGACTACATGACAGGGCAATAGGTGAGGAAATGACCGCCGCCGTTTGGCTGTGCGCTGCCCCCTCATTTTCAGACACAGCAAAGCTAGCCCCTAGCTGGCCACGCGGCACAGAGCCACTACAATATACCTAGGCATGTATAGCCACCAGAATCAAACATTAATTTGATTAGCGAGCTATACCCCTAGCATTTCTTTCAGGCTTTTCAGATAGCGCCGGCTTACCGGTACCTGCTGGCCACCTCGGGTGATGATTTCACCGGCGCCGTTATCCAGCAAAATAATCTCGGCAATGCGCTCGGGGTGAATCAGATGCTGGCGATGACAGCGTAGCAGCGGCGTGCGGGCTTCCAGCGTTTTGAGGGTCAGCTCGGTAAAGTGGGCCTGCCCTGCCTGATCCAGCAAATACACCCCCGAGAGCTTGGCCGTCACCGCTTCCACCTCCGCCAGCGGCAGCAAGACAATCCGGTCGTGGCGATGGCAGGGCAGCTGTTTGAGCTGCTGGCAGGCGGTGAGGAGCTGGTAATCGGGCGGCTGCAATTGCTTATGCAAACGGCGCAGCGTTTTGGCCAGCCGCTCGGGCTCAACGGGCTTGAGCAGATAATCAAAGGCATGCTCTTCAAATGCTTGCACCGCGTGTTCATCAAAGGCGGTCACAAACACGATCAGCGGCATGCGCTCGACATCCAGCATGGCCACCAGCTCCAGCCCCGACAACCGCGGCATCTGGATATCCAGAAACACCACCTCAGGGCGCAGCGCATTGATTTGCTGCATAGCCTCGATGGCGTTGCCCGCTTCGCCAATGATCTCGTACTCGCCGGCCTCGGCCAGCAAGCTGCGTAATTCGGCCCGCGCCAGCGGCTCGTCATCCACCAACAGTATGCGCATTACATCCCCTCCAGCGCCGGCTGATGCGGTACGGCCAGCGTGACGCGGGTAAAGCGATCAGGAATGCGGCTAACCCGCAGCCCGTATTCCGGCCCGAAGCTGACTTTCAAGCGCCGATCCACCAAGCCCATGCCCATGCCATCGCTGCTTTTGCGCGCCGGCTCATAGAGGCCAGCATTGTCTTCCACATGCACCAGCAGCTGGCCATTATCTACCTCGGCAAACAACCGGACCCGTCCAATGCCCAAGAGCTGGGCGGTGCCATGCTTGATCGCGTTTTCGACCAGCGGTTGCAAAGAAAACGCCGGCAATCGTTGGCGGGTATCAATGCCGTCCAGTTGCACGTCCACCTGCAAGCGCTCGCCAAAACGCGCCAGCTCGATCTGCAGATAGGCATTCACATGTTCGATTTCATCAGCGAGCGTGGCCATTTCATCCGGGCGTTTCAGATTTTTGCGGAAGAACGTCGACAAATGCTGAACGAGCGCGCGGGCGCGTTCCGGGTCGAGCCGGATCACCGCATTAAGGGTATTGAGCGCATTAAACAGAAAATGCGGATTGACCTGCGCATGCAAGAGCTTGATTTCCGCTTGCGCGAGCAAAGCCCGCTGCGCCTCAATGCGCCCGGTGAGAATCTGCCGCGACAATAGCTTGGCAATGCCCTCGCCCAGCGTGCGATTCAGCTTGGCAAACAGCCGCCCTTTGGGTTCATACAGCTTGATGGTGCCGATCACCTGATCGTCGGCATCTTGCAGCGGTATCACCAAGGTCGAACCCAACTTGCAATCGGCATGAATCGAGCAGGTATAGGCGACTTCATTGCCATCGGCATACACCACCCGATTATCGCGCAGCGCTTCCTGCGTATGCTGCGAGGTAATCGGCGTACCGGGCAGATGGTGATCGGCGCCCGTGCCGATAAAGGCCAGCAGCTTTTCGCGGTCGGTAATGGCCACCGCGCCCACGCCGGTTTCTTCAAAAATAATCTGCGCCACTTTCATCGAATTGGCTTCGTTAAACCCAGCGCGCAAGACCCCTTCGGTGCGAGCCGCAATCCGCAGCGCATGCGCCGAAAACGCGGTGGAATATTGCTCGGCCAGCGCGCGCCGATCGAGCAGCAGACGCATAAACATCGCCGCGCCAATACTATTGGCTATCAGCATCGGCAGCGCCACATGATCCACCACGCTAAATGCCACGTGATACGGCCGGGTAACCAGCAAAATAATCAGCATTTGCAGCATTTCGGCTACCAGCGCCACCCCGGCGGCCAGCATGGGCTGAAATAACAAATCCACTCGCCCACGCGCTAGCAGCGCCCGGTGAATCAGCCCGCCCAGCAAGCCTTCGCAGACAGTGGAAATCATGCAGGCCACATCGGTGGGCCCACCCAAGGAATAGCGATGCAGCCCGCCGGTAAAGCCTACGGCCAGCCCGACTGAGGGCCCGCCGAGCAAGCCGCCCAGCACAGCCCCGATGGCGCGGATATTGGCAATCGAATCGTCGACCTTGAGGCCCAGATAGGTGCCCAGAATACAAAAGCCGGAAAACACCAGATAGCAGGTGAGCTTATGCGGTAGGCGAATGGTGACCTGCATCAGCGGGCGAAACAGCGGCGTGCGCGCCAGTAGCCAGGCGATGACCAGAAAAATGCAGGTTTGCTGCAAAAGCTGCAGGACTAGCTGCAGCTGCTGTCCGAACATCATTGCGTCTCTCCTGAAGATGCGCTGGTTTTACCGCACCCACCGAGCGACGGCTATTGATACTTTCCCGCGGCTGACCGCGAGGTTGGCGTATTCTATCCTGCAAAGCCTCATCCACAGGAGATTTACGCCAATGCCACTGTATGTTTATCGCTGCAGCGCTTGCCAGCACCAGGGCGAACATCTGCAAAAACTGGCCGATGCCCCGCTCACCACTTGCCCGGTGTGCCAAGCCGCGCAATACCAGAAGCAGCTCAGCGCCGCCGCGCTCAAGCCCAGCCAGAAAACCAGCAGCACGGGGCCGGCTACGCCACATCAATGCGGACCGGGCTGCCAGCATTAAGTTGGCCTGCACAGTATTTACCTATGCGCTGCGGACTACCGCATCGGGTGGGATGGCAGCCTGCAATTCGGCAACATCGCCGTCGCGAACAGCGGGTACACTAGATGCAGCGCAGGCTGACGCAACACAGCATCAAGACGTAACAGCTGCTAGTATTGGCGCACCACACGCGGCAGCTGTGCACCTGCATAACTAGACTGCTAGCCGCGCATTCAAACCGCTACTCAGTCAGAAACGCCATCGCATGCATCGCCTGCTCACTCACCTTACCCTCGCCGCCTTGTGTCTATTGCACGCGCCGGCGCACGCCGCCGAAGTGCTGGTGGCCGTCGCCAGCAATATGGCTGAACCTGCCAAAGAACTCGCCCGCCAGTTTAGTGCCCAAAGTGGCCATCGCATTACGTTCAGTAGCGCGGCCACGGGCAAGCTCTACGCCCAGATCAGCCAGGGCGCACCGTTTGCGATCTTGCTGGCGGCCGATACGGCCATGCCGACTCGTTTGGGGCAAGAAGGTTTGGCGCTTGCAGATACCCAGTTTACGTATGCAACTGGCCGCCTTGTTTTGTGGAGCTCAGCAGGCAATACCCCCAATGAGAAAACACTAAGTGCCGGCCAATTTGCGCATCTGGCCATTGCCAACCCCGCTGTTGCGCCCTACGGGCAAGCGGCTATGGCCGTCTTGCAACGGCTGGGCATCGCCGCACAAGTGCGGCCCAAACTGGTGTATGGCGAGAACATTAGCCAGACCCAGCAATTTGTGGCCACGGGCCACGCCGAATATGGGCTGCTGGCCGCCTCGCTAGTCTGGCGCGATGGGCGCTGGCTTAGTGGCCACGGCTGGTGGGTGCCCAGCGACTGGCATGCACCACTTCAGCAAGATGCGGTGCTGCTGCGCGCAGGGGCAAACCAAGCCGCCGCACGCGAATGGCTAGCCTTTTTACGCAGCCCAGCCGCCCGCGCCACGCTGCAACGCTACGGTTATCAATAATGCACTGGGGTAGCGAAGACTGGAGCGCACTGATGCTGAGCCTGCAATTGGCCAGCATCACCACGGCCCTTTTGCTCTTGCTGGGCACGCCGCTGGCATGGTGGCTGGCGCGCAGCCAAAGCCGCTGGGCAAGCCTGCTGGGGGCCATCGTGACGCTGCCCTTGGTGTTGCCGCCGACGGTGATTGGCTTTTATCTCTTGCTGGCGCTCGGGCCCAATAGCCCACTCGGGCAATTCACACAATGGCTGGGCTGGGGGCTGCTGTCGTTCAGCTTTAGTGGCCTGGTGGTGGCGTCGCTGATTTATTCGCTGCCCTTTGCTGTACAGCCCTTGCAGCAGGCCTTTATCAGCATAGGCCCACGCCCACTGGAAGTGGCTGCCACCCTCGGTGCCGGCCCGCTGGAGACTTTTTGGCGGGTGGTCTTGCCGCTGGCCAAACCGGGACTTTACACCGCGGGGATCATGAGTTTTGCCCATACGCTGGGCGAATTTGGGGTGGTATTGATGATCGGCGGCAATATCCCGGGGCAAACGCGGGTAGTGGCGATCCAGCTTTACGATCATGTGGAAGCACTCAATTACCCGCAAGCCCATGCGCTGGCACTCACGTTGCTAGTGCTGAGTTTTAGCCTGCTGCTGGTGCTGCGCCTCTGGCAGCGGGCCTGGATACGCTAAGCAACGATGCCTGCCATTAGCTGATGCGATAGTGTGCGATGGTTTGCTGTACCGCATCGGCCAGCTGGCGTAATTCCGCTGCCGATTCGGCCGCTTTGCGGGCGGCGGAGCTGGTTTCCTCGGCCATTTGCGCAATATGCTCAACCTGCTGGGCAATCGCCGTACTGGCCATGCTTTGCTCGGCGATCGATTCGGAAATATCGCTCACATACTGCACCACATTTTCAGAAGCATGGCGGATCAGGCCAATTTCTTCCCCGGCATCGCGCGCATAGCCTACCCCTTGCTCAACCGATTCCACCACCTGATTCATCCGCGTCACAGCCCGATTGGCCCCATCCTGAATTTGCTGCACCGTATGGGTGATTTCAAAAGTGGAATTACTGGTGCGCTCGGCCAATTTACGCACTTCGTCGGCCACCACCGCAAAACCGCGCCCTTGCTCGCCCGCACGCGCCGCTTCAATCGCTGCATTGAGCGCCAATAGGTTGGTTTGATCGGCGATGTCTTTAATCACCCCCAGCACAGTATGAATCTGCTGGCTTTGCTCACGCAGCGCATTGATTTCATCGGCCGCCTGATTCACCGAGCCGGAAATACTATTAATCTCGCTCACCGAGGCCTGAATCACCTGCTCCCCTTCCGCCGCCTGATGGCCGGAAGATTGCGCGTGTTGCTCGGCATCGCGCGCCCGCTCGGCCACATGGCTGATACTGACGGTCACTTCCTCCACGGTAGCGGCCATATGCGCGGATGCTTCGCTGGCATTATTTGCCACCCCCGAGAGCCCATGCGAGGTTTCGGCCATGGTGTGTGCGGCATGGGTCATCTGCACGATGTGTTCGTTAATGGTGCGAAAACTTTTTTGCACGGTATCGAGCAGGCGATTAAACGCACCCACCAGCTCGCCAATTTCATCTTTCCCTGCCGCCGGAATCCGGCGGGTGAAATCCAGCTCGCTCTCGATGTGCGACAAGGCCTGCAAAGAGCGCTGCAGCGGCCCACGGATGGCACGCAAAATCCACACCCCTAAAGCCGCCACCACAACCATGGCGGCCAAAGCCACACCAATAAACAGCATGACCGCCCGATTAGCGCTGGCAACCGACTCCTCGACCGAAGCATTGGAATGCTGGCGGTTAAAGTCAATCTCTTTGCCCAGTGCCACACCCAGCTTGCGATACAAGGAAGAAGACATGCCATCAGCCAGCGCATAGGCACCGGTCTGGTCGCGATTGGTTGAGCGTTGAATCACCTGCTGCGCCACCGCTTGATAGGCGGCGTGGCTTTCTTTCAGGCCAGCAAATAGGGTGCGTTCTTCTTCGCTGAGCACCAATTGCTCATACTGGGCAAACAGTTGCTCAATGCTCTTGTTCCGCTCAGCAATTTGCTGGGTGATTTCACTTTTTTGCTGATCATTGGGCGCCAGAATATGCGCGTACAGCGCAATCCGGTTTTCATTGATGGCGTGATCCAGCGAATTGATCACCACCAGACTGGGAATAATATTGGCATCCAGCTCGGTAAAGCTACGGGCATCCACCCGCAACTTATAGGTGCCAAACCCGGCCAGCACCAGCAAGGCCGCTAGGGCAATGGCCAGCATGGCCAGCAAACGCTGCGAGATATTCATGATGAACCCTTGTTATGCTCAGACGCGCAGATGGTTCATCATAGCCAATCAACCGCGCGCTACCAGTCCGGTTATCGCGCGGCGGCGCTGCTTACCACCAGCGGTGGAAATGATGCACAGGGCCGATGCCCTGCCCCACTTGCAGGCGTTCGGCCTGAGCAATCGCTTCCAGCAACCAGGCTTTGGCATCCTGCACGGTGCTGGCCCAATCCGGCCGCTGTGGGCGCAAGGCAGTCAGTGCGGCCGACAAAGTGCAGCCGGTGCCGTGGGTGTGGCGGGTGGCGATCCGCTTGGCCGGAAAATTCACCTCGCCTGCGGAGGTAATCAGCCAATCTGGACATTCTGCGCTTTGCGCCTGCCCCAAATGCCCGCCTTTCATTAGCACCGCCTGCGCGCCCGCCGCCAGCAACGCCCGCCCCTGCGCCAGCATGTCTGCTTCTGTGCGCGCTTCTTCGCACCCGAGTAGCGCCGCAGCTTCAGGCAGATTGGGCGTAATCAGGCTGGCCAAGGGCAATAGCTCATCGCGCAAGGCACTCACCGCTGCCGGGTCGAGCAAGGCATGGCCACCCTTGGCGATCATCACCGTATCCAGCACCACAAACTGCGGCTGATATTCGCGCAGCGCGGCAGCCACGGCATGGATAATGCCGGCATTGGCCAGCATGCCCATTTTCACCGCATCAACGCGAATATCGCGAAACACCGCATCACACTGTGCGCGTACAAATTCGGGCGATACCAGCTCCACCGCGCTGACACCGCAGGTGTTTTGCGCAGTGAGTGCAGTGACCACACTCATGCCGTAAGCGCCCAGCGCGCTAAAGGTTTTCAAATCAGCCTGAATCCCCGCGCCGCCACCCGAATCCGAGCCGGCAATAGTTAAGGCATGAGGGCATCGCATTGCAGTCATAGTGCTTCCTTGGTTTTTTTGGATTAATTATCTGAGCGCTCAGCGCGGGCGGCTTTAATTTCGGCCAGCAAAGTGTGGGTAGCCTGCGTAACATCAGGCTGGCCACAAATCGCCGAAATCACTGCTACCCCATTCGCCCCGGCAGCCAGCAGCGGCGCCACGCGGCCGGTTTTAATCCCGCCGATGGCCACTGCCGGCATCGGGCAGGCGGCAAACATCGCCTGCATTTCGGCCGGCGCAATCACCGGCGAGGCATCCAGCTTGGTGGTAGTTGGGTACACCGGCCCCACGCCAATGTAATCAATACACGCGGCAACTTCTGGGGTGAGCAGCGCGGCAACATTGTCCAGATTATTGGTCGATAAACCGACGATTTTATGCGGCCCCAGCAGCGCACGCACCGCCGCCACCGGCAAATCACTTTGCCCCACATGCACACCGGCGGCATCCACGGCCAGCGCCACATCGGCATGATCATTAATGATGAGCGGCACGCCCAGCGGATGTAATACTGTCTGCAAAGCCTGTGCACAACGCAGCCATTGGCCTTTTTTCCACTGCGGCGCGCGCAATTGCACCACGGTGGCGCCAGCCGCAGCAGCGGCTTGAGCGGTGGCGACCATGCCAGCTTCCCCGCCACACAGCTCAGGATCGAGCACCAGATACAGGCTCACATCAATCGGATTGCGCGCGCGCAGCGTGGTTTCTGCGCCCGTCATGCCGCCACCTGCCGCAGTTGATTGGGGTGAATAATGTGCAAAGCATCGAGAAATGGCGCCACAAACGTGCCCGGGCCATCCGAGCACTCCACTGCCCGCTCACCCGCCAGCGCCATCAGGGCGCACGCCGCCGCCACCGCTTGCAAGCGATCCGGTGCATCGGCCAGAAAGGCCGCCACCACGGCCGACAGCGCACAACCGGTACCCACCACCTTGGTCATCAGTGGGTGGCCCAGCTCGACCGAGTACACCGTTTCACCATCAGTGATGTAATCAATCGCCCCGGTCACCGCCACAATCGCCCCGGTACTGCGCGCCAAGGCCAGTGCAGCATCCACCGCCGAGGCGGAGCTGGCCGTACTGTCGACACCTTTGCCCCCGCCCAGCCCACCGGCCAGCGCGATAATTTCCGAGCCATTGCCACGAATCGCCGCTGGCCGGCTGGCCAGCATGGCTTTGGCTGCGTCGGTGCGATAGCGCAATGCGCCCACCGCCACCGGATCCAGCACCCACGGCGTGCCTGCCGCATTGGCGCTAGCAATCGCCGCTTGCATTGCCGCCAGCCGCTCCGGGTAGAGCGTGCCGATATTGATCAGCACGGCGTCGGCCAGCGCCGCAAAATCAGCAACTTCTTCCTGCGCCACCACCATGGCGGGTGAAGCACCAACGGCCAAGAGGGTATTGGCGGTAAAGCATTGCACTACTTCATTGGTCAGCACATGCACCAGGGGGGTATTGGTGCGAACCCGTTCTAGTTCGGTGGCAAGCTGGGTAAAAGAAAACTCGATGGCAGTGCTGGTCATGGGCATCTCGCACGAAGGGTTGAGGGCTTAGTCTGTGGCAGGGGCCGACGCGCCGCCCCTACTTTCGGGAATATTCACACTATGGACTGATCCAGCGCAAAGTCTGGTCAGCCCAAGACAGTATCATGCCGACTATTCTACCGTTGATCGGGTCTGACTTCTTGATCTAAGACCATTTCCTGTTCACCCAGCGGCGGCGCTCGCGGCAGCGCCACCGCGTATGCAGTACCCGCACCGGGCGCGCTTCGGGCCGGCGCGCATCTGCGTAATGTTTGACGCTGCTCACATTGCCGCCTGGCGGCAATCCCTACAATGGTTGTCAATGATGAATACAGGAGGGCCCGCCATGGCCAAGCTGAGCACGCATTTTCTTGATCTGCCCGTTGCCAACCCCTTGATGAATGCCTCCGGTGTTTGGTGCAGTGTGGCCTCGCAGCTTGAGGCGCTGGCCGAATCGACTTCGGGTGCAATGGTGACCAAAAGCTGCACGCTGCAACCGCGCGATGGCAACCCGGAGCCCCGCTATCGGGTGCTGGCCGATGCCGGCCAGCTGTTTGGCAGTATCAATTCAATGGGCCTGCCCAATGAGGGCTTTGCCTATTATCTGCATTACGCCCAGCGCCACGATCATGAAGCCAAGCCGCTGTTTATGTCGCTCTCGGGTCTGACGCTGGACGACAATCTCACCATGATCGACAGCCTGAAAGATGCGGTCACCCCCACCATTCTGGAAGTGAATCTATCCTGCCCGAATGTGCCCGGCAAATCGCAAATCGGCTATGACTTTGAAGCGATGGATACGCTGCTGGCCGAGGTATCGTCAGGCTACCAACGCCCATTTGGCGTCAAACTGCCGCCGTATTTCGATATGGCGCATTTTGATGAAGCGGCCGAGATTCTGAACCGCTATCCGCTGGTGGCGTTTATTACCTGCATCAACTCGGTTGGCAATGCGCTGATGATTGATCTGGACAGCGAAACCACGCTGATCAAGCCCAAAGACGGCTTTGGCGGGCTGGGGGGTGATTATGTCTTGCCGACGGCGCTGGCGAATGTGAACGCGTTTTACCGCCGCTGCCCGGACAAAGCCATTATCGGCTGTGGCGGGGTGAAATCAGGCCGCGAAGCCTTCCTGCATATCCTCTCCGGCGCCACGCTGGTGCAACTGGGTACCGCGCTGTATGAAGAAGGCCCCGGCATTTTCCCGCGCGTGCTCGACGAATTGGCGGCGATTATGGATGATAAAGGCTATCAAACGATTGCTGAGTTCCATGGCAAGCTCAAAACCATCGCTTAATTTGCTCTGCAATAAACGATAAGCCGTCGCAGTATTCTGCGGCGGCTTATTATTTATATCAGCGAAAAAATAGAGTCAATATTTCACGACTTATAGCCAATTTTTGCCTTATTCAGTAAAACCCACACCAAAATAAAAAGAACTGAATAGATAAAAATTTTCCTTGAAATATCCAGCAGCTCAGCTCTCTTTTTTAAAGCAAAAAGCCGCCTCGTATCTTGCTCGGATATGATCTTTTTCCCGCCGATAATAAGCTCCGCAATACTGGACTCATAAAGGAAATAGATTTTTGCATCTTGCCCATCCAATCTCGACACTTCCGAATCTGACAATCCACAATTAAACATTAATAAAGGTGCAATACAACCTAACGCTGGGGTTTTTTCTTTACTTTTTTGAAGGCGATATGAAACTGCGCGACCAGAGCCCTTTCCACGATGACCGACCACGCCCATAAATACATCAATCTTTCCTTCTTTCACTTCCCATGATTCTCTGGGAGGATATTCTAGAAGGTAAATCTTAAATAGCGCGGGCAAGAATAATAGAATAAAAATCCCAAGATAAAGACAAATCCCGAGATAAATTCTATTTTTCACCCACCCATTCCCCATAAAGTTCAAAAATTAATATTCAACCGGCACCGGATCCAGGCTGCGCCACAGATACCACGTGGCGACCGAGCGCCAAGGCTGCCAGCGCTCGGCCAAGGCAACCAGCTCGGCGCGCGGGCGGCGCTCATCGCCGTGATAAAACTGGGCAATCGCGCGAATCAGGCCAATATCATCCAGCGGCAAGACGTTGGGGCGGGCCAGATAAAAAATCAGGAACATCTCGGCCGTCCAGCGGCCAATGCCGCGAATCGAGACCAATTCTTTGATCACCGCTTCGTCGTCCCAGCTATGCCAGTCGCTCGGCTCCAGCCGGCCAGCTTGTTGATGGCGGGCCAGATCAAGCAGGTATTCGGTTTTGCGCTGGGTCAGGCCGCAGCCGCGTAAAGCCTCTACGCTGCTGGCCAGCACCGCTGGAGCGGTCACATCGCCCAGCGCCTGCAGCAGCCGGGCCCAGATCGAATCCGCCGCCTTGACCGAAATTTGCTGGCCAACGATCGAGCGCGCCAATGTGTGAAAAGCATCGCCACGGGTTAGCAAGCTGACGGCCGGATAGCGCTCAACCAGCTCGGCCATCACCGGATCGGCGGCGGCCAGCTCGGCCACGGCCTGATCCCAATACGGCGGGCGATGAATGGCCGGGGCCGGCATTAGTCCCCCGCGACCGTCATGCGCTCCAGCAGTATCGAGCCAACCTTGCGGCTGCTGGATGCCAGCGCATCATCACCAATGGCCACGATCTGGCGATACATCTCGCGCAGATTGCCGGCGATGGTGATTTCCTCCACCGGATACTGAATCACGCCGTTTTCCACCCAGAAACCCGCCGCGCCGCGCGAATAATCGCCGGTCACCAGATTAATGCCATGACCCAACAGCTCGGTCACCAGCAAGCCGGTGCCCAGCTCAGCCAGCATTTGGCTGGCGGGCAGTGTAGGCGCCACAAATAGATTGTGTGGGCCGCCCGCATTACCTGTGGTTTGCATCCCCAGCTTGCGCGCCGAATAGCTGGAAAGGAAATACCCTTGCTGCACGCCAGCATCGACCAGCGTGCGCGCCTTGGTGGCCACCCCTTCGCCATCAAAAGCGCCGCTGGCAAAGCCCCGCAAGGTGAAAGGATCTTCGGTAATGGTCACGCAGGGCGCAAACACGCTTTGCCCCAGGCTATCGAGCAAGAAGCTGGATTTGCGATACAGGCTACTGCCCGACACCGCGCTCACCCAGTGGCCAATCAGCGAGCTGGCTACCGCCGGCTCGAATAGCACCGGATATTCGCCGGTTTTCAGGCGACGAGCGCCCAGACGGCGCACCGTGCGTTCGCCGGCTTTACGGCCCACGGCGGCGGCGGCTTCCAGATCAGCGGGCGCGCGCGCAGCGGTATACCAATAATCGCGCTGCATACCGACGTCGTCTTCGGCGATCAGCGCAGCGGAGACGCTATAGCGGGTGCTGGTGCCGGCGCCCAGAAAGCCTTGGGAATTGCCATAGACCCAGCGCGCGCTGCTGGTGGAGACGGTCGCCCCATCCGAATTATTAATCCGCGCATCCACTTGGCGGCCGGCTTGCTCGCATTCCTGCGCTAGCGCAATGGCTTGCTCTACGGGCAAATCCCAGGGGTGATAGAGATCTAAATCGGGAAACTCGGTGCACAACAGCGCCGGATCAGCCGGGCCGGCAAATTCATCGGCCGCGGTGTAGCGGGCAATCGCCAGCGCAGCTTGCACGGTATCGGCCAGCGCCGTGGGCGAAAAATCACTGGTGCTGGCATGGCCTTTGCGCTGGCCCAGATACACCGATACGCTCACGCCTTTATCGCGGTTGTATTCGATGGTTTCCACTTCATCCAGCCGCACCGAGATATTTTGCCCGGCGCCTTCCGAGACTTCGACATCGCAAGCCGTGGCGCCCTGCGCCTTGGCCAGAGCCAGTACTTGGGAGGCCAGATCGCGCAATGCCGCTTCGCTGTAGGTAAATTCCGACACGTAGTGAGCTTCCGTAGCTAAGGTGAAAACCAGGCCCGCCGCCTTGGGCGAACCAAATTTGCTATCATACTGCTTTTGCACTGACGTGAGATACCATGGCGAAGCATGATCATGATGACGAAATCGAAATCGTCAGTAAATCGCAACTCAAACGCGAAGCCGAAGCCCTTAAAGACCTCGGCGCCAGCCTGCTGGCCTACTCCCCCAAGCAGCTCGAACCGCTCAACCTGCCCGAAAAGCTGATCGATGCCATCCGTGAAGCGAAAAAAATCACCGCGAATGGCGCCATCGCGCGGCATAAGCAATATATCGGCAAGCTGATGCGCGATGTTGATCCCGCCCCGATTCAGGCGTTTCTGGATGCCATGAATGGCGATTCGGATCAGCATACCGCCTGGCTGCACCAGATCGAGCGCCTGCGTGAAAAAATGCTGCTCGACCCCAAAGCCACCGAGCAGTTTATTGCGGATTTTCCTGCGGTGGATATTCAGCAGCTGCGCCAGCTGATTCGCAACGCCAATAAAGAAAAGCAGCAACAGCAGGAAGGCAAGCAAGTGGCGCCCAAAGCGTATCGCGAGCTGTTTCAGCTGATTAAGCAATACATTCCTGAGCCGAAACTGCCTAGCCTGAATGACGCCGCAGACGACGCGGCCGACGCGAGCGACGAGGAATAAACCATGCCTTTCGCGCGCGGCCTGCTGTTTGATATGGATGGCACCCTGGTGGATTCCCGCCCCTGCATTGAAAAGCTCTGGCAGGATTGGGCGGCCGAGCGCGGGGTTGATTACCAGCAGATTGTGCAGGTGATGCACGGCCGGCGCGGCATTGAAACCATTAGCATTGTGGCGCCCCATCTGGATGCCAACGCCGAAGTAGCCGCCCTGATCGCCAAGGAAATGCGCCAGCTCGATGGCACAGTGGCCATTGCAGGCGCGGCGGAATTATTGCAGCAGCTGGCCCCCGAGCAGTGGGCAGTGGTCACCTCGGCCCCGCGCGAGCTGGCACTGTCCAAGCTAGCCTATGCTGGCTTGCCCCTGCCCAAATACCTGATTGGCGCAGACGATGTCCGCGAGGGCAAGCCGCATCCGGCGCCTTATCAGCATGGCGCGGCCCTCTTGGGGCTGGCGGCCAGCGACTGCATTGCCTTTGAAGACGCCGGCGCAGGTATTGCCAGTGCGCATCACGCAGGCGCAGCGGTCTGCTTAGTCACTGCGGCCGGTGGGTATTGCGATCAAAGCCTCCATCAATGGACGATTGCAGACTATACCCTGCTGGGCATTACTCAAGAGCATGCTCAGTTGCGGCTGACATTTGCGGATGCTTGATTAATCAAAGCCCTGATAGAGATGAATGATCTAGCACTTCACCCCAGCGACACCCCAGACCTTTGCACCATTGGCCTCGTGTCAATCTCCGATCGCGCCAGTGGCGGGGTGTATCCCGACCAAGGCTTGCCAGCCCTGCGCGACTGGCTCGCGCGCGCTATCACGAGCCCGGTGAATTTTATCGAGCGGCTGATCCCCGACGAGCAGGCGCTGATCGAAACCACGCTGATTGACTTGATTGATCAGCAGGGCTGCCAATTGGTACTGACCACCGGCGGGACTGGGCCAGCCAAACGCGATGTCACCCCGGAAGCCACTCGTGCAGTGATCGACCGGGAAATGCCGGGTTTTGGCGAGCAAATGCGGCAAATTAGCTTGCAATTTGTGCCCACTGCGATTTTATCGCGCCAGCTGGCCGGCATTCGCGGCCAGAGCCTGATTTTAAATTTACCGGGCCAACCCAAAGCGATTAGCGAAACACTGGCCGGCTTGCAAGATGCCAGCGGTAAAGTGCTAGTACCCGGCATTTTTGCCGCCGTTCCCTACTGTATTCAATTGCTGGATGGCCCGTATATTGAAACTGACCCCGCGGTGGTTGAAGCTTTTCGCCCCAAAGCTGCCCGCCGCCCGCCTAAGGAAAGCTAATGAGCACCCTACCCTGCGTCACCCTTGAAACGGGCCCGAACCCCACCGCCACCGTAATCTGGCTACATGGTCTGGGCGCCGATGGCAATGATTTTGCCCCGGTGGTACCCGAATTAGGCCTACCCGAAGGGCTGGCTGTCCGCTTTATTTTTCCGCACGCTCCCGCCATGCCCATCACCTGCAATAACGGTTATGTGATGCGCGCGTGGTATGACATCGTGCATTTTGACCAGATTAGCCGCCAGGCTGACCGCGCCGGTGTGGAGGCCAGTGTGGGCCACATCCGCGCGCTGATTGCGGAACAAAATGCGCTAGGCATTGCGTGCGAGCGCATCGTGCTGGCGGGCTTTTCGCAAGGTGGGGCGATTGCCTACACCGCGGGTTTAACCCACCCTGAAGCGCTGGCTGGCATTGTGGCTTTGTCCACCTACCTGCCAACGCCGGAATTACTCACGCCGCAGAGCATCGCCGCCAATCAGGCCACGCCGGTGCTAGCCGCACATGGCAGTCATGACCCGGTAGTTGGCCTCACGCTGGGTGAACAAGCACGCGCGGCAGTCACGCAATTGGGCGTGAACGTCGAATGGCACACCTACCCGATTCAGCATTCGGTGTGCTTACCGGAAATTCAGCGGATTGGTGCATTTTTAACCGCCCGGCTGGTCTGATGGTGGAGTGACATGCAGCAATAAAAAACGGCGCTCATTGCGCCGTTTTTTATTGCTAACTAGTTCAAGGACCTAAGCTTAATTATCCTGCCGCAGCACATTCACCGCCACCCAGATCCAGTCGACGCCTTTCTCTAGCACCAGGCCCAAACTCACCGAAAATTTCTTATCCCGCGCGCGGATTTGATAAATTTTATCCAAACCATAGTCTGCCGAATGCATGATCAGCGTATTTACGCTTTTGCCATCAATCTGATGCGGCACATACAACGCCGTTTTCACATTTGGTAACTCCAGCCCGCCCGTGAAACCCAGTTCGGTGACGGTCATGTTTTCAATGCGGTCATTTTGCTCGGAATGCATCCCCACCATCACCGGGGTGGTAGTAATAATCTGAATCCCGGCGGAAATTTCATCATCGCTTAGGCGCGCAATCCGGCGCAGCACGCCAATTTGCCAGTTTTCGCCTGTATTGAGCCGCAAACCGAGTAATAGATTGGGGCGTATCCATTCATTTTCGGAGAAGCGCAGCACGGCGCCAAAGCCGCCGTTACTCTCATTATCAATCGCCCAAGTATGCCAATCGTTTTGTTTTTTATTCACCGCATACGGATTGCCACCCATGGTTTTTTGCTTGGTGCGAGATGACACAAAACCGTACAGGCGCATATCCATGATTTCGTCGTAATCGATTTGCTCTTTGGCATCTCGGCTTTGGCGCATGAATTTGTCGTTGTCTTCCTTGATAAAGCCGCAAATACGATCCAGACCGTAGATCACATCCGCCGCCTTGGTGACCTTGGTGCGCTCGCTGCGCTTTACCTGGCTATTGCGCATGCACATGGTCCAGAACACGTCCAAGTGCTTCAAAAGCTCAGTGACTGCTGGGCCACGCGCATCTGGGCCCAGATCAAGCGAAGCATGACTGGCGCCAGTCATCAGGCGGCCCAAAATCTCCTGCACCTGATTCACTAGCTCATTCAAGCCCCAATAGCGATATGGCTCCCCCATTAATTCGGGGTTGAGTTTCTGCGCACCATGCGGCTCTTGTAAATTGACACAGAAATGATGCCGCTCGATCACATATTTGCGTGAAATCTGGATTAGTTTGGACCATTTCTCCAGCCACTGATCAACAAGATCAAGCTGGCGAACAGAGAGATTATTGTTCGCCAAGGTATTGAGCATCAGCATCTGGATATATTCATCGGCACAGGATGAAACTTCACTGCCATCCGATGGGTACACCGCAAATGGATTGCTATCAAACCCGCCAATTTCCGACAGACGATAAAGCTGATGGGCACTGGTCCAAAGCTTAGGCGGCACTTTTTCAAAGCGGAAGTAATGCCATTTGGCCTGAATGGCCAGATAACGCAGACTGCGGGCCAAAACCAGCGGCATCAGTGGCGCGAATTGTGCCTGCAAGGCTTCATTCGATTCGGCTTGGACAAAACGCTGGTAGGCCGCCACCATATCCTGTGCATAAGAAACGATGTCTTTCCAGAGTTTTTGCTCAATCTCTTTGGACATACGTGGATTTGCAATGTACTGGTAGCGCACGGCATCGTAAGCTTCCTGCACATGCTCATCGATCAGCATCAAGGCTTGCAGGCTATCGAGCGAGGGCGGCTGATTGCCCGCAATAAAATCACTGACAATCCCGTGCACGCGCGAGCTGCGGGTGGCCGGATCGACCAGATCCAGATTCTTGCACCACTGTGAGGCCATTTTGACATTGGCCAGCGGTGATTTATCTTTGGCAAAAAGTGCAGTAATCCGATCAAGCATGCTTCATCCAGCCTGTTGTTATTGTAGTCATCCAACCATTTCTGCCGTGGGCTCGGTCAGCCAAGCAATCGCCCCATCAAGGGTATCAAATACCATCACATTCGCATCGCTCAGGGCGCGATTGATCCAGACTGACCAGACAATCCACTGATCATGTGTGACGATACCGACTTTTTCGAAATCTTGCTTGTGCTTGATGCTGAAATCAAGTTCTTCAAGCGCCATATCCAACGTATAGCCAGTCATTTCGCTTAAATCGAACAATAAACGGCTGGGGCCATGAAAACGAATGTCATACAAGACATTCTCTTCAAACTCCCGATAATCCTGCAGGGTGAAATCACCAAAAATCACCACATGAATATACTGGCTTTCGTGTGAAATACTGATCATAAGGCCTCCCCGCGCGCACTGACGCGCCTGCTTTCTGTCAACATAGTGTGAAACCCGCCTTTTTGCTGATTTCTCCACCAGTAGTTAGACCGAAACACCTCGCCATTCGTTGCAGCTTCGTGAAGAAGTCACCCACGCAACATACCCATTGCGGGTATATGTACCAGAGCGTTTATTGATCTAATAACGCGGGATATACCCTAGATACGCTGCAAATCGATCAACAGTTGCCGAGTATGCAAGGGCCGCTCGCCCAACACATGCGCCAATGATTGTCGCATCCACAGCTTGGCCCATGGCTTGAGCGCTTCATCTTGCCAATCATCGCGCGCAAAGGCATGGATCAAGTGGCTGGGGCAGCCCTCTGTCGCCGTACTGGCTACAAAGCCCTGCTGCGGGACGAAGTGGTAATAGCCATCCGCAGCCAAAGCCTCACCACTGTCGGCCTGCACATGCCAAGCCGGGCTTAAGCCTAATTCTTGCAGTAAGTGCCGCTCAAATCGGCGCAAAATCGGCTCCACATCGGGGGCACTTTGCTGTTGTAAGCGCGCCAATGCCTTGATGGCATCAAAATAGGCCACAAACAGCGCCGGGTGCGGCTCGTCCCGCACCAGCAGCTGTTGCAGCAATTCATTCAGGTAAAAGCCGCACAGCAAGGGCAAACCACTCAGCTGCGGCAGCCCCGGCTGCCAATCCGCCGCGTGTAAGGTTTTGACTTCGCCCGTACCGAACCAGGACAGCAGCAGCGGCTGAAACCCCAGCAACACACTGCGCACCTGTGAGCCGGGGCGTTGCACCCCCCGGGCATAGATGGTCAGACGGCCATAATCACGGGTGAACACATCCAGTAAGCGGCTGGTTTCCCGATAGGGGTGCTGGTGCAGCACAAAGGCCGGCTGCGCATTGATTTTCTGTTTGGGCGTACTGCGCGCCATGCCTTATTCGTAGCCGAGTTGCCGTACCAAGCGGGTGTCATCCGCCCAACCACTCTTCACTTTCACAAACACCTGCAGGAAAACTTTGGCATCAAACAACTGCTCCATATCCACCCGGGCTTCGGTGGCGATGCGCTTAAGTTTTTCGCCATTTTTCCCGATCAGGATGGCCTTCTGGTTTTCACGCTCGACCATAATGGCGGCGTAAATCCGGCGCAGCTCGCTCCCGTCTTTGCGAATTTCGTCGTCAAACTTTTCAATTTCTACCGCCATCACATAGGGCAATTCTTCGCCCATCAAACGGAAGATCTTCTCACGGATCAGTTCGGCAGCTAAAAAGCGCTCATTCCGATCGGTGAGGTGCTCAGCCGAAAACATCGGCACCGACTCTGGCAACAGCGGCAAAATCGCATCCAGCAGCACATCAAGCTTTTGATTTTTCTTCGCGGCCACCGGCACGATGGCGCTAAATTCAAACTGCGCCGCTACTTGCTCCATAAACGGCAGCAAACGCGCAGGATCGGCCAATAAATCGACTTTATTGATGACCAGAATCACCGGGCGATCTTTGGGCAAGAGTTTCAGTACCGCTTCGTCAGCCGGGCCATAACGGCCCGCTTCAACCACAAACAAAATCGCATCCACATCAGCAAGCGTGGTGGTCACACTGCGATTCATGGCCTGATTCAGCGCATTGCGATACTTGGTTTGAAAGCCTGGGGTATCCACAAAAACAAACTGAGCGTCCTCGCGAGTTAAAACGCCATTAATCCGATGGCGGGTGGTCTGGGCTTTGCGCGAGGTGATACTGAGCTTCTGGCCAATTAGATGGTTCATCAGTGTGGATTTACCGACATTGGGCTGGCCCACGATCGCCACAAACCCACAGCGGTAATCATCGGGTACAGTCGGGGTCAGCAGATCATTCAGTTCAAGTTCTTTCATTTGCGGACCACCTTTTTGCCCGGGTGCTGCTCGCGCAGCAGATGTAATAATTTGCCAGCGGCTTCCTGTTCGGCCGCTCGCCGGCTTGCGCCCTCTGCCCGTGTGGCAGTTTTTAACTCAACACAGGTACAGGCCACTTCAAAAATCTGGTCGGGTGATTCACCCACTTGGCGAATCACTTCATATTGCGGCAAGGCCAACTTGCGCGCTTGCAGCCACTCTTGCAATGCGGTTTTGGCGTCTTTCATGGCACTAGTCGGATCAACCGCCGCGATCCGCGCCGCAAATAACTGCGTGACCACGCGCTCAACTTCAGGAAAGCCACCATCCAGCCAGATGGCGCCCAGTACCGCTTCAAGTGCATCGGCCAGAATACTAGGGCGGCGATGACCGCCACTTTTGAGCTCGCCCTCACCCAGCCACAGGTAATCGCCAAGCTGCAGCTCATTGGCGATCACCGCCAATGAATCTTGCCGCACGAAATGCGCACGTACCCGCGACAAATCGCCTTCACTGAATTGTGGAAAAGCAAAAAACAGCTGCCGGGCCACCAGCGAATTGAGAATACCATCACCCACAAACTCCAGACGTTCGTTGTGAGTACTGGAGAATGAACGATGGGTCAGCGCCTGCTTTAATAACTTAGGCTCAGAAAAAACATAACCGAGCGCCTGTTGCAGGCGCTCGGCAGGAAGTACAACCGCCAAAATAAATCCTTACTATCTGGGATTAGGGTGCAGCAGCACCAGAACTTTGCTCCACTTGAAACTGGAACAGAAAACTCACATTTGCCACCAGCGGCACTACTTTCTCATAGTCGGCACGGATAACTGTACTGCCTCCTACTTGATTAATAACTAAATCAGCAGGAGTCACCGCTTTGATGTTACTGATATCCGCATGACGAGCATAGGCATCTCTGATCGCCGCTGGTGTAGAACCCGTATTTTGTTTTGCAATCGTCGTCACAGCCTGCTTGATATTGAAATATTCAATATATGCGGGCACCACCTTGAACGCAGTAATCATCGCCATCGCCACGGCCATGGCCACGATGATAAAACCGAAAAAAGACAATCCACGCTGCTTATGCATCCTGATCTCCCTCTTTATTTAATCAGCGAACCAATCCGATTCAGATGCCCGAAGTTCATCCAGATCAGGAAAGCCTTACCGACGATGTATTTGTCATCCACAAAGCCCCAATAACGGCTATCTGCACTGTGATCCCGATTATCACCCATGGCAAAATACTGCCCTGCGGGTACTTTGCAGGTAAATCCGCTCTCATCATAGCGGCAATTTTCGCGCCCAGGGAAGTCAGCCACTTCGCTCAGGCTCAGCACCGGTGCTTCGGGCATATTTAAAGTAGCGTACACGTGTTCACCTAATTTTTCAGTGAACTGCGCATTTTTGATCTGATAAACGCCCTGCTCAACGTAAGTATGCTCACCCACACTGTCGGTCGGCACGGCCACGCCGTTAACGGTCAATTTTTTATTGCGATATTCGATGGTGTCGCCCGGCAAACCAATGACGCGTTTAATGTAGTTCACGCTAGGGTTGACTGGATAATTAAACACCATCACATCGCCATGCTGCGGCGTGCCCACAGGCACAACGACGGAATTGGTAACCGGCAGGCGCAAGCCATAAGCGTATTTATTCACCAGAATAAAGTCGCCGACAATCAGACCAGGGCGCATCGATGAAGATGGAATCTGGAACGGCTCGATTAAGAACGAGCGCAGCAAAAACACCACCAAGATCACCGGAAAAAAACCACGGCCATACTCAACCCAGTCTTCCACCTGTGCATCGCCGCGTTTCTTTTGCAGCACAAATTTATCCAGCGCCCACACCACGCCGGTAATCAGCACAAACAACAGCATGGCGGTGGAGATCGACAAAAACTGCACCATCAGCACAAACAAGCCCACCACCAAGGCGAGGTAGCCATACTGCACCAATTGTGGCGGCTCCTTGCCTTTGCGCTCATGCTTGGCGCCAGCCCCGATCAGTACCGGGCCCAAAATCAACAGCGCTACCCCTAGCAACAGCCAGTTCATGCTTTACCCCAACCGATGATGTTATTTGTCTGACACTTGCAAAATGGCCAGGAAGGCTTCTTGTGGAATCTCCACATTGCCCACCTGCTTCATGCGTTTCTTACCTGCTTTTTGTTTTTCCAGCAGTTTGCGTTTCCGGGTGATATCACCACCGTAACACTTGGCCAATACGTCTTTACGCATGGCCTTCACCGTTTCGCGGGCAATAATCTGGCTACCGATTGCGGCTTGTACCGCAATATCAAACATCTGCCGCGGAATCAGCTCACGCATTTTGGCAATCAGCTCACGACCGCGATACACGCTATTAGCTCGGTGTACGATCAAGCTCAAGGCATCCACTCGCTCGCCATTCACCAGCACATCCAGCTTCACCAAGTCACCGGTGCGGAATTCTTTAAACTCGTAATCCAGCGAGGCATAGCCACGCGATACCGACTTGAGCTTATCGAAGAAATCCATCACCACTTCGGCCATCGGCAAATCGTAAGTCAACATCACTTGCCGACCCAGATACTGCATATTGACTTGCGCGCCACGCTTTTGATTACACAGCGTCATCACAGGTCCCACGTAATCTTGCGGCACCAGGATGGTGGCAGTGATGATCGGCTCACGCACTTCGTCGTATTTTGATGGATCAGGCAGTTTGGACGGGTTTTCGATCTGCACTACTTCGCCGTTGCGCAGCACCAGCTCATAGACCACCGTCGGCGCGGTGGTGATGAGGTCCATATCAAACTCGCGCTCTAGGCGCTCCTGCACGATTTCCAGGTGCAATAAGCCCAAGAAACCACAACGGAAACCAAAACCCAGCGCGGAAGACACTTCCGGCTCGAAATGCAGCGATGCATCATTGAGCTGCAGTTTTTCCAAACTATCGCGCAGCTTTTCATAATCATGGCTTTCTACCGGGTACAAACCGGCAAATACCTGGGATTTCACATCTTTAAAACCAGGCAGCGGCTCGGCGGCAGGCTCTTTGGCACTGGTGATGGTGTCGCCCACCTTGGCACTGGCCAGCTCTTTAATCCCGGCGATCACAAAGCCCACTTCACCCGCGCGCAAGACTTCACGCTGCACCGATTTAGGCGTAAACACCCCAACCTGCTCACACAGATGCTGGGCTTTGGACGACATAAACAGAATTTTGTCTTTCGGGCGCAGCTCGCCATCCACCACCCGAACCAGCATGATGACGCCCACATAGTTATCAAACCATGAGTCGATAATCAACGCTTTCAGCGGGCCGTCTGGATTACCTTTCGGGGGGGGTATCTTGGTGACCACCTCTTCCAGAATGTCTTCGATGCCAATACCCGACTTCGCCGAGGCATGCACGGCACCGGTGGACTCAATCCCGATAATGTCTTCGATTTCTTGCGCTACCCGCTCTGGCTCAGCCGCAGGCAGATCGATTTTATTAAGTACCGGGCGCACTTCTACGCCTTGCTCGATGGCCGTGTAGCAATTGGCGACGGTCTGGGCTTCCACCCCTTGCGAGGCATCCACCACCAGCAGCGCGCCTTCGCAGGCAGCGAGCGAGCGACTCACTTCATAGCTGAAATCCACATGCCCTGGGGTGTCGATCAGATTCAGGTTGTAGACTTTGCCATCACGCGCCTTGTAATTGAGCGCAGCGGTTTGCGCCTTGATGGTAATTCCGCGCTCTTTCTCGATATCCATCGAGTCGAGCACTTGCTCACTCATCTCGCGCATCTCCAGGCCACCGCAAAATTGAATAAAGCGGTCAGCCAAGGTGCTCTTGCCGTGGTCAATGTGGGCAATGATAGAAAAATTACGAATATGATCCATGTGTCCAGCCAATCGTGTTTCAGGGCAATTCTATAAAAAATCGGGCACGTTACGCGTGCCCGAGAATTGCGTTGGTGCGCGATTTTAGCCTAAATTGGCCAGCCTAGCATCCAGCGCAGCTTGGTCGAGATGATAATGGCAGATTTCCTGCCCGGCTTCGTCGGTCAATACCGGCACCAACTCGCCATAGCGCGCTTCCAACTCATCAATATCTTCAATATCAATCCATTGCACGGTGAAGCGCCCGGCCGATTGGGCCAAGAGCGCATCCCGCATCACATGGCAAAGGCCGCAATATTCGCGGCCATACAGCGTTAACTGCCTCATTGCGCCGGCGCCTTCAGCACGATAAAGGCCGAGTTACCATTGCGAATGATCCGCAGCGCGATACTTTGCCCCGCTTTCACCTCGTTGAGTGCTTTGCGCAGTTGCGCCGCCGAAGTCAGCTCTTGTCCGCCCACACCGGCAATCACATCGCCCGGCTGCAGACCCGCCTTGGCCGCCTCGCCTTGCACATCACGCACCAAGAGCCCGGCGGTAATGCCCAGCTGCTTGAGCTCACGCGGGTTCAGTTCGCGCACCACCAGCCCAAATTTGCCGCTGTCATCCGCTTTGCCTTTGTACTCGCGAGCTTCGCTAGCTTTATCGCTTGATTCAAGCTCACCCACGGTAATCATCAGCTCACGGCTAGCCTTGTCGCGCCAAACTTGCACCGGCACTTTGCTCCCCGGCTTCACCGCACTCACCACCCGTGGCAACTCGCCCGAATTGGCAATGCTCTGGCCATTAAATTTCAACAGAATATCGCCGGCACGCAGGCCGGCTTTGTCAGCAGGGCCATCTTTTTCCACCGAGCTCAGGAGCGCTCCGGTCGGCTTGCTCAGGCCAAAGCTCTTGGCCAGCTCTTCATTCACATCCTGAATGGCCACCCCAATCCGGCCGCGAGTCACTTTACCCGTGGCCTTGAGCTCATCGGCTACTTTCATGGCCACATCAATCGGGATCGAGAATGATAGGCCCATATAGCCACCAGAGCGGCTATAGATCTGGGAGTTAATCCCCACCACTTCGCCGTTCAGATTAAATAGTGGCCCGCCCGAGTTACCGGGGTTAATCGCCACATCGGTCTGAATAAACGGCACAAAATTTTCATCCGGCAGATTGCGCCCTTTGGCTGAGACAATGCCCGCGGTCACAGTGTTATCCAGACCAAATGGTTGCCCAATCGCCAGCACCCACTCGCCTTGCTTGAGTTTATTCACATCTCCAAGCGCCACTTTGGGCAGATTACTGGCCTCGACTTTCAACAGCGCCACATCGGTGCGAGCATCAGCACCCACAACTTTGGCCTTGAACGTACGCTTATCGACCATCTTGACGGTAATTTCATCCGCCTTGGCCACCACGTGGGCATTGGTCAAAATATAACCATTGCTATCGATGATAAAACCTGAGCCCAGCGATTGCGCCTGATGCTGGCGTGGCTGCATGCCGCGCCCACCACCGGGTGGCACCGGGAAGCCAAAGCGGCGCAGAAATTCGAGGGTATCAGGGTCAAAGCCATTGGCGGCAGGGCCTTCATCGTCGCGCACAGTGGCGGTGGTCGAGATATTTACCACCGCTTTGCCTTCTTTTTCCACAATGGTGGTGAAATCGGGCAAGCCCGCCGGCGCAGCTTGCGCAGCCCAGCTGGCGCCCAGCAGTACGCTACCGAGCAAGAAACGGTTCAGTTTGGAATTCAACATCGGACAGAGCTCCCGAGATCAAATAGTGCGTGATGAAGGACAGGAAGAACCAGCCGCACTGGCTGGCAATTTGGCGATAATCGCCGGTTCGTTGCTGTGAATGGGGTTCTTCGCCTGCTTTTTCAAGCACAGAAAACCGGTAATAAAACCAAGCGCGGCGCCGGCCAAGGTGCCCGCCTCACCAGCCAGCGGCAACCAGCTACCCAGAAAGGCGCCGAGCAGCAACAGCAACATCGGCAAGCCATAGGCCCATAAGGCCGAGCTGAGCAAAGCCTGCTCAGCCAAACCCACGGTCACCAGCTCGCCCGCCTGCGCTGCCAGCGGGTTGCGCACCCGGTATTGATCCTGCGCCTGACCAAATAAGCGAGTGATCGCGACCGACTTACAGCCTTTTTCCGAGTCACAATTGCCACAGGGGGTATGGGGGCGGATTTTAATCCAGGCGTAATCGCCGTCAGTGCGCACCACTTGGGCTTGAGTTTCGATCATGATAAAAGCTGCGGGTTAAACGATGCGCCACCTTACCGCGCATTGTAGGCAGTGGCAAATGCCTCGACCGTGACTGCCGGCACTTCACCCAGCGCCATCACCAGCGCGCCACCACTTTGGCGCACAAATAAATGCGTTGCGCCTTGGTGCGCCAGCCCCAGCGGCAAACGCTGATGGTAAGGCTCAATAAACACCGACACCGTGGTGAGGCCATCGCTATACAAATGATGAATCACCGTGCGGTTTTTACCGGGCAAGGTTTTGCTGGTTTGCTTGAGCAAACGAAAACCATTGGGCAGTGCTTTGATATCCCAACCAGGCTCTTGCGCCACTTTGGCGGTACCCACGCTGGAATCAATCGTGACGGGCTGCAGGGTGCGGGTCGGTTTCAACCAGCGGCGATCCACATTACTCCCCTGCTGTATATTGGTAAACGCAAAGGTCTGCATAGCCTCGGTGCGCATACCCATTACAATCCACTTCAAAAGCAGCCCCGATTGATCATCCATCCAGAAACGATGTGGATAGCGGTACTGATCAAGCGGCTCAAGCTGATACACGGTGGACTGCAAGCCGGCCACGCGCTCATGGCCTAGGCGTTTAATGCCATACACATTCAAGAGTTTTTCGGGCTGCTCTGGCAGCTGGCGTGGGAATAGCTTGGCGGTGTAGCGCCGATCGAGCGAGCCGCCGGCCTGATCGGCTGGATAAATACTCACCTGCGTGCCAGCGCGGTAATACTCGCGCGGCGGGCCATCGAGCGATTCGCGCCGCTCGGCATCGAGCTGACCATCATTGAGGTGAATCATCCGATACGTGGCAACTTCATCCCCATACTGATACACATAGGTACCGGCATAGTTTTCCTGTTTGGCCGCCGCCGCTGCACGCTCCAGAAGTTTTTGCGCACTATCTCGATCTAGCTGCTCGGCAGCGTGGGCCGCGCCACCCAGCATCAGCAGTAACGACACAGCCCACCGACTGACTTGATTCACACTCCATCGCCGCATGCTAGCGTTGCTCTCCGACTTCAAACGATACGGTAGTCAAATGGTCGCCGCCCAGTGGATCAGCCACCCCATTGCGATGCGCCGCCAAATACGCTCGCACTTCGGCCGCATTCACCTGCGCATGCGCCGGCACACTCACACTGGCCATTTGCGGCAGCGACTGGGCCGCTGGGCGGAACGAGAATTGCCACACGGCAAGGCCCACAAAGGCCACCGAAGCTGCCGTCGCCATCGGCACCAGCCAGCGCTTGCCTTTAGGCGCAGCCAGCCGTTGCGGCGCTATCACCACCGGCTCGGCACTGAGCCGCGCCGAGAAGCGCTGCATAAAGTCGCCCGACAGCGGCACATGTCCGCTTAAAGCATCCCGGGCAATGTACCACTCCTGCCATTGCTGCTGCAGTTGCGGATCTTGCTTGACGGCATCCAGCACCGCGGCCCATTCGGCCGGGTCGAGCTCGTTATCAAGCAATGCAGATAGTTTTTCATTCATTTGGATGTACTCCCATACGGCCTACCAGCGCTTATCCTTGCCCACGCCATTCAAGAGCGGACGCAAGCGGTTGGCGATGGCCTCGCGGGCGCGAAAAATGCGGCTGCGCACAGTTCCGATCGGACAATCCATCGCTGCGGCGATGTCTTCGTAGCTCAGCCCTTCCATTTCGCGCAAGGTGATTGCTTCGCGCAAATCGGGCGGTAGCGCTTCTACCGCCTCGTTCACAGTACTGACAATCTGCCGGTTGGATAGTTCAGTTTCCGGCGTGTGATAATCTGGTACTTGTGCCACCGCATCAAGGGTTTCGCCGTCTTCATCCTCGAAATCACTGGCCATCAGCGGCCGGCGCCCTAGGGAAGCTAAGTAATTTTTCGCCGTATTAATCGCGATGCGATACAGCCAAGTATAAAACGCGCTCTCGCCGCGAAACGAGGGCAAGGCGCGATAAGCCTTGATAAACGCCTCTTGGCTGACGTCTTCGAGCTCGGCCGGATCGCGAATCATGCGCGACAGTAGTCGGGCAATCCGGCGTTGATACTTCATGACCAGCAATTCGAAAGCACGCTGATCCCCGGCCTGCGCCCGCCGTACGAGCTCCTGATCGAGTTCGCGATCACTACCCTGGGTTACACCGGTTTTCAAGCCTACTCTTCCTTTGCGGATGGAACATGGATTCTAGGTTGATTAGCTATGGGCGGTCTAGGCAATTACAAGCCCAGCGCCAGATTTCGCGCCGCGCTTTGATTTGCCTATCGGCATAAGCATTTGAGCTCTGCTAGTATTGGCGCTCTGAAATGGATAGCGTAGCAACACTGGATAGGAACCACGCCGGATGCAAAAGTTTGATGTGCTGATTTTAGGAAGTGGCCTGGGCGGGATGACGATTGCCCTGCAGCTGGCCGAAAAACTGAAAGTGGGTCTGATTACCAAGCGGGAATTGCGCGACGGCGGCAGTGGCTGGGCGCAAGGCGGCATTGCCGCCGTACTGGATGATGCCGATAGCATCGAACTGCACATCAAAGACACGCACGTCGCGGGCGCTGGCTTGTGCGATCCGGCCGCCACACGGTTTATCGTCGAAAACTCGAAAGACGCTATCGACTGGCTGATCAGCATGGGCGTGCCGTTCACCAAAGATGAATCGGGCGACACCAGCTATCAGGGTTATCACCTCACCCGCGAAGGCGGGCATAGCCACCGGCGGATTATCCACGCGGCCGATGCCACCGGCGCTGCCGTGATCGACACGCTGGCCATCAAGGTCGCTGCGCACCCGAATATCACGCTATTAGAAGACCATATTGCGGTTGACCTGATCACCGAGCGCCAAGGCGAAAGAGCGCGCTGCGTCGGCGCCTATGTGTACGACAAACTTACTGATCGGGTCGAAACCATTCTGGCGCCGTTTACCGTGCTCGCCACCGGCGGCGCGGGCAAGGTGTACCTCTACACCACCAACCCTGACGTCGCTACCGGCGACGGGATCGCGATGGGCTGGCGTGCTGGTTGCCGGGTGTCGAATATGGAATTTATCCAGTTCCACCCCACTTGCCTGTATCACCCGCATGCCAAGTCTTTCCTGATTACCGAAGCCGTGCGGGGTGAAGGTGGGATTTTGCGCCTCCCTGATGGCACCCGCTTTATGCCGCATCACGATGAGCGCGCCGAACTAGCACCCCGCGATGTCGTGGCCCGCGCGATCGACTTTGAAATGAAGCGTGGCGGCTATGATTGCGTGTACCTCGATATCAGCTACAAACCTGCGGCGTTTGTGAAAGAGCATTTCCCCAATATCTATCAGCGCTGCCTGGAGCTGGGCATCGACATTACCAAAGAGCCCATTCCAGTCGTCCCTGCTGCCCACTACACCTGCGGCGGACTGGTCACCGATCTGGATGGCCGCACTGACCTAGCCAACCTCTATGCAGTGGGCGAAGTGGCCTGCACCGGGCTGCACGGCGCCAACCGCCTCGCCTCAAACTCTCTGCTGGAATGCATGGTACTAGGCAAAGCAGCCGCCGAAGACATTTTGCAGCAAGCGCCGCAAGCCCTGCCGCAGGTGCCGGAATGGGACGAAAGCCGCGTTACCGACCCGGATGAAGAAGTCGTGATCTCGCACAACTGGGATGAATTGCGCCGCTTTATGTGGGATTACGTCGGGATTGTGCGCACCAATAAACGGCTAGAACGTGCTCTGCACCGCATCGAGCTGCTCAAAAGCGAAATCCACGAGTTTTATCGCAACTTCCGCGTTTCCAACGATTTGCTAGAGCTACGCAATCTGGTCATCACTGCCGAGCTGATTGTGCGCTGCGCGATGGCGCGCAAGGAAAGCCGTGGCCTGCACTACAGCCGCGACTATCCGGGCATTGAGACCGAATCACGCCCAACCCTACTCACGCCGGAACGCCCATTGAAAAAATAAGCGAGGTATAGGGCCAAAGGCATTATCAAACAAAGCCTACAGCCCAATACCCCATACCATCTCGAGCGCCCGAAGCACAATCCCGCCGCAAGCGCGCCAGCTGCGGCGCTTGATGTTAGAATCGGGCTATTCTTTTTATTGCCTTTGCTGCTGAGCCACGATGCTTGATATCCAATTGCTCCGCAACGACCTTGATGCCGTTGCCCAACGCCTGAAAACCCGCAAATACGACCTCGACACCGCCGCCTTTGCCGCGCTGGAAGCCGAGCGCAAAACCCTGCAAACCACCACGCAAGATCTGCAGGCCAAACGCAATAGCGTCTCCAAATCAATCGGTCAGGCTAAAGCCCGCGGCGAAGATGTCGCGCCCATCATGGCCGAAGTTGAAAACCTGAAAGCCGAGCTGGCCGCCAGTGAAACGGCACTGAGCGAGCTGCAAGGCAAAATGGAAGCCCTGCTGGCCGGCATTCCCAATCTGCCGCTGGAATCTGTACCGGTGGGCAAAGATGAAAGCGAAAATAAAGAAATCCTGCGCTGGGGCACTCCGCGGCAGTTTGATTTCGAAGTGAAAGATCACGTGGATCTGGGCGCGCCACTGGGCCTGGATTTTGAAACGGGCGCCAAGCTCTCTGGCGCGCGTTTTACCGTACTGAAAAGCCATATCGCCAAGCTGCATCGCGCGCTGGCGCAATTCATGCTCAACACCCATAGCAATGAGCATGGCTACGAAGAGGTCTACACCCCTTACCTAGTGAACGCGGCCAGCATGCACGGCACCGGCCAGCTGCCTAAGTTTGAAGAAGACCTCTTCAAAGTGCCACACAACGATGATTCGCTGTACCTGATCCCTACCGCCGAAGTATCAGTGACTAATTTCGTGCGCGATACGCTGCTCAAAGCTGACGAGCTGCCACTGAAATTCACCGCCCATACGCCGTGCTTCCGCTCCGAAGCCGGCTCGTATGGGCGCGATGTGCGCGGCATGATTCGCCAACACCAGTTCGACAAAGTGGAGCTGGTCCAGATCGTCCACCCCGAGCAATCGGTGGCCGCACTGGAAGAGCTCACCGGCCACGCCGAGCGCATTCTGCAGCTCTTAGAGCTGCCGTACCGCAAAGTGCTGCTGTGCACCGGCGACATGGGCTTTTCCAGCCAAATGACTTACGACCTGGAAGTCTGGCTGCCGGCACAGAATACTTATCGCGAGATTTCCAGCTGCTCGAATATGGGCAGCTTCCAGGCTCGCCGCATGCAAGCCCGCTTCAAAAATGAAGCCGGTAAAAACGAGCTGGTGCATACGCTGAATGGTTCCGGCCTTGCCGTGGGTCGCACCTTGGTAGCAGTGCTGGAAAACTATCAAAACGCCGATGGCTCCATCACCGTACCGACGGTGTTGCGCCCCTATCTGGGCGGGCTGGAAAAACTGGCGGCCTAAGCTCATACGGCGACAGCCAAAGCGCACCTGCGGGTGCGCTTTTTTATTGTCAGATCGATCAAAATTCGCCGCACTTCCCAGCGTTTGTCCTAGCTTAATATGGCGCACGTCACGGCCATTTCCAGCATAGGGTCACCCAGAAATAAATCGCCCCGCCAGCCGGCAAAATGCCGAAAAACGCCTAAGCTGAATCAGGTCTTCTAGGAGTTTGTCATGGCTGAAAACAAATACCGCTTGGTTACCCGCAGTGATTTCGATGGCTTGGTGTGCGCGGTGCTACTCAATGAGCTGGAAATGATCGATGAGATTCTGTTTGTGCACCCCAAAGACATGCAGGATGGCAAGATCGAAATTAGCGCCCGCGATATCACCACCAATCTGCCTTATGTGCCCGGCGCCTATCTGGCTTTTGACCACCACCTCTCCGAAACCATTCGCAACACGGGCGAGCGCGATAACCACATCATCGTCCCCGATGCCCCTTCGGCCGCGCGAGTGGTGTATGAATATTACGGTGGCAAAGAGCGCTTTCCGAATATTGGCGAAGACATGATGTTGGCGGTGGATAAAGCCGACGCCGCCGAATTTACCCGCGATGAAATTCTGCACCCGGATGGCTGGGTGCTCTTAAATTACCTGATGGATGCGCGCACCGGCTTGGGGCGCTTTCGCAATTTCCGCATCTCCAATTACCAGCTGATGATGGATCTGATCCAGTATTGTCGCAATCATGGCATCGAGGAAATCTTAGCCCTGCCCGATGTGAAAGAGCGGATCGAGTTATACCAAGAGCATGCGGCGCTGGCCAAAGAACAGCTCAAACGTTGCAGCCGCCTCTACGATAACTTGGTGATTCTGGATTTGCGTGAAGAAGAAACCATCTTCGCCACCAACCGCTTTATGATTTACGCGCTGTTTCCCCAGTGCAATATTTCCATCCACGTGATGTGGGGCGTACAAAAGCGCAATACCGTGTTTGCCACAGGCAAGTCGATTATTAATCGTTCATCTCAAACCAATATCGGCGCGCTAATGCTGGAATACGGTGGTGGCGGGCATGAAAATGCCGGCACCTGCCAGGTGGAGAACGATCAGGTTGATGAAGTATTGCGCGAGCTCACCCTAAAAATCACCTCGGATGGTTAAACAGCGCCGAGCGCCCAACAAAAAAGCCGACCGAAGTCGGCTTTTTTAATTTGCTGAGAGTAGCTAGGACTAACCCATACACCCTGCTCGAAATACCCTCTATGGGTATACAGCCCCCTGCAAGGCCATTTGACCTTTCCGGCCCGATACCTCGCCCTTCACCACATGGTGATAAGGTAGTTTGCTGACATCCAGTTGCAGCAAAAGCTGATCCAGGCCCACGAGCTGATAGCCTTGCAGCAACCATCCGGTGAGCAAGGCGGCGATCGCCTCGGGATAACGGCTATCAAAATCCGCGGCAAAATTAAACACCTGTGGCTGCTGGGCTTGTTCGCTCAAATGAAGAATATGTAAAACCGCATCTTCGGCCGACATGCGCTGCACCAGCTCTTCCAGCATCGGCAGGGTCACTGGCAATTGCGGCACGCGCACATATTCCCCCTCGACAATCGGCCAGTACGGCCCCACGCCACGCGTATCGCAGCTATAGGCATAGCCGGCCATTTGCAAATAACGGAAGGCCTGGCGATTCATCTGCCCGCCAAACGCCGAATGCCCGCGCGCCGGCACACCAAAGCAGCGCGTATGCGCATCGCGTGCACGATACATCTCAACCTTGGTGGTTTCGGCATCCCAGCGAGCGATTTCCAGTTGCCAGTGATAACGCGAGAGCGGGCGCAGTGCATGCTCAAACCCGGCTTCGGTCAGCTCATCCTGATAGCGTTTGGCCAATTTAAATAGCCCGCGCACCGGTTGCAGACTACCCAGAATCAGCTCGCTACGAGCGTAGCGTTCACGCAACGGTATATAGCTAGAACCGGGCATCTGACGCAAACCATAGCCTGGCCGCAGCCAGACGCCATTGCGTTCTTCACCCAGAGACCAGAAAAAAGTGGCGCCAGCCTGATGGCTACGCAGGAGTTCAGCCAGATGGGGTACAGCCGCCACGGCCTTGGCCGTATCGACGTCAATCTTGAGGGCAAGCAGCTTCATGAATCCACTTGAAACAGGAAACACCCACCGGCGGTGGGCATAAAGCCGCTATTTTACTGGATTAATTGTGAACCTGAATAATCTCGAGGCCCAATTCGTATAAAGCGTGCATCTTCAGTTGATGACTGCGTCGCACTCTCACTCGCGCCGCAAAGGGAGCCTGCGGCCGCCCCGCCGTTTTGGCCGGCATCACATAGATATCGAATTCTTCTTCCGGGCGCGGCACATAGCTAGTTTGTACCGTCATGCCGGTCACGCTGAGATCGGTGCATTCACCATAAAATGGCAAACCCAGATCCATTGGGCGAATTTTAACTTTGCAATTCACAGGCACCCGCAAGGCACCCCGCTGATCCTGCTCGCGCAAACCCACACCCATGACCTGTTCCATCAAATGCTAATAAACCGCGGTCATCTTAACTGCTTGCCCCTACTGCGCAAAGTACCGACCATCAGCCAAAGTGTGATTGATGTTATAGTCAGCTATATAGTTGAATTAATAAACCGTTTTGCCGCAGGAGTTGCCATCATGTCATCCATCAGCGCTGCAATGAATTTCAGCACCACCGTTTCACAAACCATGTTTCAGGGCTCCCAGCAAGCGGCCAAAGCCATTAATGAAGGCGCGGAGCGGCTAGACCGCAAAAAAGAGAATATCTCGCAGCAAGGTTTGCAAGCCATGCAGGAGCGCCAAGCTACCGCCCAGCGCATGGATGAAACCCGCAACAAGATCGACACCTACGCCTAAAGCCCACTGAGCAGCAAAAGATCGCAAAAAACTGTATTTTTGTTTTCTTTTTGATTCATAGGTTTAGCCAAAAAGCGCCGGCCAAGGCGCTTTTTTCTTAGGTTTTCGCCAGAAAAGGTGTTGACGCAAAATTAGGGGCATGTTTTAATGCTGCCTCTTTCAAGCGAGGGGCGAATAGCTCTGCAGCGAAAGGGTCGTTAGCTCAGTTGGTAGAGCGTCTGCCTTACAAGCAGAATGTCGGCGGTTCGATCCCGTCACGACCCACC
>NZ_JTLG01000043.1:485-106453 GCF_000799095.1 Chitinibacter sp. ZOR0017 | reverse complement strand
GTCAGGCTGTGTATCTAATCTTTTTTGCATCGCTTCCAGCGTGTCTTCATGTTCCCAGCGCCGAACACGGCGATAATGACCTCCTCCCTACAAACCGAGCGGTCTGACTTAGAGATCCCGGGCTTCAAGGTGCGCGAACCGGAACTCGCTGGGAGTCCGATCGCCCAGCGAGCTATGCGGCCTAAACTCATTGTAATCCTGTCGCCATCGTTCGATCTTGTCACGAGCATCATCCAATGACAGAAACCAATGTACGTTCAGGCACTCATCCCGCAAGCTGCCATTAAACGACTCGATAAAGGGATTATCCGTGGGTTTTCCTGGTCGCGAGAAGTCCAGCATCACACTTTGTTCATAGGCCCATTGATCCTGCGCCAGAGAAATAAATTCACTGCCGTTGTCCACCTGAATCCGCTGGGACGTACCACGTAAAGCTTGCACATGCCGCATCGTCGTGACGACATCCTCGGCCTTTAGGGCGAAGTCTACCGTGATCGCCAAGCTTTCCCGACTAAAATTATCCACTACAGTTAAGGCCCGGATCCGCTGGCCATTAAACAGCTGATCGGCGACGAAATCCATGCTCCAGCACGCATTCAAACTAGAGACGGTCGGCCGTGCCACGCGATGGGCCGCAGCCACGCGCCGCCTTGGACGCTTGCGTCGCAGGTTCAGCCCCTCCTCGCAATAAATCCGGTAGGTCTTCTTGTGATTGATCAGCCAGCCTTCGCGTTGCAGTAGAACATGGATGCGGCGCGCTCCATAGCGAATGCGCGTGGCTACAATTTCCCGAATGCGCTGCCGCTCGACACGATCGTCACGAGGGTGGGGACGATAAAAGTACGTCGCTTGCCGCAGCTGAATGACGGCCGTGGCACGCCTGATACTGACGCGATACGCGCCAATCAGGAAATTAGCCAGCTCGCGTTTGCTAGCCGGCTTCACAGCTTTTTTTGGATGACTTCCTGCAGCATCTGCTTATCCAGGCTCAGATCCGCAACCATGCGCTTGAGTCGGGCGTTCTCTTCTTCCAGTTGCTTCAGGCGACGTAGTTCGCTGACGCCCAGGCCACCGTATTTCTTCTTCCAGTTGTAGAAAGTCGCCTCGGAGACGCCCATCTTACGGCAAACCTCCCCGGCAGTCGTACCCGACTCCACTTGGCGCAAGGCGAAAGCGATCTGTTCTTCTGTGAACTTCGATTTTTTCATGACAAATCTCCTACCCGGATAAGGTTAAATTTGCCAGAAATCTCTACTTTCCACCGCTACCATTTTTCGGGAGGAGGTCACAGGCCAAGCTCGCCTATATGAAGTTAATGCGACAGAAGCTAAGCAAGTAACTCCGAGAGAAAACTGTCACCCTGTTTTGAACCGCGTCGTTTTACCTGCCATAGTTTTTCTACAGTTACTGCTAAGCGACACTCACGAAGTTAATGCGACAGAACCAGCAGCCACTACGCTACGTTGCAAGCAATAGCCCAGTGCCAGTGCGTAGACTAGCAATACTACAGGTATCATGATGTAGGCCAATAAATAAAAAAGCCACCAGCTTATACCCATGGATAGCGCCAGCCAGCTTAAGCGACGCAGCCAGCGTTCAGGGAAAATCTGCCCCATATGTCGTAACTTGCCGCCCGTAGGCACCCGCAGGCGGTAATCCATCCATAGCAGGAAAGGAATGATTTTGGCTAGCATGGCGGTAAACACAGGCAACAGGCCAGCCAGTAGCCAATGGCCGGCTAGGCCGACAGGGATACTCTCGGGCAATGCATCCAGCCATGGCACAATCAACAGGGGCAACAGCAGATTCAAGCCACCCCAAGCCCATAAGTAGCGGGCAGGATCAGCTTTGCGCTGACTGGTGCGTAGTTGCCGCAATAATGCCACCACCCAGATCAGTAGCGGCAAGGGCAATATGATCAGTGACCGCGCATCCAGTGCGGCCAGGAATGTCAGTACCAGCAGAGCCGGTAGTAGCCATCGCCCCAGCCAGTCCGGCCACGACTGCGTGACCAAAAACATGGGAACCACCGTCAACGCCACAGCCAACAGCAAGCCCGACACCCAGCCAATAATACCGAGCAGCACATGGGCGCGCAACAAATCGGGCAAGGGTATCGGCATCCAGCCCATTGTTAACAAGAGCACAAGTGCAATACCTGCCGTAACGGTTAAAGCGAGCGCCAACGTGGCATAGCGCAGCCCCCGGCTCGTGGCATCGCGGGCTCTACTACGAAATAGTGCGCTTAGCAGCCAGATCGTCAGCGGGAATAGACTTAACCCCAACACACCCGCTGCGCCTTGCAACAACAAGGGCTGCATGGTCCACAGTCCGACTGCCAGCAGCGCCGTACCCAGCTGCAAGCCACCCCACAGCGCCATACCCCAGCGTAGCGACTGTTTCGCCCGCACGCCCGCTACCACGGCCGATACCTGCAGCAAAGCCCCCAGCATAATATTGCCGGCAAAGCCCAACATGAGTAGATGGGTCATAGCGAGCAGTGCCGGATTATAGCGGTTATGCCAGTCGCTGCCATCCAACCCGAAGCCGGCCAAAGCCGTGATCGCTAGCCATAGCGGAGCCATACGGAAAAACCGCATGGGCAAAGCCACCGGCAAACTGAATTCTGGATTGAACATGCTTTTAACCTTGCTGGCCGTACTTCGTTGCGGAGCATGGGCAAGCTCGCCACCACAAAGAGTTTACCGCTTTACGCATCCCGCCAGATCGTCACAATGGTTGAGTTATCGGACTGCTCGACGCATTGCCAATGACAGGGGCGCAGGCGTAAATGATCGTAAAGCGGATAAGGCACATGCGGCAGGTGTACGATGAGTTGCTCACCGGCACCAGCCGAATCCAGCCAGTGCAGAATGCGCTCCAGCGGTTCTGGCGGCGCCAGCCCACGCAGATCCAGCACACTCATGCCAAGCGATCCGCAAATTCGGGGATGGTGCGATCACACATCGGATAGAGGATATTCTCTTCTTTCATATTGTGTTGCTGCAGCAAAATCAGCAGCGTTTCAGCGCAACCGGTAAAGTCGTCAGCATCGAGGTTTTGTGCTGCCTCCTGCAAACCGCTCATCAGATCACGCGCTTGGGCATGCTCCATGCGCATCACCTGCGTCGGCCCGCCGACCATGCCGCTGGCCGCTTCAAAAGCCGGAAACAGTTCATTTTCCTCAAGAGCGAAGTGCTTGATGGTCTGCTGGCAAAATTCATCGGTGGCGGTTATACAGTCAGGCCACCGACCCGCTCGAGCGGCCGTTTCGGCTCGGGCTAGTGTTTCGTCGCAATGGCGGTGCTGGGTTTGCAGAATGTGGCTAATGCTCATGTTATGTGGACTCTATTTGCTAGTGAAATGGTGAAGTAGTACGGCAAAAGTTCTGACGCTTCCTTGCCACGCCGTATGCGTACACTGCCTTCGGCTTTGTGCAAGACGTTTTGAGTGGACACTTAAACGAAAGTGGCCGCTGATTCATTCGGTTGACCGTATTGCCGATTTCGGCCGAAAAGCGGGGATGATTTCAGAGCGGGTTTCTAGGTAGGGGCCTTCCATTAGCTGGATGCAATAGGGCACGGCGGCAAAGATGCCTTTAATCTGCAATTGGCCTTTGTCGTCACGCACCCCCTCCAGCGTTTCCTGAATGGATTTGGGCTGCCCGGGTAGATTGAGCATCAGGCACCGCCCCCGAATCGCGCCAATTTGCCGGCTCAGTATCGCGGTCGGTACAAAATTCAGGCTGATCTGCCGCATTTGTTCGCCAAAGCCGGGCATCAACCGGTCCGCCACCGCCTGCGTGGCATCCGGCGTGACATCGCGCAGGGCCGGCCCGGTGCCACCGGTGGTCAGAACCAGATCACAGCCACACTCATCGACCAGCTCGCGGAGCGTGGCTTCGATCTGGGCCTGCTCGTCGGGAATCAGGCGCTCTTCAAACTCACAGGTATTCAGCAAGGCCTTCTGTAGCCAGTCACGCAAAGCGGGAATGCCTTCGTCCTCATAGATTCCCACACTGGCCCGATCCGAAGTCGCCACCAGACCAATACGCACAACATCCATCACGTCTTACCCCAAAAGTTTGATCCGCCACAGCGGGCGGGCATATGGCCATTCGCGCTCAGGCTTGTCCGGCTTGCCAGTGGCCCGATTTGCCGCCACGTTTTTCCTGCAGATGAATATTGCCAATCACCATGCCCCGATCGACAGCTTTGCACATATCGTAAATCGTTAGTAGTGCCACGCTCAGGGCGGTGAGGGCTTCCATTTCTACGCCAGTTTTACCAACGGTTTCGCAGGTCACCCGGCATTCTATGCGGCTTTGTGCCTCATCCGTAACAAACTCGGCCCCCACATGGGTCAGCGCCAGCGGGTGGCATAAAGGGATCAGATCGGCCGTGCGTTTGCTGGCCATAATGGCCGCGACATGGGCAATGCCCAGCACATCGCCTTTTTTATGCTGGCCACTGTTAATCATCTCCAGCGTGGCCGGTTGCATGCGGATTTCACCGACGGCCCGGGCTTTACGATGGGATTCCATCTTATGCCCGACGTCTACCATATGCGCCGCGCCTTGCCGGTCGAAGTGGGTGAGAATCCCATCGTGCTGCGCCTGTAGCCTTTGTTCCATGGGGGCCATATCTTCGCGCTGATTCAGATTGGGAAAGCTGCCCGCCGGAAACTGAACTTCGGCTGCATCAATAGCATCGAGGAAATCGCGCAAACGCAGCTGGCCGGTTTCCAGCCGGTGAGTCACTACCGGCAACACGGACTGGCGTAACAGGCAGATGGCCGGATGCAGCACATCCGAGCAAGCGACGGCGGCCTGCGCACCGGACTCCAGCTTTTCCAGTAGTTTTTCCAGTAGATTGTCGGGTAGCACAGGGACATCGCAAGGGATAACCAGCAAGAGATCGGTGCCTACAGCCTGCAGGCCGGCTTCGATGCCGGCCAGTGGTCCTTTAAAATCCGGTGACTGATCATGCACGATATGGGCAAAACCCAGCCGGTGATATTCATCAAAATTGCGATTGGCCGACAGCCACAACTCATCGGCCGGACGGCTTTGCAGTAATAAGGCTTCACGGCACCACTCCACCAGACTGCGCCCACACAGACGCAGCAAGCCCTTATCAATGCCCCCAAGGCGGCTACCCTGCCCGCCGGCCAGAATCAGTGCGCTCACTTTCATTCGATATTCTCCCAGCGTTGACGGGCCTGCTGGTCGGCTTCACGCGCATCGACCCACTGCCCGCCGGTTTCGCCTTCTTCGTACTTCCAGAATGGCGCGATGGTTTTAAGATAATCCATCACAAAGCGGTTAGCGTCGTAAGCAGCCTGACGGTGCGCACTTAAAGTCAGTACCAGTACGATTTGCTCGCCGGGCAAAAGACGGCCAACCCGGTGAATAATGCGCACCGCCGCCAGCGGCCAGCGTGCTGCGGCCTGTGCGGCAATCTGGTGCAGGGACTTTTCGGTCATTGCAGGGTAATACTCTAAAGTCATCGATTGGATTAGATTATGGCCCGATACCCCTTCACGCACCCGCCCGACAAAGACAGCAACAGCCCCATACTGGGTATCATTGGCAATCAGTTCGGCATATTCCTGCCCCAGGTCGAAGTCGGCCTCGCGCACCGAGATGGAGATCGCTGTCATTTAGCCTCCGGTCACTGGCGGGAAAATCGCCACTTCGGCCAGATCGGGAATCCCATCGCTCATCTGTGCCAGCTCCTGATTAATGGCCACGCGGAATACGCGACTGCCGCCCAGCTCACCGGCCCAAGCTCCGCCACGCGCCACCAGCAAGGCTAGCAAGTCTTGCACCGTCTGGCCCGCTGCCAGTTCCAGCGTTTCTTGCTGACAGCCCAGCTCGCTGCGCAAACGGGCAAAATAGAGCACCTCAATTTTCATACACTTCTCCAGCCACGCAGGGGCCAATAACGCAGCACATCACCGGGCTTCACCGTTTGCCCTGCGGGCAGCAGCGCTAATCCATCGGCCCATACCGCGGAAGTCAGCACGGCAGAGCTTTGATTGGTATACGGCTGAAGTGCATTATTTTCAATGCGTACACGCAGATACTCATCCCGCTGCCCGGCCTTGGCCAAGCTAAAGCCCGCAGGGAGTTCAAGCCACAGGGCTTGATACTGCCCCCCTTGCCGCGCAGCCAGAAAAGGCCGCACCAGCAACTGAAAGGTCACAAAACTCGATACCGGATTGCCGGGTAGCCCAATAAAGTCGGCTTCGCCGATCCGGCCAAAAGCAAACGGCTTGCCCGGCTTCATGGCGATTTTCCATAAAGCCAGCTCGCCCAGTTCGCTGACGGCCGCCTTGACGTGATCTTCTTCACCCACCGACACGCCGCCGCTACTCACCACCACATCGTGATCCTGCGCGGCGGCCTGCAGGGCTGCCCGCGTATCAGCCAGCATATCGGCCACGATACCGAAATCGCTGACGCTGCAACCCGCTTCGCGCAGCAGCGCACCGATTGCATAGCGGTTGCTGTTGTAAATTTGCCCCGCGCCCAGCGGCTGCCCGGGTTCGACCAGCTCTTTGCCGGTGGACAGCAGCGCCACCCGCAAAGGCGCGCGCACTGCAACATGGGCAACACCGATGGCCGCCAGCAAGCCCAGTTCGGCTGCGCCCAGCCGGCAACCTGCCGGCAAAATTTCCCGCCCCGCTTGGACATCTTCGCCACGGCGACGGATATGCTGCCCAAGCGTTAATCGACCCTGAATCTGTAAACAGCCTTCGACTACCGTGCAATCTTCCTGCATCACCACGGTATTGCCACCGGGTGGAATTGGCGCGCCGGTAAAGATACGAGCGGCTTCACCCGCCATCAGCGCCCTGCCCGTTTCACCCGCAGCAATCCGTTGCACAAGGGTATAGCTATCCAGCTTATTGATATCATCTACTGCAAGGACATACCCATCCATTGCGCTATTATCAAAATCAGGAACAGCCAGTGAGGAAATCACCGCACTGGCCAGTGTGTAGCCCAGCGCTTCGTCTAAAGACAGGGTTTGAATACGCGGATTAAGGCGTACCTGTTGCTTGAGCGCATCCAGTGCGGCAGAAACGGTTAGCATGTTTGAATATCCAAAATTTGCAGAATATAGTCGGCGATCCGGGCAGGCTGATTCAGATCCAGCCAGTACCGGCCTGATACGGGGGCATCACTGGCCACGGCCAGAATCGCCGGATCCTCCGGATATAAAGGGGCTTGCCCGCTGGCGGCACGCCAAACTTCGATTTTAGGGTGAGGTTCGCGCTTAAAGCCCTCCACCAGCGTCAAATCGGCCGGCACCAGCCGCGCCACCTGCTCAGCCAGCGTCGGTTCGGCCGCGCCGTGGAGTTCATGTACGATGGCATACCGATACGGCGAGGCCACCAGTACTTCCTGTGCGCCCGCGGCCCGCATCCGCGCACTGTCTTTATCCGGTGGTTCCAGCTGCAGATCATGGTGGGAATGCTTGATGGCGTTCACTGTTAATCCCCGCTGGCGCAACTCGGCCAGCAAAGCCAGCAGCAGTGTCGTTTTGCCCATGCCGGAGCGGCCAGTCAGGCCAAAAATCCACTGAGGCTGCATCATCTAGCCCCCAGTCTGCGACATAAAACGGATGATTTTCTGCGGGGCTTCGTTAAATTCGTGGCGCTCGGGCTTCAGTTCGATAGCCTCGCGAATCACCTGCTGCAATGCCTCATCGCTAATGCCCTGCCGCAGCAACGGACGCAAGGCCACACTGTGTTCCTGCCCCAGACACAGATGCAGCGTGCCATCCACCGTCAGCCGTACACGGTTGCAACTGGCGCAGAAATGTTGCGACATCGGCGTGATAAAACCGATGCGTCCCAAACCATCCGGCGTTTTCCAGTAACGGGCGGGGCCGCCGCCCAATTCGATAACCTCC
Organism: Chitinibacter sp. ZOR0017; assembly: GCF_000799095.1. NCBI lineage: Bacteria > Pseudomonadati > Pseudomonadota > Betaproteobacteria > Neisseriales > Chitinibacteraceae > Chitinibacter > Chitinibacter sp. ZOR0017. The sequence goes on along the minus strand of NZ_JTLG01000043.1, from coordinate 98,531 downwards.
GGCTGCAGGGCAAAGCGCTGCACCAGCATTTCGCGCACCGGCCCCAGATCCAGAAACGCAGTATTGCGGCCACTCGCCCCCATCGGCATGGCTTCGATCAGCCGCAAAATAAAGCTATGCTGCATGGCAAATTCGGCCATGGGGATAATGTCCTGCTCGTTCACGCCACGCATGGCCACCATATTCAGCTTGAGCGGGGTTAGCTCCGCCGCTTTGGCCGCCATAATGCCGGCAAAAATTGCGGTATGCGCATCCCGTCCGGTAATTCCCGCCAGACAGGCCCGATCCAGACTGTCCAGACTGACATTCACCCGTGTTACGCCGGCTTGCTTGAGCGCCGGTGCGAAACGCAGCAACTGCGTGGCATTGGTCGATAGCGATAAATCATCCAGCCCCAGCGCCGACAGGCTGGCTGCCAGTTGGGGTAGATCTTTACGCAACAGCGGCTCGCCGCCGGTCAGACGGACACGGCGCACGCCCAGCGCAGCAAACGCAGCGACCACCCGCCGGATTTCGGCAAAGCTGAGCCAGTGCGCCGGCTCTTCAAAACCCTTGAAGCGCGCCGGCAGACAATAGCTGCAGCGCAGATCGCAACGGTCTGTCACCGACAGGCGCAGATAATCAATCGTACGTCCAAAACGGTCTTGCAACATGGCATTATCTTTGGTTGGCAATAATGGGTATAGCCTTGTAGCTTATTAATATTAATATCTACAAGGCTATACTCTGGTTATTCAATCCCTGCAGCGTCATCCGACACAATACTGGCGGCATTGCTGGCATTCGGGTTGGCGGGGTGCATCAGCTCGGGGGCAATCCCTTCTTTCGGTGCGCCGACATGCTGTTGAACATTGGGCAAATGATGGGCAATCCCTTTATGACAGTCGATACAGGTCATACCGCTGCTCAAGCCTTTCTGGTGCATGGTGGCGGAACGGCGATTTTGCTCCATATAGTCGAAGTATTCGTAGTTGTGACAGTTGCGGCACTCCTGCGAATCATTGGCTTTCATCCGTGCCTGTTCGTGCTCGGCTAGTTGCTGGCGCTTGGCCAGAAACTTGTCTCGGGTATCGATGGTGCCGGTTAGCTTGCCCCAGACTTCGCGTGAAGCCTGAATTTTACGGATCATCTTCGGGCCCCATTCATGCGGCACATGGCAATCCGGACAGGTGGCCCGCACGCCGGAGCGGTTGGTGTAATGCACGGTTTGCTGATATTCCGGATACACGTTGTCCGCCATTTCGTGACAGGACAGGCAGAATTTTTCGGTATTAGTCAGTTCCAGCGCGGTGTTAAAACCACCCCAGAACAGAATGCCCAGCGCAAACATGCCGATCAGCCCCCAGAAACCCAGGCGGATCGCACGCACTTTGCGCCATGTATCGGTTAATTTTCCCATTATCCGCCCCTTATTTAATCAAACCGTCAGCCGGCTTGAACTGGTTGCCCACCAGCGGTTTGGCATCGGTTTGCGGCACATGGCACTGCACACAGAAATAGCGGCGCGGCGAGATATTGCTCAATTCCCCCCCTTCACGCGTTTTAAAGTGTGTAACCGAAACACGCGGCGCACCAGTTTCGGTAGCACGACTCCAGCCATGACAATCCAGACATTTATTAAATTCTTTGGTAATCATGTAACCTTTGGTGGTGTGCGGAATCAGCGGAGGCTGTTGCACATACTGCCGCTGCTGCGCTGGTTTGTCGCGCTCGTAACGGTAGTTTTCCGATGGCACATCGCCCTTAACCGCTTCGCTGCCGCGCAAGGATTTCAGTTCCTCGGCACTGGCCTGCATGCTCATCAAACCCGCCCAGAGCGCCAGTAGCCAACCACAAAGTTGTTTTTTCATTTTGCTTCCCTCTCCATTCAAATCATCAACGGGCTTTTAATCGACCTGCCGGTTAAAGCGGTGCGTTAACCTGAAAACCTTTTCATCGCAAACTTCAATACAGCGACCACAATTGGTGCATTCGCCCGAATTAATTACCGGACTGCCCTGCCCTTTTAGCGCAAAGCGGATAACCTGAGGCTCCGGGCAAACCTGAAAACAATCCATGCAGTCATCACAGCGATTGCGCAAGCGTGCCGAGACTCTTAGCAGAGCAACGCGACCAAGCAGGGCATAAAATGCACCGACCGGACACCAGTGCCCACACCAGCCATGCCGCTGCACCAGGAGGTCGTAGGCAAAAATAGCCAGTAACACGAGCCAGCCCAACCCCATACCAAATAACAAACCGCGCTGCAGCCCCGTAACGGGATTAATCCATTCCCATGCCAGCGTGTGCGTTAAGGCGGCCAGTAGCAAAATCGTCAGCAACACCGCATAGCGGGTCTGTCGTGACAGATTGCTACCGGTTTTCAAGCCCAGACGTTTGCGCAGCCACGCCGCCAAATCAGTTAATGGATTAACCGGACAAACCCAGCTACAAAACACCCGCCCGCCCACCAGCAGGTAAAAAACCAGTACCACGGCTGCGCCAATCCATGCCTGTTTGGCGGGCGTAAAACCAGCCAGCAGACTTTGCAGCAGCAATAGCGGATCGGTCAGCGGCAAGAAACCGAAGCTATAGCTGGATGCCAGCGTGCCTTTCACCCACCAGATACCCCACCACGGCCCGATTAGAAACAGCAGCAAAATACCCAGCTGCGATAATCGGCGCAGCAACAGCCAGCGTCCGGCCTTTAGCGCGTTCATGGCGCAGAATCCGGCAAACGGGCGGGCAATTCGATCTGCTCACTGATTAATGAACCACCGGCCTTCTGCTTTTCTTCCCAGCCTTTGCGGTAATGCGCGGCCGCCTCACCTTTAGCCAGCGCTACCGGAAAGACGCTAATGGCGGGTTTGGGCAGCACACAGGCTTTTTCACACTTGCCACAGCCGGTACAGAAATCCGAATGCACCGTGGGTAACAACATGGCATGCCGATCCGAGCGCGGGTTATGCACTTTTTCGAGCGTAATGGCCTGATCAATCAGCGGGCAGACGCGGTAACAGACATCACAGCGCAAACCCAGAAAATTCAGACAGGTTTCCTGATCGTGCAGTACCGCTAAGCCCATGCGAGCCTTGTTGATATCCGTCAGGCCGTGATCCAGCGCACCGGTCGGGCAGACTTTTACACAGGGGATGTCTTCGCACATTTCGCATGGCACATGGCTAGCAATAAAGTACGGCGTACCCACGCCATAGCCACCCCCTAACCGCGCTAGTTGCAGTGTGTGGTAAGGGCAGTCGCGCACACACAAACCACAGCGCACACAAGCGGCCAGAAAATCATCGCCAATCGCTCCGGGCGGGCGCAGCGCTACAGCCACCGGCTGGGCGCTGGCCTGCTTGGACAGCGCCCCAAGGCCGGAGCCCAGCGCCAGCGCCGTACCACATAGCGCCGCGCCATCCTTTAGCAATTGACGACGATTGATTTTCATAGGTATTGCTTTACGGCCTTTTGTTTTAAATGGCTATACAGTCATACCCACTAAGCTTTAACAATCTTAACGGCGCACTTCTTGTAGTCGGTCTGCTTGGAAATCGGGCAGGTGGCATCCAGCGTCAGCTTGTTCACCAGCCGGCCTTCATCGAAGAAGGGAATAAAAATCAGCCCCTTAGGTGGCTTGTTACGGCCACGGGTTTCCAGCCGGATGGTGATTTCGCCACGGCGGGAAATCACTTTCACCACCATGCCACGCTGCAAACCGCGCCGTTTGGCCTCGTCCGGATGCATGAACACCATCGCTTCCGGCACCGCTTTATGTAGTTCCGGTACACGGCGGGTCATGGTGCCGGTATGCCAGTGCTCTAGCACCCGACCGGTACATAGCCACAGGTCGTATTCCTTGTCCGGCATTTCTGGTGGCTGCTGATAAGGCAAGGCAAAGATATTGGCCTTGCCATCCTTATTGCCATAAAAGCGCAAACCCTCGCCCTTTTTCACGTACGGGTCATAGCCTTCGCGATAGCGCCATTTGGTTTCCTTGCCATTCACCACCGGCCAGCGCAGGCCGCGTGCCTTGTGGTAAGCCTCGTACGGAGCCAGATCATGCCCGTGGCCGCGCCCGAACTCGGCATACTCTTCAAACAGGCCTTTCTGGATGTAAAAACCAAAGGTTTTCGCCTCGAAGTTTTCAAAACCGGCTTGCAGTTCATTATTTTTAAACTTATTCACCTTGCCATTGGCATACAGCACATCAAACAGCGTTTTGCCCTTGACTTGCGGTTTTTTGGCAATCAGCTCGGCCGGCCAGACTTCTTCTACCTTAAAGCGCTTGGAGAACTCGACAATCTGCCAGAGGTCGGATTTAGCCTCACCCGGCGCATTCACCTGTTGCCGCCAAACCTGGGTACGGCGCTCGGCATTGCCATAACCGCCTTCTTTTTCCACCCACATCGCGGTCGGCAATACCAGATCGGCCGCCAGCGCCGAAGCATTCGGGTAAGGGTCGGATACCACGACAAAAACATTGGGGTGTCGCCAGCCCGGATATAGTTCGCCATTAATATTGGGGCCGGCCTGCATATTGTTATTGCACATCTGCCAGTAGAACTTGATCTTGCCGTCCTTGAGCGCCCGCGCCATGGCCACGGCATGCAGGCCGACTTTGTCGGGGATAGTGCCTTCCGGCAGTTGCCAGATTTCTTCTGCGTGATGGCGATGCTCCGGATTGGTCACCACCATATCCGCCGGCAAACGATGGGCAAATGTACCCACTTCCCGGGCGGTGCCACAGGCCGAAGGCTGACCGGTCAGCGAGAACGGGCTATTCCCCGGTTCGGCAATTTTGCCCACCAGCAGGTGGACGTTGTAAATCATGTTATTGGCCCAGGTGCCACGGGTATGCTGGTTAAACCCCATGGTCCAGAAGGACATGACTTTGATTTTCGGATCGGCATACAGCTCAGCCAGTGCCTTGAGCTTGTCTTCCGGTACACCGGAAAGCTTGCTGACCTTGTCCACCGTGTAGTCGGAAACGAATTTGGCAAACTCATCAAAACTGATGGGCTTGGACTCGGTTGGCATGGTTTTTGGCTTGCCATCCGCACCGGGGTAGCCATTGGCCTTGGCGTTCACTTCCAGCGGATGCTTGGGGCGCAAGCCATAACCAATATCGGTTTCACCCAGTTTGAAATTCACATGCTTGCTGATAAAGGCTTTATTAACGCGGCCGGTACTGATGATGTGGTGGCAGATAAAATTAAGAATCGCCAGATCGGTCTGCGGGGTGAAAATCATGCCGTTGTCGGCCAGCTCGAAGGAGCGGTGCTCGAAGGTGGATAGCACAGCCACTTTGCTATTCGGATTAGACAGCCGGCGGTCGGTAATGCGACTCCATAAAATCGGATGCATTTCGGCCATATTCGAGCCCCACAGCACAAAGGCATCGGCGACTTCGATATCGTCATAACAGCCCATAGGCTCGTCCATGCCGAAAGTGCGCATAAAACCGGTGACCGCCGAAGCCATGCAGTGGCGGGCATTCGGATCAAGGTTATTGCTGCGCCAGCCAGCTTTCATAAACTTGGAGGCGGCATAGCCCTCCATAATCGTCCACTGCCCCGAACCAAACATGGCCACCGAAGTGGGACCGGCGGTTTTCAGCGCATCCTTGGCCTTAAGCTCCATAATGGCAAAGGCTTCTTTCCAGCTAACCGGAGTAAATTCGCCATTTTTGTCATACACTCCGTTTTTCTTGCGCAGCAAAGGGCGGGTGAGACGGTCTTCGCCATACATGATTTTGGACAAAAAATAGCCCTTGATGCAGTTCAGGCCGCGATTGACCGCTGCATCGGGATCACCTTGCGTGGCCACTACGCGGCCATTCTGTGTACCCACCAGCACGGCACAGCCGGTACCACAGAAACGACAGGGGGCTTTATCCCAGCGGATACCTGCTGCTGCGCTGGCAACTTCCTTGCCGGCAGCTTCCACCACGGGAATTCCGATACTTGCGGCTGCAGCACAAACGGCGCTGGCCTTGATAAAATCACGACGATCCATTCTATTTGCTCCTTTATGCTGCAGAAATTCCGGCAACAAGGTCTTTTGCCTCATCGCTATATTCGTAAGCCAGCGTGGCTGACATCACGTCGGCCAGTTGCTGCACCAGCTTCAGCGCATCGCTGGCTTTCAGATCTGCGGTTTCTTCCACGGTGACAATCAGCCGGCCTTCATGCTCCAGATGGATTTCGGCACCGGCAATGGTGAGTACACCTTCACGCACCTGCGCCGTTTTTCCGGGAACCGGGCGCAATACCAGACTGTATACATTCATGTTTTCCCATCCTTTAAATGGCCATTGGCCTACTTCACCGTGATGGCTTGTGCCGGGCAGAGACTGACGCAAGCGCCGCATCCATTACACAGATCACCATCCAGTTGGGGCTGTGCCATTTTCCCAAGCTGCAAGCGGAACCGAATCGCCTGCTGCGGGCAGCCCTCACCACACACCCGACATTCCACCTGCCGATGTGCCAGACACTGGGCAGAAATACCTGCGCGATAAGCCCATGCCTGACCCTGCAATTGCAAAGCCCCGCTCTGGCACGCCGTGACACACTGTTCGCAAAAATCGCATTCGGCTTGGCGGAAGTCGGGCTGCGGAAAGCCCCCGTCACCTTTGCGGAGCAATCCGGTTGGACAGGCCACAATACATTCACCACACCGCGTACAGTCTTCCGTAAAACGGGAAGTGGCCCATGGCGGCTGCAAGGCAGTGGGGGCTTGCGGCTTTCGGCCAAATAGCAGATTGCGACGCGACAGATCCACTTTCTGGGCGCTCCATTCAGACACTTTCCTGTCAGCTTATGCGTACAATCTTTTTCGGCTAATCCCCCCTTGGGGGTAAGCCCCTCTTTCACGCCAGCAAGCTACCCACAAAGGGTTAAATGCGGCGGAGCAAAAGCACAGGAAAATAAGGTGGCAGATCATGGGTCTGCGAGACCGGAAAAGTTTCCGGATATTTGGAGGTAGTGTTGCTACTTAATCTGCCACACCGGCGTTCAATATTGATGCATCTGTCTGCTGCCATGCTGCTGCTGGTACTGCCTGCCCTGATCACGATTTTCCTGTCGTGGTGGCTGGCCGCACATTCCAGTGGCGGCGGAGAAGCCATTAATGTGGCGGGTTCTTTACGCAAGCAGGCGTTTTTGATGGCAGCAACCGCACTGGCGCCTCCGCCTGTTGTGCCGGGTAGCCAGCCAACACTGACAGAAGTCGTTCGCGAGTTCGAAAGGCGCTTGTATTCACCACAATTGCAACAGAACACGGACCCGGCCAGCACGGTACAGGTGGGCTGGAATCAGGTTGATCTGGCCTGGCGCAGCGAAATCTATCCTCTTATCCAGGAATCACAGCAGCTACAGAAAAATCCGCAATTGCTACCGGTCATTCACCATTTTGTTGCCCAGATTGATGACTATGTAAAACTGCTGGAAGCCGAGCACGAAGCCAAGCTGGCCAGACTCGCCCAGTTGCAAGGACTGGCACTGGTCGTGATGGCTCTGGTGATTGTGCTCACGCTAGCCTGGCTTTTTCGCCGGATTACGTCGCCTCTGCTGGAAATGGCCCATGTTGCGACACTGGTGCAGAACGGCCAGCTTCAGGCTCGGGTTCAAAGGCATGGGGCTGGCGAAATCGGCCAGCTTGGCGAACTGATGAACCGAATGATTGCCGATCTGGCCAGCCATTACCTGCAACTGGAAGAACGTGTTATTGAAAAAACCAGAGAGCTGGAACAAAACCGACGCACTCTGGAGTTGCTGTACCGGATCAAGGAATTACTCTCTGACGAAGAACCAAGCGAAGCCGTCTTCGACGCTGTGCTCAGCGAAGTACGCACCCTGATTGATTTCGATAGCGCGGCAATTTGTTTAACCGATAGAGAAAATGTCGAGCAGGCATTCCGTATCAGCAGTGCACAGCAGTCCGAGCGGACCTGTCTGGCCAGTGACTGCCAGCGCTGCATTACCGGCCAGCCCACGGATCCGCAGCGGCCGATTTTCAAATTGAACGAAGGCCGTGTGCAGTACGGAATTCTGCCAATTCATCTGCATCAGGGACAGGTTTTGCAGGACTGGCAACAGCAATTGCTACAGGCAGTGGCCCGCAATCTGGGTACCGCACTGGCCAACTCCCGCCGCAAGCAGGAACAGGGGCGGCTGGCTGTACTGGAAGAGCGCGCAGTGATTGCCCGCGAGCTGCACGACTCGCTGGCTCAGGCGCTGTCCTACCTGAAAATTCAGGTATCCCGTCTAAGCGCAAGCCTGCCAGCCCCCTCCGCTGATACCGTTGCGACGCTTTCCGAGTTACGCGAGGGCCTGAATGCGGCTTACCGGCAACTGCGCGAGCTGCTCAACACCTTCCGCCTGCAAATGAATGAACGCGGTCTGCTGGCCGCACTGGAAGATACGGTGGATGAATTTATCCAGCGCATCGGCATTCCGGTCCGGCTGGATCACCGCTTGCTGGGCGTCGAGCTAGCAGCACAGGAAGAAATTCATGTGCTGCAAATCGTGCGTGAAGCGCTGGCCAATGTGGAACGCCATGCACAGGCCAGTCACGCCGAGATCAGCCTGCAATGGCAAGCTCCGCATATTGTGGTCACGATTGACGATGACGGCATCGGCCTGCCCATTAACCCGGGCAAACAGCACCACTATGGCCTGATTATTATGCAGGACCGTGCCAGTAATCTACATGGGCAGCTGCATCTGCAGGGCAGCCCGCTTGGCGGCACCCGTATACGCCTGGAATTTACCCCTATCACCCCTTTTGCCCGGCAGGATGCGGGTTCTTCGCAAGGCCTTCACAAGGAATATCGCAGTGAATGAATACATTCAGGTACTGGTTATTGATGACCACCCGCTTTTCCGCAAAGGCGTGGTGCAGTTACTGGCACTCGATTCCCGCTACCGGGTGGCCGGAGAGGCCGCCAGTGGGCGCGAAGGCATAGAACTGGTGCGCCAGCTTCAACCGGATCTGGTCTTACTGGATCTGAACATGAAAGAAATGGATGGCATCACAACACTTAAAGCCATTCGGGAAATGGAGCTGGATACCCGCGTTGTGATGCTGACCGTATCCGACCAGAGCAGTGATCTGGTTGCTGCCGTTCGCGCTGGCGCCGATGGTTATCTGCTGAAAGACATGGAGCCCGAAGATATCATCAGCCGGCTTGGGGATGCCATGGAGGGCAGCATGGCCATACCGGAGCGCTTAGGCCGGGCGCTGGCACTCGCCCTGCGCAATGAGGATGGCAAAGTCCGTAACGATATGCTGGCCCAGCTCACCGATCGCGAACACGACATTCTGATCGGACTGGCCAAGGGCTTGCCCAATAAACTGATCGGCCGCGAACTGGGTATTGCCGAAGGCACTGTTAAAGTCCATATGAAAAGCCTTTTGCGTAAGCTGAACTTCCGCTCTCGCCTGGAAGCCGCCATCTGGGCCGTGGAGCAGGGATTGAAAGTGTCCAAACCGGTGTAACCGAGGGATTGAAAGGATAAGTGCACGCCTGAATATCTATTCAGCGTACACTTATCACGATCAATCCACAGGGACTCGCCATGCGCCTGAATGCGTTTACGGACTACAGCCTGCGCACGCTGATTTATCTGGCGCTACAACCGGAGCAGAAAGCCACACGCGCACAGATTGCCAGTGCCTACGGTGTTTCTGATAACCATCTGATGAAGGTGGTGCACTTTTTAAGCAAGGCCGGCTATCTGGCCACCAGCAAAGGCAAAGGCGGCGGTTTAATGCTGGGCCGCCCCGCCAGCGAGATCCGCATTGGCCAGCTAGTACGCCTGTGCGAAGCCGATGTGCCCGTGGTGGAATGCTTTACCAGCCCCGCTAGCGGCGAAACCGGCTGCCGCATTGATGGCCTCTGCCGGCTTAAGCACGTGCTATTCGAGGCTCAGGAAGCCCTGTACGCCACGCTGGATCGCTACACGCTGGCCGATCTGGTGAGCAACAAGGCCGTTCTGGCAAGGCAACTTAATCTTTCTTTGCCGCAGTAAGGCCACGCTGCTGCGCGCTTTGTACCAGTGCATAAAGGTCATCCGCGTCAATATCAAGGTCATCGCCATAATGCTGCATGGCATAGACCAAATCTTCTTTGCTCAGTGGCGTAGGTCGTTGCAACACAGGCAAGGGGCGATGCGGATAGCTGTGTCCGCTGATGCGATGAAATAAATACGCGACCGCCAGCAGGGTCAGCGTATTGATCGCCACCGGAAACAGGGCGAAGCCCAAGCCCAGTTGCCCCATCGGGCCGGCGCTGGCCAGTACGGCAGTCAGTGCAACAGCGCCACCGGGCGGATGCAGGCAGCGGGCGATTTGCATCAGCAAAATGGCCAGCCCACCCGCCAAACCCGCCGAAAGCGGCGATACACCAAGGCATTTGGCGCACAGAACCCCCACGACAGCAGAGAGCAGATTACCGCCTAATACCGGCCACGGTTGCGCTAGGGGGCTGGCGGGCACAGCAAAGAGCAGTACCGCCGAAGCGCCCAGCGGGGCAATCAGCCAGACACCATGGCGGCCACCATAAAATTGACCGATCAAACCAGTCAGTAACAGACCGAACCCCGCCCCCATGCTGGAAAAGCCCGCAGACCTCCGGCCAAGCCTAGCTAGTATTGCCTTGTGGGATTTCAATTTAAACGCTTGCATCGGCATACCCCAAGAACAACCTTTAATATGTAAATATTTTACATCAACAAGACCGCAGCTTATAATATTCATTCCTTTTACATATTAAAACTCGCATTGATGAGGAGGGGCTATGGACACGCTTTCACGCCGGTGGCGCTGGCTGGCTGCCATTTTTGTTTTATCGTTTGCCGTACTGGGCTGGATCGGGCATGAAATTTACCTGAGCAAACCGCCGATTCCGGCCCATATCGTCAGCCAGAGCGGGCAGATTGTGTTTCGTGGCGGGCAGATTTCGCAGGGGCAATCGGCCTGGCAATCCGCGGGCGGGCAACAACTGGGTTCGGTCTGGGGACATGGCAGCTATGTGGCCCCCGACTGGTCAGCAGACTGGCTGCATCGGGAAATCATCGGTTTGCGGGATATGCTGGCGCAAAAGCAGTTCAAACAGGCTTTTGTTGCACTCAACGCCGATGATCAGGCCGCCATTATGGCGCGGGTAAAACGCGAAATGCGGCAAAACCGTTACGATGCCGCTACCGATACACTGACTGTCAGCGACGAACGCGCGCTCGTCATTGCCGAACTGGCCGCGCATTATCGCGGGCTGTTTGGGCAAGACCCCAAGCTGAATGATTTGCGCGAAGACTACGCCATGATGCCGGACAGCATTCGCGATGCCAGCGATCTGCAAGCCTTGCCGGCCTTCTTTTTCTGGTCGGCCTGGGCGGCAGGCACGGATCGCCCCGGCGAAAAAAACCTGAGCTATACCAGCAACTGGCCGCATGAACCGCTCATTGGCAACACCCCCACCGCCGGCACCGGCATGTGGTCGATTGCCAGTGTCATTCTGCTGATTGCCGGCATTGCGGCCATGCTGTGCTATCACAGCGCCCACCGCGAGGATGCCGACCCGGCCGCACCAGAGAAAGATCCGCTATTCAGCCTGAAGCCCACCGCTTCGATGCTGGCCACCCGCAAGTATTTCTTCGTGGTGATTGCGCTGATTGGTTTGCAGGTGGTGATGGGCATTGTGTCCGCACACTATTCGGTTGAAGGACAAACCTTCTTTGGTCTGCCACTGGGCGAAATTCTTCCTTTTGTCGCCAGTCGTACCATTCACACCCAGCTGGGCGTGCTATGGATTGCCACAGCCTGGCTGGCTACCGGTCTGTATATCTCTCCCGCCCTGTCCGGCCATGAACCCAGGTTGCAAACGCTGGGTGTGAATGTGCTGTTCTGGGCGCTGATTGTGGTGGCGCTGGGCTCGCTGGCCTGTGGCTGGGTCGGTACGCAGGAACGTCTGGGTAGCAGTTTTGCTTTCTGGCTGGGTAATCAGGGATTGGAATACACCAGCATGGGCCGGATCTGGCAAATTGGCCTGTTTATCGGTTTGCTGTTGTGGTTGCTGCTAATGGGGCGTGCGCTATGGCCTGCGCTGAAAACCCCGGGCGAAAGTCGCGGCCTGATTGCCATGGTATTTTTATCGGCCATGTGCATCGGTCTGTTTTATGCCTCCTCGCTGATGTGGGGCCAGCACAGTCACTATTCGATGATTGAATACTGGCGCTGGTGGCTGGTGCATCTGTGGGTAGAAGGCTTCTTCGAAGTCTTTGCCACCGCTGTGATTGCACTGATTTTCAGCAAGCTGGGGCTGGTACATACCCGCACCGCCAGCGCGGCCATTGTGCTGGAAACCATTGTCTTTCTGTTTGGAGGCATTCTGGGCACGCTGCACCATCTGTACTTTACCGGCACGCCCACCGCCGTGATTGCCATTGGTGCCGTGTTCTCGGCACTGGAAGTCGTCCCGCTGGCGCTCATTGGTCTGGAAGCGTTTGCCATGTATCGCCGCAGCAAAGCCGCACCCTGGGTGGCGGCGTATCGCTGGCCCATTCTGTGCTTTGTGGCCGTGGGTTTCTGGAATCTGGTTGGGGCGGGCTTACTGGGCTTTGCCATCAATCCGCCAATTGCCCTGTATTACGTGCAAGGCCTGAATATGACGCCCGCCCACGGCCATACGGCACTGTTCGGGGTGTACGGCATGCTGGGCATCGGCCTGATGCTGTTCTGCCTGCGCGGGCTTTATCCCCGCGAGCTCTGGCAGGACAAGCCACTGGCCATTGCCTTCTGGAGCTTGAATATCGGTCTGGCCATGATGGTGTTTATGTCCCTGCTGCCTGCCGGCATTTTGCAGGCCTTCCACAGTATCAATACCGGTCTGTGGTATGCCCGTTCAGCCGAAATTATTCAATCTCCACTGATGCATACCCTGGTTTGGCTGCGCGTACCGGGTGATATTGTGTTCTCGGTCGGCGCACTCTTTCTAGCAGTGTTTGCTGTTGGCTTGCTACGTAAAACCCAGCGTCAGCCCCAAGGCGAGCTGGCTGCAGAGAATATTAGTAATTGATTATCCCGCTGCCATCGCCAGCCGATGGCGGCTTTTCTTACCTTTAAAGGATTCACCCATGACTCACGATTGCTCCATTCCACTCATTCAGGAAGGCATTTACGGCTTTGATGCGCGCGGCATTGCCAAGCGCTTTCGTCATGCGGCCATTTTTGGTGCACTGCACGCTCTGCAGCGTGGCGAAACCATGCGTTTTTGCAATGACCACGATCCGCTGCCGCTATTGGCCCAGATCGATGCCCAGTTTGGCGCGCGGGTAAAAATCAGCTATGTGCGCCGCGAACCCGGCGAAATTGTTATCGATTTTCTGATCGCAGCAGACTAAGCCCACGCGTACATCCGGCTGGTTTATAGCGTTGCCTACAAAGTCCAACCGTTCCCTCCCCTGCTAGGTGGATGGTTAGGGTGGGGGCCGAGGATTTTACCCCTCCCTAGCCCTCCCCTTGTCAGGGGAGGGCGCAGCTGATCAATTCCCCCTCCATGGAGCCCACCATGAAACGTCTGCTTATTGCCCCGCACCGCATCGGTTTTTTCTGCGGCAGCGTCACACTGCTGGCCGCGCTGTTCTGGTGGCTGGCCGAGATGGCCGCCCGCAGCACCGGTAGCACACTGACACAAGCCAGCGTGCCGATGCTGCAGCATGGCTATCTGATGCTGTACGGGTTTTTTCCGCTATTCATGCTGGGCTTTATCTATACCGCCGGCCCGCGCTGGCTGAATGTGGCACCGCCACCGCTGGCCCGTTATGCGCCGGTGATTGCCGGCTATGCCGCAGGCAGTGTGCTGTTTCTGGCCAGCAGCCTGTGGCCGTCTTTACGCCTGATCGCCCTGCTACTGCATGCACTGGCCTGGGGCGCAGCCCTGCTGATCTGGTGGGGGCGGATTCGCACCAGCAAGCAACCCGATCGCCGCCATGCCATCGGCGTGGGGCTGGCTTTTGCACTGGGCTGGGCGGGCATCTTGCTGGCGCTGCACTGGCACAACAGTGGACAGCTCTCCAGCTGGCAAGCCATGGTGGAAATCAGTTTGTGGGGCTTTCTGCTGCCGGTATTTTTTCTGGTCTGCCACCGCATGGTGCCGTTTTTTTCGGCCAATGTGCTGATGCCCTATCAGCCATGGCGGCCAGACTGGCTACTGCTCTTGCCACTGCTGATGCTGGGGCATGCCGCACTGGCCATCGCCCAGCTATCCACCCTGCCCGCCGATTTGCCACTGGCCGCCGTGCTACTTTACACCAGCTGGCGCTGGCAGTTGCAGCGTAGCTTTAAAGTACCCTTGCTGGCCATGCTGCATGCTTCATTTGCATGGGCGGGTTTGTCGCTGCTGTTGTATGCGCTATCGGGCTTGCTGATTTTATCCGGCCAAGCCGGATTAGGCTTTGCACCGCTGCATGCCCTTACCCTCGGCTTTATGCTGACCATGCTGCTTGGCTTTGTGACCCGCGTGACGCTCGGTCATTCCGGCCGCCCGCTACAGGCTGGCCGTCTGGCCTGGACGCTGTACTGGCTGATGCATGGCGTGGCCCTTGCACGGGTAGGTGGTGAAATCTGGCCCGCCCGCAGCGCCCTTCTCTACCCGCTGGCCGCCCTGCTAGCCTGCGCCGGTTTTGCCCTTTGGGGACGGGTCTACCTGCCCATGTACTGGCAAGCCCGTGCTGATGGGCAGGCGGGGTAAGCCTACCTCTGCCCCAGCATGCAAATAGCCCCTGCAAGCAGGGGCTTGGATTGCTCTACAGGCCATATTTAATATGGCCTACATGGATATACCTATTATCGATCTGGCCACTTGCAGCTTGAACTTTGCGGGGGTGGGCTGACCCGGATTCATCCTGACGGTTACTTCTGCTCTGCTGCCCCGGGCAGCTCGCTGATTTTTTGCTGTATCCAGCGGGCGTCGTCGCTGTCGGCGGGCAGGTGGCTGAGCAGTTGTTGCCACCATTGACGGGCGCTGGCGATATCACCGCGTTCCAATGCGGCACTACCCGATAACATCAAGGCATCCACTTCCTTCGGGTTCAGCGTCAGGGCGCGGACCAGCAAGTCGGTAGGGCGGCCGGCAAAGCCGTTCTGAGCTACCGCCAGTGTGCCGGCAAAGCGGGCCAGTTCGCCGGCGTTGTTTTCTACCAGCGGCCAAGCTTTTTCATAGGCTTTTACGGCATCGTCATAGCGTTGCAGGGTGCGGTAGCTGCGCGCCAGCATTAGCCAGCCTTTGTCATCCTGCGGATTAATGGCCAGCTTGCTTTCCAGTGATTGAACCATCCGGCTGATTTGTGCGGCTTCCTCATCCGCAGTCGGAATCGCCATGGACTGTGCGGCCGCCGGATTGCCCAGATGCAGATACAGGCCACCCGCCATCAGCGGCAGCAGGAGTGCCACGGCCAGTAGCCAGCGCCCCGAATAGGTACGATCCATCGCATGTTGCGCAGGGGGCATTTCCAACAGCAGCCGCAATCCGGCCTCCTCTATGGCCTGCCGGTAGGCTGTTTCATCCAGCCGGTCCTGCTGGTGTTCGGCCAGTAATTCGGCCAGTTCCGACTGATGCACCGCATAACGCTGCTGACGTGCGCCCTCACCCATGGGCTGGGTGGCACTACGCCAGAGCGGCCAGGCTAGTCCGGCCAGAACCAGCAACACCAGCAGCGTGGCCCATAGTGAAAACAGCATCATGGCGCATCTCCGTCAAATTCGCGCTGCAAGGCCACCAGTTGCGCCTGTGCTTGGTCCGGTAAAGGCAGTGGCGCCGATTTGCGGCGCAAACGTCGCCAGAAAAAGATCAGCATCAGCAGCAGTAAAGCCAGTGGCCCCAGCCACAGCAGCACAGTTCGCCCCTTGAAGGGCGGACGGTAGGTGACAAAATCGCCATAGCGCTCGGTCAGATAGCTAAGAATTTGCGGGTCGGTTTTACCGGCCACAATCTGCCGGCGGACCTCCCTGCGCAAATCCTCGGCCAGCGGCGCACGCGAACTAGCCAGCGATTCGTTCTGGCAAACCAGACAGCGCAACTCGCCCGACAAGCCCAGCAAACGCTGCTCAACCTGCGGATTTAGTGCCAGCGGGTCGTCTGTGGCCACCGGCTCTGCCGCTAAAGCAGGGTATTGCCATGTGGCCAATATTATAAATAGGCTGCAAACATATACCCATACATTGATGACGCCACCCCGTTTCATTGCTGTAACTCCCGCAGTAACGGTTCGATTTTGTCGGCCAGCACTTGAGCATTTAGCGGGCCGATGTGCTTGTAGCGAATAAGGCCCGCGCGGTCGATCACAAAGGTTTCCGGCACGCCATACACGCCATAGTCGATGCCGACCCGGCCATCCTGATCGGCCGCGATAATGGCGTAGGGATTGCCACCTTGCTGTTGCAACCAGCGCCGCGCGGCATCGTCTTCATCCTTGTAATTCAGGCCAACCAGTACCACCGATTTGCGACCGGCCCATTGCAAGAGCTGCACATGCTCCTGCACACAGGCCGAGCACCAAGATGCCCATACATTCAACAGCCAGACCTTGCCACGGAGGTTAGCGGGTGAAAACGTCTGGCCAGCCGCATCCAGCCTGAGCAGAGTAAATGCCGGAGCCGGTTTACCAATCAGTGGCGATGGAATTTCTCGCGGTTTCAGGGTCAGGCCGATGGCCAGCAACACCGCCAGAGCCATAAACAGCAGCAAGGGCCAGAAACGCTTCATGGTTTTGCCTTCCGCAAGCGGTAGCGCCGGTCACAGGCCGCCAGCAATGCCCCCAGTGCCATCAGCAAACAGCCGTACCAGATCCAGCCCACCAGCGGTTTGTAGTACACGCGCACAATCCACGGACTATGCAGCGGATTGCTGCCGGTCATTTCACCCAGCGATACATACACATCGGCTAGCAGGGTATGGTGGATGGCGGCTTCGGTCATGGGCATGGCGCTGGAGAGATACTGGCGTTTTTCCGGCTGCAAGGTGGCCAGCATCTGACCCTGCTGCATCAGCGCCATCTGGCCGCGTAATGCCATATAGTTTGCGCCTTTTTCACCGCGTATACCGTTGAACTGCAGCGTATAACCGGCCAGCTCGACCCTCTCGCCCTTGTCCAGCCGCACGTCTTTTTCCTGCTCGTAAACACTCACCACCGTGGCTCCAGCCAGAAAAACTGCCATGCCGATATGGGCCAGATGCATGCCGGCATTGGCCAGAGTCGGCCAGCTACAGCGACGGCTTAGATCAGCCACGGCTGTGAGCACAATCCACCACGCCAGCGCCAGCAGCAAAGCCACGCCCCAGCGCCATTCTCCAAACAGCTGCGGTGACAAGCCACCCAGAAGTAGCGCCAGCACAGCGGGTGACCGCAGGCTGCGGATCGCATCGGCAGCCGATTGCTGCTTCCAGCGTACCGCCGTGGTTAGCCCAAGCAGGAACAGTAAGGGCAGCATCAGTGGCACAAAGACGCGATTAAAATAAGGCGCGCCCACCGACAACTTGCCCTGCCCTAGCGCATCAATCAGCAAGGGGTAGAGCGTGCCCAGCAGTACGGTGGCACAGGCTACGGTAAGCAATAAATTGTTCAGCAGCAGCAGAGTTTCCCGCGAAAACAGGGCAAACTGCCCCCCGCCTTCCATCTGGGGCGCACGCCAGGCATACAGTGCCAGCGAACCACCGATCACCACACATAAAAACAGCAGAATAAAGGTGCCGCGCGCCGGATCGGTGGCAAAGGCATGCACTGACGACAGCACGCCAGAACGCACCAGAAACGTGCCCAGCAGCGATAGCGAAAACGCAGCCAGAGCCAGCAGCACCGTCCACTGGCGGAAAGCGCCGCGCTTTTCTGCTACAGCCAGCGAGTGCATTAGTGCAGTTCCGGCCAGCCATGGCATAAAGGACGCGTTTTCCACCGGATCCCAGAACCACCAGCCGCCCCAGCCTAGTTCGTAATAGGCCCATGCGCTGCCGAGCATAATCCCCAAAGTCAGAAAGGCCCACGCCGCCATGGTCCACGGACGTGAAAACCTCGCCCACGCGGCATCCAGTCGCCCCGTAATCAGCGCCGCAATCGCAAAGGCAAAGGCCACCGAAAAGCCAACATAGCCCATGTAAAGCAAGGGAGGATGCAGAATAAGCCCGATATCCTGCAGTAGCGGATTAAGGTCATTTCCCTCCGCTGCAGCCGGCAGCAAACGGATAAAGGGGTTGGAGGTCAGCAGAATAAACAGCAGAAAACCGCTGCCCACCAAGGCCAGAATACTTTGCACCAGCGCCATAGTTTGCAATGGCAGATGCCGGCCCAACCCTTGCAAGGCCAGCATCCAGCCCCCCAGCAGTAGCACCCACAGTAGCAAGGAGCCCTCATGCCCACCCCACAGTGCCGCTAGCTTATACATGGGCGGCAACAGGCTATTGGATTGCCGCATTACATATTGCACAGAAAAATCATCGCGCAAAAACGCATAGGCCAGAGCGGAAAATGCGGCCAGAATCAGCCCAAAGAGCAGCACAACTGAGATAGGGATAACCCGCATAACCCCATACTCATTAGAAATACTGCCCTTCAAGCCAATACCCCCCAGCAGAAAGGCCAGGCAGAACGCCAGAATTAGCGAAAAATGCCCCAGCTCAACAATCATGGCTGTGCCTCGCGGGATTTGCGGTGAGCTTCATCCACTGCATGTTTGGCTTCTGGCGGCATGTAATTTTCATCATGTTTGGCCAGCACTTCGGCGGCCACAAATATGCCGTTCTGCCATTGGCCCTGCGCTACCACACCCCGTCCCTCGCGGAACAGATCCGGCAGAATGCCGCGATAGCGCACCGGCAAGCGCCGGGCAGTATCAGTCACGATAAAGGCTACCGTCACGCCGTCCGCCTGCCGATGCAAGGACCCTGCTTCGACCAGACCACCAATGCGGAAAGCCCGTCCTGTTGGTGCTTCGCCGGCCTGTACTTGTGTCGGGGTATAGAAAAACACCAGATTCTGCCGGAAGGCATTCACCACAAAATAAGTCGCCAGCCCAAGCAGAACCAGCACAGCGGCAACGGCCAGCCAGCGCTGCTGCCTTGCTTTCATGGTGCAGACTCCTGCAATTTGGCCTGCCGGCGTAACTGCCGCACAATCTGCACCCGCTGCCGGCGCAGGCTCCAGCCTTCAATCAGCACGGCCAGCACACAGGTGCCCAGCGATAGCCAGACATAAAAACCATAACCACCCATGGCCAGAAAATCGGCCCACGTTTTCCAATAAATCATCATCGTTGTTCCTGCAAATCCCGCACCCATTGTGTTTGTGCTTCACGCTGCAAAATCAGCACGCGCACCCGAGCCAGCGACATGGCCATACCGTACAGCCAGGCCGCGGCCGAAAGCAGCAGCATGGCCAGCAGCATCAGTGAGGGCATGCTGGCCTTGCCCGGCGCTAGTGAAGCCCCCTGATGCAGGGTGTTCCACCAGTACACCGAAAAATAAATCACGGGCACATTAAACGCGCCTGCCAGCGCCAGGATCGAACCGGCACGATCGGCGCGCTCGGGATCATCCATGCTGCGGGTCAGCGCAATAAAACCCAGATACAAAAGGAATAGCAGCAGCATGGAGGTCAGGCGGGCATCCCATACCCACCAGGCACCCCACATAGGTTTACCCCATAAAGCCCCTGTCCATAAGGACAACAACGCCATACTTGCCCCCGTTGGGGCCAGCGCCTGCGCCATCCATGCCGATAGCCGGGTACGAAAGACGAGATGAATCACGGACCAGAAGGCCATCACCATATAAATAAACATCGCCATCCAGCTGGTCGGCACATGCAGAAAAACAATGCGATAGGCCTCCCCCTGCACGGCATCGGCCGGGCAGAGCAAAAAACCCAGCCACATGCCAGGTATAGCTAGCAAAGCTGCTATCCATAAAAGCTTTGGATAAATACGTCCTGCAATCGGATAAAATTGAGAAGGCGCGGCATAGCGGAAGCACGGCCAGCGGATCAACACGGATTTCATAAAGACTCCACGGCCAGCTTGAGCGCCATGGCCGTTAACCAGGGCGTTACCGCCAGACTCAGACAACACAGTGCAGCCAGCAAGGACAGCTCGGACTGAGCACTTAAACCGGATTGCACTGCGCCCACAGCCCCACAGGCAAAGATCAGCACGGGTGCAGTCAGTGGCAAAACCAGCAAGGCCAGCAAAAAGCCTCCCTGCCGTACACCCAGCGTCAGTGCCGCCCCCAAGCTACCCAGCGCAGACAACACCGGGGTTCCCAGCAGCAGGGTATAAAACAGCATCCAGCGCGCATCGGCATCCAGAAAATACTGCGTCGCCAAAACGGGCGACAGCAGGGCCAGCGGCACACTGGTGCTAATCCAGAAGGCCAGCAATTTGGCTAGCACCAGCACACTGACCGGCAAGGGCGTCAGCATCAGTTGTTCCAGCGTGCCATCGCGCCAATCCGCCTCGAACAAGCGCGGTAAGGCCAGTAGATGGGCCAGCAAAGCGCTCACCCACAACACCCCACCCCCAATACGCGCCAGAATTTGCGGCTCCGGCCCGACGGCCAGCGGGAACAGACAAGTAACCAGCAGAAAAAACACCAGCCCCACAGCCAGATCACCCCGTGACTGCCAAGCCAGTTGCAGATCGCGTAGCACCAGCTTCAACATGCTGGCTTCAGCACAATCTGCTGCGCCTCAGGCAGGGATGCGGGCAGGTCGGTATGCGAGCTCAGCAGTACACAGCCGCCATTTTCTAGGTGCTTCTTCATCCACCTGGCCAGATCCATGCATCCCGCCTGATCCAGCGCATTAAACGGTTCATCCAGCAACCAGACCGGTCGCGGCTGCAGCAGCAAGCGTGCAAGCGCCACGCGTTTGCGATAACCCTGTGATAACTGTCGCACAGGCGTATCCGCCTGCGCCAGCAAACCGGCATCGCGCATGCCGGCTTCAAGATTCTTTTCTTCAAACGCCTGGCCTGATAATTCAAGCGCCCAGCGCAGATTCTCTTCTACACTCATCGCATCTTTCAGTGCATCCTGATGACCACAGTAATGCCGGCTAATGGCGTCGGAGTTGCGCCAGATAATCTGTCCCGATGCCGGTGGGCGTAATCCGGCCAAAGTGCGTAGCAGCGTGGTTTTACCTATGCCATTGCGGCCGGAAACCCGACACAACTCGCCAGAACGCACGGAAAAATCCGGCAGAGTACACAGCATCCGGCCATGACGTACTAGCGAAAGCCCAGTCACACTCAACATTGGCGGCTTACTTTGATGATTCATATAGGGCAAGGCTAACCCAGACACCAGCGGATTGAACTACCACCAAATGGTTAGTTTGCCGTCACTTAAGACCAACCCTGAATAGGCATAGATAGCAAACACAGCGTCAGCCGATAATGGCAGACACTCCCATAGGATCAACCATGCTCGCCAGCGCCCTGATTTTTCTTGCCGCTCTGCTGTATTCCTCCGTCGGTCATGGCGGGGCATCGGGCTATCTGGCGGTAATGGCATTGCTCGGCTTTGCCCCCGAAGTAATGAAACCGGCTGCACTCGCGCTGAATGTGCTGGTGGCCGGTTTAGCTAGCTGGAAATTTATCCGTGCCGGCGCCTTTTCCCGTCCGATTTTTATCCCGCTGGTAATCGCATCCGTACCGATGGCTGCACTGGGTGGCGCTATGCATCTGCCCGGCAACAGCTACCGGGTTTTGCTAGGCGTCGTGCTAATTGCAGCTGCGGCATGGTCGGTATTCCGCCTGCAACTCAATCAGGTTCATCCGGCCCGCCCGGCTCCGCAGGCTGCGCTGTTACTGGCAGGGGCCAGCATAGGCCTAATATCGGGACTGACTGGCGTGGGTGGCGGAATTTTTCTATCACCGCTACTGCTGATTACCGGTTGGGCCAGTATTCGCTGCACAGCGGGCATTTCGGCTGCATTTATCCTGTTCAATTCGCTGGCTGGACTAGCCGGCTTATGGTTTAAAGGCAGCCACTTTCCGGTCGAGCTGCCCTGGTGGGCCCTAGCTGCGGGTCTGGGCGGCTGGATCGGCGCAGAGCTGGGCGCTCGTCATTTGACCAGCACCGCCTTGCGCAGTCTGCTCAGTCTGGTGCTACTAATCGCCGGTGGAAAGATGTTGCTGACTTAGCAAGTGGTTGAAAAAACCGGGTAACGACTCAGGTAGGGCTGACGTGCTTTTATATAGTGCTTGGCAGGAAATCCTCGGTTTTTCCTGCCGCATCTTGTTTCTTTTATTGCCAGACAGTATTTTTCTAGTGGGATCTGCTGATTGGCAAAATCCGCCCAACGCGGCCAAAGTGTGTAGAGACTACCCCACTCCGCACAATCAAGGGATCACCGCTTATTCCGTGCTGTCCGGTGGCCGATGTCCCCGCATGATGCTGGCCATCTGGGCCATATCGGTATGCAGATACAGCGAGGTAGTCGCCACGTCTTCATGCCCCAAGATTTTCGCCACCGCCTGCAAAGGATGGCCGTCATTGACCAGGCGGGTGGCCAGTGTATGGCGTAGCCAATGGGCACTGGCCTGACTCAGTTCTTCGGCGGCGGCTGGATCGGTGTCGCGCGCGAGGCTGGCTGCGTGCTGCATGGCTTCTTTGATAATCCGGTGCAGATTGGCGGTGGAGATGCCTTGACCATTGCGTTTGGCATACAGCGGTTCGCTACTCACCCCGGGAATGGGCAGGGGCGATAAGCCACTGGCCGTACGGTAGGCGGCCAATGCGGACAAAACGGCTAGAAAACTCGGCTCGATTCATACTTGAGCTAATTCACTTCATAACCAGTGATTCTAGCACTTTGACTGGACTCCATTTAGAGAATTAATCCTCATATTTATATTCCCTTCTCACCATTCGTTGCGCCATATCTCTAAGCATTCAAAGACGAGAGAGAGCCGGATCGATATGACTGCATCGCCGCGTTTGTTACTACCCAATATCACCCCAGAAGGGTACGCGCCAGAAAATTCATCTGTAAGCATGTTGTACTCAGTAACCTTTTGAAGTAAACCGCCACTAATCCCGTGAAGATCAGGTAAATTGATGCGATCGCATTCTCCTTGTTTTCGCCCTAAACCGGGATGGCTTGTAGCAATATGATGCACAGGGCTATATATGCGATCAGGCAACACAGTGTTAGTTATATCTACCATGGTATAACGCAATCCTTCTGACCTAAATTCTCCTGGTACTTTTGCCGTCCGATTGGCAAGGTGGCTGTTGCGCTTATACGGATATCCCAAAGCCTGATAAAATCCAGAGTTAATACTAAGTCCTTTGATATAAAGGTCTTGTGTTACAAACCGATAATTAGCTGTTTGAAGTTCTAGGCGTTTAGGCATCTGTATGACACCAATATCAAGTGGGTCATCTTCCCTACTTATCATAAGGTCCATATTCGAAGTCAGGGCTTGAAGCCCATTTACTTCATAAAACTCTGAACCAATATAGATGTAGACTTTCTGCCCCTTCAAAAGGTCGATTACATGCGCAGCGGTTACTAGGAAACGTTTTCCTTTGTATTCCAGCAGGATTCCGCTTCCCATTGAGGTGTACTTGCGATCACCCTTGGAGTATGTGTAAAACGGAAACACCGACTTCATGTACATTGGTCAGCTAGCCTTATGTTTGTTAAACCGTACCTAGTTTTCTAGATCCTAACGAGTCAGTAGCAATCTTTCACTGGATTATGCAGATTTGCCGGTTTAGCCGATATGCGCTACCCCGAGTGCAATAAGCATTTCAGGCTTATGTCAGCTGGCAGGATATTGTCGGCCGACGCCTTAGCTAACGCAAAAGTAAGAAGGCTCATGTGGTAACAGAATAAATGAGTGGCAGCGTGGACCGAATTCCAGCCCCTCGGAGCGACCAATTTGGCCAGACATTCTTTGCTGATACCTATGTTAGCCATGCTTTTTACAATTGAACGACCAGAGTTGGTGACACCTGCTGTCAGATCGTGAAAAATAGCAGCACAGCCTCGGTAAGCAGCAGGAAACTCGCACCGTAAAGAAGCGGACCTCAAGCGGGTCATAGAGGCAAAACTGCGATAATAGGTCTATTCCATGCAGCACGATTACCATTTTGAGCCTTACGAACGCAAAAGTGACTTCTCGCAAGCCAAGCTTATTATTATCTTTAGCCTGATATCGCTTATCGTCCTATATCTGGCTTATACCCAAGGTTTACTCCCTCACTACACCTTGGTCGTCGAGGGCAATACAGTGACTTTTGTTCGGGATGATCCTGCGTATCTGGCAGAACAAAAGAAAATCGAAGACGCAAATCGGCAGATCTATAAGGTCAATGGGGTCGAAGTTTCCGAAGAGGAATACAACGCGGCTCTTCAGCACAATCAACGCATGGCTGAGCAGCAGATACAAAGCCAAGCGCAACCCGAAAATCCTCAGCAAAGCGCGCCAGAGGAATCCGATCAATATCACTCAGGCAGTAATGAGGTCCCAACCGGGCAGGCGGTCAAATGCCTGGATGCTTCCAATCGCGTGGTTTATCAAGCCCAACCCTGCTCTGCTACAGGCCTTCGTAAAACCGATATGGGAATTGGTGCCGTCTCTAACGCTCAGACCTATAGCTATAAAGACGCCGAGGCGCGCAAAGAAGCCAATACTGTTTATAAGGTTGATGGTCGAGTTGTGTCTAAAGCGGAATTTGATGCGGTGCAGGAGCACAATCAGCGAGTGAAGAAACAGAACGAGGCCCTGCGTGCTCAATATTGCCAAAGCCTTGAGCAGCGCCGGGAAAACCTTCGTTCCATGCAGCGTGTCGATTCAAATCAATGGTATCGCGATGAGTACAACCGGCTTTCCAAAGAATGGCAGGATAAGTGTTTAGGCTGGACCCAAGCGTGGTCGTGATCAGCCCACTGCCAATTCAAAACAAAACCCAGCATCCGCTGGGTTTTGTTTACTGAGTACTTCAATATCGGTTTATGGCAGAAAACCGATTGCCTGCTTTGCGGGCTGAATGCTCATCTGAGGTGGCAAGCAGGGCTGCAGATTATGTTGATGTGCTAAAAGTTCAGGCAGACTATATCTCTGCACAGCAGCTTCAACCGCGCTTTGAATATTCAGTTGCAGCGTACGGATACTCCGAGAGCGGGTAGCCAACTGAAGGGCCAAGCTGTCGGGTAGCTCCGCGGTGAAATACGCCTGAACCCCCATCTCTTGCACGATCCGGCTATAGAGCTGCCGAGCCATGGCCAGTAACTGCTCAGGGTTGGGCCGTCTAATCCCAATTTGCTCGACTCGGCTAAGTAGAGGCGCCCCCAAGCCATCCGTGGTATTGCTGGTGAGGATAAAGCTCACATGAGACAAATTCAGCGGCGGAACAATGAAGTTATCCTGAAAGGCTTGGCTGTTCTCTGGTTCAAGCAGCATCAAAAGCACATCCTGCAAACCGTTATCCCGATCTTTGAGCACCTTATCGACTTCTTCGATCACGATGATTGGATTGGCCACTTCCGATTCAGCTAGAAATTGGGCAATGCGACCAGGGCAAGCGTTCTGCCAATTCGGGGAAGAGCCCACCAGCAGCATTTGATCGCCATTGCCGGCCATATCGATTTTGAAGCGAGGTAAGCCAAGTACTTCGGCGATTTGTCCGCAAACCCAGCTTTTAGAATTGCCGGGTTCACCAGTTAGCAGAATCGGCCGAAAGCCCAGCGGTTTACCGCCAAGGGTGCGCACTTTGGTTTGAGCACAAATGGTCTCCAGCACAGCGCGCAGATGACTCTCGGCACCCAGTTGCGCGCACCAATCCTGCATGTTTTGGCACACTTCTAGTGTGGCCGCTTGCAGAGGCTTGGGCAGAATAAGGGGCGCCAGCATCGATGCCTGTCGATCTTTCAGCGTATCGATTTGTCGCTGCAGCCGAATTGGATCCACAAGATGCATACCGTCTTCGTGCAAGACCGGTGGCAATCGGTATCCGAGCGTCAAAACATGTGCGGACCAGCCCTCGGGAAGGATCTCGCGTGGAACGATGAAATCCATATTGGAATCACGCAGCAGCTGCTGTACTGAGATCGATGTCAGGTCCAAGTGACGTACATAAACTAAAGCGCGATGATGGGTCACTTGGCCACCAGTAGAGATATCAATCGACTCCCAAAAGCTCAGCTCTTCCAAGCGATCGATGACCATAAAGTCATACCCGTGTTGAGAAGCCAGTAATCGGCAAGCGCAGAGTTGTTCCGATTCGGGTTCCACCGGCAAATGAAACAGGCGGGCCCGAGGTGGGTGAGTGGGCCATCCTTCCCCAAAGATATCCTGCAAGGATATAAACCAGCCGGGTGGCTTTTGCAGAAATGCATGGTCTGGAAACAGCGCATCCATGGTATCCATGAGCTCGTCCGCATATAAGTCATCAGTTGGCGGGAAATCCAGTTCACGCAAGATTTGTTCTTCAATCAATTCGGCTTCAGGACCGTGGGCCAGCCACAACAAGCGTTTAAGATGAGGGGGACGAGGTGGATTCATCACGACGAGTTCTTGCAGATGGTTAGGCGCAGTTTTGGCGCGTTCAAGGAAGTCGGGCTTTTCAACAAAAGGCCCTTGGGCTGCAAAATAAGTAAATGAGCTCATACGCCACCTTCCTGTTTATCGATCACCTGATTGGCCAGTAATAACTGCTCAAAGGCAGAACCATCTCGTCGTGTGAGATTGGGTACATAACGGGAGTAAACCTTGAACAGCATTTCGGTCGTGGCATGCCCCATTTGCCGGGCTATCCACTCGGGCGCCTCCCCTGCCGCAAGCCATAAAGTCGCAGCGGTGTGGCGGGTTTGGTAAGGCCTGCGGCGGGCTAACCCAAGTCTAGCCAATAAGGGATACCAAACGCGCTTCGTCACATTGTTGTGATCAATGGGCGCACCCTGCAGGTTGCAAAACACGTAGGGCGATAGATGGGCAGTCGCTTTGTATTGCTGCTGAAGTGCCAGATAAACTGGCTCACTCATCGCAATGTCGCGCTGTGATGAATCGGTTTTGGTGTAGTCCTCTTCGCCATATACGATCGTTTCCCGGATCAGAATCTGGCGGCGCTCGAAATCGACATAGGACCATTTCAAACCATCGATTTCACCGGTCCGCATCCCTGTAAAGAAACGAACGATGTAATAGTTCCGGAAATCTGGTCGCACCGTATCGATGATCCGCTTGACCTCTTGGAGGCTAAACGGCTGCACATCAGACTTAGGCACCTTCAGCGGTTTGATTCGCACATAGGGCGTGGTAAAGTCATAGCGGTCGGCGGCTTCCTCAAGGATTCTCCTCAAGGGGTCCATAATCTTGTTAATACGGTTGGCAGATAAAGATGCGTTCCCATTTCGGCCGGATACTTTGGCGAGTGATGACCGAAATTTGAGCAAATCTGCACGAGTGATAGCCCCGACCCTTACTGCTCCAAACTCAGGCAGATAGTACTTATCTATACAGCCCTGAATGGTCACGATATAAGATCGCCGCCAGGCAATTTTATTTTCGGCTAGCCAGTCGTGGATAAAGTCTATAAACAATGGCGTTTTAGACGCAGCTAATTGCCCTTCAGATGGTATTTCTTCCGTTAGCGCCTTTTTGGCCGGAACTTGAGTTTCTTTTCGCCTTGGGAAAAAAGATTCATATTTGAACCTCCCTAGGCCAATTTCTGACTCAATCTGCTGTAGCTTTTTTTCAAGCTTTCGACGGTTGGCTGGAGTATCTTTCAACTCTGTCTGTTCACGACATCGTCGCCCTTCCCAACGAAAGTCAATGAAAAGCTGGCCAGATTCCTTGCGTACACGAATAGCCCCCATCATTGCCCCCTTAGCACGCCATCGGCATAGCAATTGAGTCAGTTGATGAGGCCAACATGTCCGCCTCTATAACCTCCCAAATAAAAAGAAGTTTTCGCCGCCCAAAGGGGCGTATGTAGTGACGTCCCTCAATCAAACAGTTATCAAGTAGTTGGTTTCGAATTGTTCTTGGCTCGTAGTGAATACGAGCGGCCAATTCTTCAGTCGTCAGATAAGTCATGGTCATCTTTATGCTCCTGCGTGTTAGACTAACATTCACCAGAACAACAAAAAATCACTCAAAGCGAAATAATGTCGTTCTAAGCAACACAATAGCAACAAAAATGACAATCTAGAAATAAAAATATCGCCCTAGGCGACATTTGTATGGATTAAACAACATGATCAAGTGCCATCTCTCACGCCTAATGGGCGAAAAGAAAGTACGAATTGCAGACGTAGCCCGCGACACTGGACTTCATCGCGGCACCATCACACTACTTTATGAAGAAACCGCCCTTAGAGTGGATCTGGATGCACTAGATAAACTATGTAGCTATTTTGGTTGTCGAGTAGAAGATTTGTTCGAACACATTCCCGAAGCTGTGCCCAACACTCAAAAGGAAGACTAAGGAGTCTTTAGAAGGCGAAGAATTAGATGAAGCCCGAGCAACGCTCGGGCAAAAGCCATTAACCGGATTAACAAGAAAAATCAGTAGGTTAAACCCAATATTAACTTGTACTTTAAGGGTATTTTAAGACCAATAAGGTCAGTAATCCTGTGCCCATCTTGTGCCCAGAGCAGAGCAATATGGGCACAACTTCTAAAATTGCCCGAAGGTCAAAATTAGGGCGCATCGCATGCCAACTTAACCCAAGTCTACAATTTCACATGGCCAAAATCCCTCGCTAGGGCACTGCAACGTGAAATGCCCAAAGGTCAAAAAGCTGGTTTTTAAGTCGGAGATGGGCACGAAAAAGGCACAAAATGGGCACAAAAACCACCTTTGTGCCCACCCAGCATTTTCTAGCGCGCAGAAACAATAAAGCCCTCGATCTATTTATTCAATAGAATCAAGGGCTTTCGATTGGTTGCGGGAACAGGACTCGAACCTGTGACCTTCGGGTTATGAGCCCGACGAGCTTCCAACTGCTCCATCCCGCGTCAGGATGTTTGCTGCACAATCTGGTTGTAACAACCAAATCGTAGAATTTGGTTGCGGGAGCAGGACTCGAACCTGCGACCTTCGGGTTATGAGCCCGACGAGCTTCCAACTGCTCCATCCCGCGACAGAGGGGTGAACTATATAGCTCAAGCCGCGGGCTGTCAAATTTATTTGCCGTTTCCAGCCGATATTGGTGATTTTCACAGCAGCGCTGTTGCTGTCGGCAGGCCGTTTTGATGCTTGGCAAGATCGCGGCGACGGTTTTCACCTACAATCTGGCGCATCTTCTCCCCCGGTAGGCTACCCATGCAAACCATTGCAACTGCTCCGGTTTTACCGCTGGATGACATCCTGAATCTCACGCTGGAAGCGGGCTTGCTGATGCATCAATCAGGTGCGGGCACGCACCGTACTTCGGCGGCGATGCAGCGGATTGCCAAAGCGCTGGGGGCGGCGCGGGTGGAGGTGATGATTTCATCGACCAATATCGGCGTCTCCGTCGAACGGGCCGAAGCCGCCAGCCACGAAACCCTCACCGCCTTTCGTAAAGCACCGCATATGGGCGCGAATTTTGCCGCGCTGTCGGCGGTACGCCGCTGGTTGCATCAGCTTGAGCAGGGCGAGCTCGATAGCCAGAGCGCCAAATTGCAATTGGCCGAGATCGCCCGCCGGCCCACGCATTATCCGCGCTGGGCAATCACCACCATGGTGGGTATCTCTTGCGGAGCCTTTGCGGCATTGTTTGGTGGCGATATACCCGCCATATTGGCCACCACGGTTGGTGCGGCCTGTGGCATGGCGGTGCGCTTTGCGCTGGTGTTGCGGCATTTCAAACCATCGATTTTTGCCACGGCGGCCAGCTTTGTTGGCCTGCTGTGTACCGGCGTACTGGCGCATTGGTTTAGCCAAACCCCCGATGCGGCGCGGGCCGCTTCGGTGCTGTTTTTGATTCCGGGGGTGCCGCTGATTAATGGCGCGTCGGATTTACTGAATGGCAATTACCTCAATGGCATGGTGCGCTTTGCCATGAGTGCGGTGATTATTTTCGGCATTGCAGTGGGCGTGAGTATCGCGCTGCGGATTTTGGGGTAAAAACATGGCCAGCTGGTTACTCGAATTATGGGCGGCCCCGGCAGCGCTGGGTTTTGCGATGCTGTTTAATGTGCCACCGCGCACGCTGTGGGTGTGCGGCAGCCTGGCGATTGCCGGCCATGCCTGTCGCAAGCTGGTAATGGTGCTGGGCGGCGATATTGTCTTGGGTACGCTGTGCGCCGGCTTGCTGATCGGTATCGTGGCCGAATGGTGGGGTAGCCGCCAGGATCAGCCCGGGGCGATTTTTGCAGTTAGTGCGGCGATTCCGATGGTGCCGGGCACCTATATGTATAAAGCGGTGCAAGGTTTGCTCGGCATCGCTACCTTGCCGCATGGCGCCGATGGCACGCAATTGCTGGTCAGCGCGGGGGTGAGCGGCGTGACGGCGGCCATGATCGTGATTGCGCTGGCCTTTGGCGTAGCGGCGCCGATGCTGCTGTGGCCGCGTACGGCCCAGCATTAAGCCGGCCCGCGAGACTTAGCGCGCGCCCAGTTGCTGCAGCTGGCGCGCCAACTCATCGGCCATGCGCTGGTAGCCGGCGGCATTCGGGTGCACGGTATCGCTCTTGAGGCTGGCTTGCGCCAGCAGATCTTCTAGCAGGGTATCGTTCAGCGGCACTTGATACTCCTTAGCTAGCTCCGTATACAGCGGGTGGGTATCTAGACCCAAACCCAGCTTGGGCACGCCAATCAGCAAAACCGGAATCTGCCGCGCCTGTAGCAGGGCTAACATCTCACGCAAGGCCGACTGGGTTTGCGCCACAGGCAGGCGCTGCAAAAAATCATTGCCACCCAAACACAGCAGCACTAATTTGGGCTGCACCTCATCCAGCGTTGCCGCTAGCCGGGCAGCGCCCTGTGCGGCGGTTTCCCCGGGCACCCCGGCATTCACGATCTGCCAGCCGGTTTGTGCCGCCAGCCGCGCCGGATAGCTGGTGTCGGCCGTCGCGCCCGTACCGTAAGTGAGGCTATCGCCAAACGCCAGCACCACCGCGCCGGCCGGCACAGCGGGCAGCCTGGGCCCGCCGCAGCCGCTTAAGCTCAGCCCCAGCATGATCAGACTGGCCACAAGCCAGATTCGCCATTGCCGCATCGTTTTCTCCTGTTTCTGTTCTGACCCGCGCCACGGCCTGCGGTTCATCCGGCGGTACAAGCGCGCCGCTTCACAGTAAAATCAAGCCTCACCATTGCGCAAGAGGCCAGTATGGATTGGATCGCTCGTTATCACGCCGCGTTGGGCCATACCCCGGCCGGCCCACTGGATCAGGCCAGCCTAGCCCGCCTGCATCGCGCCCATGTTACGGCCCTGCCCTTTGGTAATCTTGATCTGCTCTTGGGTCGGCGGCCCGAGCTAAGCCCCACCGAGTTGGAGCGCAAAGTATTGCAAGAGCGCCGCCCGGCCTATTGCTATGAATTAAACACCCTGTTGGCGGATTATCTACAGCGGCAAGGCTTGCAGCCCACCACCCACCTCGCACGCGTACTGCTGGAACAAACCCCGCGACAGGAAAAACCGCGCTCGCATCTGATCATCACCCTGCTGCTTAATGGCGAGCGCTGGTTGCTGGATGTGGGCTTTGGCGGCGGCGGGCTGTGCGAGCCGATTCCGCTGCGGGTGGATGAAATCTTCGATCAGGGGCAAGACCGCTATCGCCTACAGGCCGATGAAGAGGCCAGCGGCTGGTATCTGCAGCGCAAGCTGGATGGACAGTGGCGGCAAATGTACTGGTTTGATCTCACCCCCAGCTACCCAGCCGATAGCGAAGTGAGCAACCATTTTGTTGCCACGCACCCGCAATCACGCTTTGTGCGCGAGCTGATGCTCACCCGCCTGTGCGCCGATGGCCGGCTGGTATTGCATAAAGGGCAACTTAGCCACCGCAGCCCAGCTGGTCAGCGCATTACCACGTTTAGTAGCGCCAGCGAGCTCGATGCATTATTGCGGCGGGAATTTGGCGTGGCGCTGTCGCCCACAGAATGCGCGCAACTGCTGCCGTTTGCGCTCGGCACCGCCACAGCATGTGCGTAAGTTTTGTGCCCTTGCCGCGGGCCGAGCTGGCCGGGCATTTTCAGGCAGAACCGCCGCCCGATCAGTGGGCGGCCGAAGTCTGGCAGGACGATCTGGCGCCGATTATTTTGCCCGGCGATCAGGCCCGGCAGGCAGTGTTGGCCAATTACGGCTTTTTGCCGCGCCAACAGCAAGCGCCCGGCGCCCGCTACAGCACGCTCAATGCCCGCGCCGAAACTATTGATCGGCTAATCAGCTATCGCCAAGCCTGGCAGCAATGTCAGCTGTGCTTGGTGCCGATGCGCGGGTTTTACGAGCCCTGCTATGAATCCGGCCGCGCCGAGCGCTTTCAAATCGGCCTACTGGATGACGCGCCTTTTGCGGTGGCAGGCCTGTGGCGCAGCTGGCGCACGCCGGCCGGCAGCACCGAATACGCCTTCACCCAAATCACCATCAACGCCGACCAACACCCGCTCATGCGGCGCATGCACCAGCCCGGCGAAGAAAAACGCAGCTTGGTGATTATCCCGGCCACGCACTACGACGCGTGGCTCGATTGCCAAGTACCACAGCGCGCGCGGCAATGGTTGCAGCTCTATCCCGCGGATGCCATGCAGGCGAGACCCTTACCCAAACCACCTACCCCGCAGCTGGCCTTGCCGTTTTAGCGTTTACCTTGAATACAGCCAAACGCAGAGTGCCAGGGACATACCCTGACACCTATCCTGCCGTAAACCAATCTTGATCTTGCCTAGCGGGCCATACCCCGATTAAAAAACCGAAGCCGTGCGGCGCCAGTATTGGGCAAGGCGCCCCAGCGCCAACGCGACCCCAGCCACTAGCAACACCCCCACCAAACCCGCCAGCCCGGTCGCCAACGCGCCTTCTGCCAGCCCCGCCACACTGTAATCAGCGAAGGGCGTCACCAGCAGCGGCGCACTTTCATGCAAAGCGCCATACCGGCTCAGCACCCACTCCAAGCCATCGGGATAGCTACTGGCATAAGGGCTGAGCAAAGTAGCAATCAGCACGGCAGCCAAGGCCGGCACCGCCACCGGCGCGCGCGGCCGTGCGCGTAGTTCTGCACTACACAGCGCGACCAGTAGCACGCTGAGCAAAGCTTCGCCCACGCCGATCAGCATATGCACGCCCAACATCGCCGGCAGCACCTGTGCCAGTGGCAACGTGCCGCTGAGGGCCAACTCCAGCGCGCAAGCCACGGCAGCGAGCTGCAGCGAAAGCCACGCTGCCAGCGGCACAGCCAGCCACAATGGCCAGCCTCGCCCGCGCAAGCGTTGCAGCAGATAGCCGCCCACCCCAGCGCCCAGCAGCGCCATATTCAGCACATTGGCGCCCAGCACCAGCAGCCCGCCATCGGCAAACACTAGCGCCTGAATACTCACCACCAGCGTCAGCGCCAAGACTGCCCAAGGGGTGCCCAGCAAAGTCGCCGCCAGCACGCCACCGAGCAAATGTCCAGAGGTGCCCAGCTGCACCGGAAAATTCAACATCTGCGCGGCAAAGATCAGCGCAGCCACCGCGGCAAAGCGCCCCAGCCCCGGTTGTTGCCGCGCCCGATAGGCCGCCCGCGCAGCCAGCGTGACACCGCCCACCGCCAGCAGCGCCGTCACCGGACACAGCGCGCCCTGCACCATTTCATTAGGAATATGCATGAAATTAATCTCCGCTATTGCGAATCGGGATGCGCTTATTCTTCTCGCTCGCTCGAACAAGGCATTTGATTTGGCGCAACGTTCGGCAGAAACGAAAGATTAAACTGCATTGAAAACGCAATTCACCACCCGCACCGCGGGATTAAAAAAACCAAGTAATTGCCAGAAGTAGCACCGCGCGATTTAGCAGCAGTAAAAAGTCGGCGATTTGTAATTGAGATTTAATTTCAATTAAGCCAAACCTTCACCCCCGCGGGTGATGCATTTGGATCGCCGG
The DNA here is from genome assembly GCF_000799095.1 of Chitinibacter sp. ZOR0017. Lineage (NCBI taxonomy): Bacteria > Pseudomonadati > Pseudomonadota > Betaproteobacteria > Neisseriales > Chitinibacteraceae > Chitinibacter > Chitinibacter sp. ZOR0017. The sequence goes on along the minus strand of NZ_JTLG01000043.1, from coordinate 64,479 downwards.
GCACGCCAAAGCGCAGTAGCTACTTGATAAATAAAGGGATGTAGAGTCGAGCCATGCCTACTATCGCGTGCCCAGCACGGCGCCACGATTGCCGTGCGCCCTGTTTCACTTTCGCCACCGGCCGCGCACGGATTAATACGTCAATTAAATTGACTTTATTTGGCGACACTTTTATTTCCACCCAATTTATTGCTCGCCATTTCCACCCCAATGCGCTCACCCAAGGCATTACAGCGTGCCAGATGGTAGTAAGTGCAGAAATGCAGCAGCTATTTAGTGCTAAAAGCAGGCGCCCGGTATTACCGGCGCCTTTTTTATTGTCGGCAAGTCGTTGCGTGAATTGAAAGGCTGGTAAATCCATGAATCTCGCTCATTACAAGCCGTGTGTGTGCAATCTGTGCGGTACCGGCTGTGGCCAGTTTCTGAACACCGATGGGCAGCGGGTATACGGCGTGGCGCCGCTGATCACCCACCCGGTGAGCAAGGGCAAATTGTGCATTCGCGGCTGGCACGCCAATGAATTACTCAACACCCACGAGCGCATCACCACCCCGCTCATTCGCGAACACGGCGAGCTGCGCCCGGCCAGCTACGACGAAGCCATCGCCAAGGTGATGAGCACACTGCAAACATTCAAGGGTGAAGCAGGCGAGATAGGCGTGCTGGCATCGGCGCGCTCATCCAACGAAGATGGCTACACGCTGGCGCGCTTGAGCCGCGAAGTGCTGAAAACCCAGCTGCGCGGCATTGGCGCCGAAGCCGGCCACCGCAAGAGCATGGATTCGCTGCGCCACGCCTTTGGCTACCCCGGCGCGCATGGCAGCCTCACCGCGATTGATCACGCCGACTATATTCTGGTCGTTGGCACCGACATCACCCGGCAAAATCCGATCATTGGCGGCAATATCCACGCCGCCCAGCGGCGCGGCGCGCGGGTGGTCACGCTCTCTAGCTCACGCACGCAGATCGCCAAGCTCTCGACCAAACACTTTCAGGAAAAACCGGGCACGCTGGGGCTACTGGTGAATGCGCTGGGCAAATCGCTGATGGCGATCCGCACCGTCAACCATGATCGGCGCGCCAATATCGACAAACTTCCGGGCTATAGCGAATACGCGGCGTCGCTGCGCAGTATTTCCTCGGTGGCACTCGAGCGCGCCAGCGGCATCCGCTACGAAGAAATCGAGGAAGAAGCCAAATATCTTGAGCACGCCAAATCGGTGGTGATTTTATTTTCCAGCGGTATTTCCGGGCTGGATCGCCCCACCATCGATGCCATTACCAATCTGGCGCTCCTCACCGACAGGATGGATCACCCGCATTCGGCGGTGATACCGGTGGCCGGGATTAGCAATCTGCAAGGCAGCTTTGATATGGGCATGTCGGGCGAGCTGGGCAATAGCGTGTTCAAAGCGCTGGCCACCCCCGATTCGGCGATCAAAGCCTTGCTGGTGATTGACCACGACGACGGCATTATCCGCGATAAAGCCCGCATCGCCGCGCTGGATTTCGTGGTGTATGCCTGTGCTTATAAAAACGCCTTTATGGAACTGGCCGACGTCGTGTTTCCGCTACCGGCCTACAACGAAACCGACGGCACCTACACCGCCGCAGATAAACGCGTGCAGATCACTCGCCAGAATGTGGACAACAAACGGGGCATCTTGCCGGGCTGGAGCTTATGGCAACGTCTGGCGGCGGCCGTAGGCCACCACTGGGGGTATCAAGACGCAGCCCATGTCTTTAAAGACATTGCCAAGCATACCCCTGGTTATGCTGATCTGAGCCATGAATTATTAGGCAAAGGCTTTGGCCAGCACTGGAATCCGAAAGGCTTTGCCAGCAGCCGGCAGCGGCAATTTAACGCCATCAATATCGAATACTGGGAAGCGCCCACCAGCCCGCAATTTCCGTTCGCACTGATGATCGGCAAGGCGCAGCACTACTGGCATCAGAATAATCTGATGCGCAAAACCATCGTGCCACGCCGCGAATACGACCAGACGCTGTGGCTGTATCCGCAGGGCTATATCGAGATTTCGCCCGAGGACGCGACCCGCCTGAAAGTGAAGGACAAATGGCTGGTGAATGTGCGCTCCAGCATCGGCACCAGCATGAAGATTGCGGTGAAGATTTCGCCCGATGTGCAAAGCGGCACCGCCTATATCCCCTACTTCATCAAAAACATGATTTCCGATTTCCTGCTGCCGTATGAAAACGCCTACGCAGCCGGCGAGGAAAGCGTGATTCCGATCCAGATCCAAGAATGACGAGCGGCAAGGAAACCATCATGTCCATGTACCTCCTCTCGGCGCACGACATCAGCGCGCTGGTGACTGAGCTGCAAGCCAGTTACGACGTTTACGGCCCGCAGGTGGAGCCGCAAACCAAGCAGGTGTTTTTCGATCAGCTGGCCTCGGCCGAAGCGCTGGATCTGGCCGCGCCGATTCCCTCCATGCCGGTGAAGGAAATCTTATTCCCGCAGATGGAGCGCATCCTGAAATACAAATACGACGCGCAAAGCCAGAGCGTGGAGTTGAGCAAACAGTATTTCGAGCGGCCCAAAGTGCTGTTTGGCCTGCGCCCATGTGATCTGTCGGGCATTTTGGTGCTGGATCGCTTCTTTCTCGGGCAAGAGTTTGTGGATGATGTTTACCTCACCCATCGGCGCCAATGCCTGCTGATCAGCAATACCTGCTTACACCCCTTCCCGCAGTGTTTCTGCGTCTGTACCCACTCGGGCCCCGATGCCGATGAGGGCTTTGATCTGGATTTAACGCAGCTTAAAGACGGCATTTTGGTGCGGGTGGGCAGCGAAAAAGGTCAGGTCCTGGCCGATGCGCACCAGTGGCCAGTAGCCAGCGCCGCCCACGCGGCGGAATTTAAAGCCGTGGTGGAGCGCAGTATTGATCTATTTCCCGAGCTCGCCACCGACAACAAAGCCTGGGTGGCCAAGGTGATGAATCGCATCACCACCGGTTTTGTGAAACCGGAAACCTGGGAATACATCGGCGATCAGTGTTTTGAATGCGGCGCCTGCTCTTTTGTTTGCCCAACCTGTAGCTGCTTCAACATCGAAGACTCGGCCACCGCCTGTGGCGAATGCGAACGGCTGCGCATGCGCGATTCGTGCTCGTTTGAAGGCTATGCCCGCATGGCTGGCGATCATAACCCGCGCCAACCGGTGGAAGACCGCCGTAATAAGCGCTTTTTCTGCAAATTGTCTTACCCGCAATCGAAAAAATACCTGCGCCCCGGCTGTGTGGGCTGTGGCCGCTGCCAGTGGGTGTGTCCCGGCGATATTGGCCTACCCAATGTCGTGCAGTACATCCGCCGCGAAATCACCGGAGGGCAAAACTGATGGCCAATTGTCACGGCAATCACGAGCACGGCAACTGCAAAACCACCGGCCTGTGCCCGATTGTGACCTTCCCCGAGGTGGTGAATATCGACGAGATTCGCGACGAAATCCCTGAGGTAAAGACCTTTTACCTGTCTTTTCCGAATAAAGACGTCGAGCGCGAGTTCCGCATTAAATCGGGCCAATTCATTATGTGCACGGTGTTTGGCGCTGGTGAATTTGCTGTGTCGCTGCCGCCCAGCCCGGAAAACGATCGCTTTCATATTTCGGTGCGCGCCGTCGGCAAGGTGACCAATGCGCTACACGCGCTCAAACCCGGCGACAAGCTCGGCGTACGCGGGCCATTTGGCAATGGCTTTCCGTTTGAAGACATCAAAGGCAAAAACATCATTTACGTGGCGGGCGGCATTGGGCTGATTCCGTTGCGCAGCTCGATCGTGCATGCGTTGCAACACCGCGAAGATTTCGGCCGCATCATCCTCCTGTACGGCGCACGCAGCAGCCAAGACCTGATGTACCAGCCGGACATCAAGGAATGGCAACAAAACGCGGGCTTCGAGACCTTTATCACCATCGATAAACCCGAAGCCGGTTGGAATGGCGAAGTGGGCTACGTGAACCAGCTGATCGAAAAGGCGAATGTGCCGGTCGATAACAGCGTGGCCTTTGTCTGCGGCCCGCCAGTGATGTTTAACAGCGTGATTGGCGAATTTTTAAAACGCGGTATGAGCGAAGACGCGATCATCTCAACGCTGGAACGGCAGATGAAATGCGGCATTGGCAAATGCCAGCACTGCGCGGTAGGCCGCACACTCGTCTGCACCGATGGGCCGGTTTATACCTATCGGCAAATCAAAACGCTGGGTGAACAGATATGAGCTTTACCCACGATTTGGCCCAAATTTTCAGCCGCCCGACGCAGATTGTGGGCATCGGCAACCCGCTGCGCAGCGACGATGGCGTGGGCTGCTATATCGCCGACACCCTGGCCCAGCAGTTACCCGCCGGCAGCCCGCATGCGGCGCTGAATGTCGAAGACGTGATCGAAAACTATGTGTTTGCGCTGGTCGCGGGCCCCGCCGAGCACATCTTGCTGGTGGATGCGATCAGTGGCAGCGGGCAAACGCCCGGCTCGCTGGTCTTGGGCAAGCTGCGCGAGCTGGAAACCGGCGGCGGCTATTCCACCCACAAGCTGGCGCTCTCGATGGCCGCGCAATTACTCGAACAACAGGGCAAGCAGGTTTACCTGCTGGGCATCAGCGCCCACAACATCGACTTTGGCTTGCAGATGGAGCCAGCCATACAGGACAGCGCGGCGGCAGTGATTGATCTGCTGTGCCAGCACGCCGGAAGGAGCCACTAAGATGGACACCACGATCTATCCGCATTTACAAACCGGCCTGGCGATCTTGCTGGGTGCAGGCCTGATTACCCCATTACTCGCCAGCAAACGCCAACTGGCAGGCATCGTTAACCTGCTGGCCGTGGTGCTGGCCGGGCTGTTTTTCGCCAGCTCTGCGATTCAGGTTCTGAGCGGCCCGGGCGCGCCGGCCAGCTTTGATCTGCAGCTGGCAGGGCTCACGATCCCGCTGCTGGTGGATGGATTTTCGGCAGTGTTTTTGCTGCTGATCGCGGTGATTGCCAGCGTGGTGGCGTTGTACTGCATTGGCTATATGCAGATGGACCATTACCGCCATTACAGCCTGCGCGGCTTTTATTTCTGCTACCCCGTGTTTATCGCCGGCATGATCGCGCTGGTGACGGTGGATGACCTGAGCACCGGCTTTACCATTGCCTGGCAGCTGATGACGCTGACCTCATTCTGGCTGATCCGCTTTGATCATCAGGACCCGGTGATTGTGCGCAGTGCCAATAAATACCTGCTGCTGATGCAGCTGGCGTGGGCGGCGGTGCTAACGGCTGGGCTGCTGGTACCCGGCTGCGGCTGGGGTACGCCACTGCATCACATTGCCGAGCAATTGGGTACGCTCGATGTCGGCCTGCGTACCTTGCTGCTGGCACTTGCCTTCCTCGGCTTTGGCATGAAGGCCGGTATGTTTCCGCTGGGCCAGCTATGGCTGCCCGATGCGCACTCGGTGGCGCCGTCACCAATCAGCGCACTGCTGTCGGGCGTGATGCTGAAAACCGGTATCTACGGCCTGATACGCACCCTTTTCTGGATGACGCCAGAGAGCATGCCCGCGCACGAGCTGCAGTACTGGGGGCTGGCGGTGGCGGTGATTGGCGTGGTCACGCTGTTTATCGGCACCTCGCAATCGCTGAAACAAGTCGATGCCAAGCGCCTGAATGCATATAGCTCCATCGGCCAGATCGGCTACATCATCCTAGCAATAGGCGCGGCGCGCTATTACCTGGGCCCGAATGCCGCGCTGCATGCGCTGGCGCTGCTGGCCATCTTGGGCGCGTTTTTGCATGTACTGAATCACGCCATTTTCAAAAGCTTGTTGTTCCTCTGTGTAGGTAGCGTGCAATACACCACCGGCACCAAAGATCTGGACAAACTCGGCGGCCTGTTTGCGCTAATGCCCATCACCGCCATTATTGCCGGCATCGCCGCGATTGCCGTTTCGGGTGTGCCGGCCTTTTCGGGCTTTACCAGCAAATGGGCCATCGTGGCCGCCACGCTGCTGTCAGGCAAAGCGGCAGGCATCTTTGTGATCTTCGGCGTAATTGCACTCGTCACCAGCGCGATGACGCTGGCCACCTATGTGAAGCTCTACGGCATGACCTTTACCTCGGTGGGGGTGGAGTGGAACACGGACGGGAACGCCAAGGTGCAGGAAGTTGGCAAGCTGATGCTGGCGCCCAAACTGCTGCTCACGGCCATTTGTTTGCTGCAGGGCTTGTGCCCATGGCTGTTTGTAGCGCTGTTTGGCCGCGTGCTGGCTACCTCGGAAGGTGTGCTGACCCACACGCTGGCCACGCCAGCTCTCCTTGCGACTTTATCTGAGCGCTATGCGGGGGTTGCCGTGAGCAATGCCAGCGGCACCGCGGTGGCGTTTTCACTGCCGCTGGTAATGGTGGCACTGCTGGTGGTGGCAGGGCTTTTCGCGCGCTGGCTGAAACACGCGGGCGGCGCGCAAACCCGCCAGGCGCCGGTCTGGCTGTGTGGCTACCAAACGCTTAACAACGCCAATCGCTATCTGAGCAGCCACATTTTTGATGCCTTCAAGAAATTCATGAAGTGGACCGGCGGCAACGTGCGCGCTTGATGGGGAGTATGCAGATGTCCAAACGAAAAGAACTCGAAGCCAAACTGATCGCCCACCTGCGCGATGATCTGGTCTGCGTCGAAAAAACCGATCCGCGCACGATTTTTATCGATGTGAAGCGCGCCGGGATCCGCGAAGCCAGCAAAATCATCACCAATGCCGGCGCACGTTATTTGTGCAGCGTGGGTTACGACAATATCGAACGCGATGGCACGCTGGGGATGATTCACACCTTTGCGCTGGATGATAGCGATCAGTTTGTTTGCTGTCGCACCAGCGCGCCGGAAAACGACGCGATTATCGAGTCGATTACCCCTGATCTGCCCTCGGCCGGCTGGTCTGAGCGCGAAGTGTCCGATCTATTGGGCCTGCGCTTTGCTGGCCACCCCAAACCCAAAAAACTGGTGCTGGCCGATGACTGGCCGGATGGGATTTATCCGCTACGCAAAGATGTGCCACACAATCTGGTACCCAAGGGCGCCGAAGACGTCGCATACGAGCTGGATGAAGCGCCACCGGGCACCAAGATTGTGCCAGTGGGCCCGTTCCACCCCAGTTTGCACGAGCCCGAACACTTTGCCGTGTATGTCGATGGCGAAACCATCAAGGGCTGTGACTATCGCGGCTTTATGACCCACCGTGGCATCGAAAAGCTCTGCACCACGCAGATTAGCTACAACGAGGTGCCGTTTATCGCCGAGCGCATCTGCGGCATTTGCGGCTCGGTGCATGCCACGGCGTTTTCGCAAGCGGTGGAATCGGCAGCGGGGTTGGTTATCCCGCGCCGGGCCGAGTTTATCCGCACCATGATGCTGGAATTCGAGCGCATTCACTCGAATCTCTTGTGGCTGGGTGTGGCCGGCCACCTGATCGGTTTTGATACCGTCTTCATGCAGGCCTGGCGCGTGCGCGAGCAGATTATGTGGCTGTGCGAGCGCCTCACCGGCAATCGCAAAACCTACGGCATGATCTTGGTGGGCGGCGTGCGCCGCGATATCACGCCGGAGATCGCCGACGATATCCGCCGGGTGATGAAAACTATCGAAGATGATCTGGCTATCATCCACCGCGCGATTGAAAAAGACACCTCGATCCACAAACGCACCAAGGGCGTGGGCACCATCACCAAGCAGCAAGCGCTGGATTGGAGCCTGGTCGGCCCGGTGGCCCGCGCGCGCGGCGTGGATATCGATGCGCGCCGCGATCACCCCTACGCCGCCTACGACGAAATGAAATTTGAAGTGCCGGTACTTGATAGCTGCGATGTGTGGGCCACGCTCGTCATCCGTGTGATCGAAACCTTCGAGGCAATAAAAATCGTACGCCAATGCCTCGACAAAATGCCGGGCGGCGAATTTTTCGTCGAGATGAAAGACAGCATTCCCGCCCAGCGCCATGCCATTACCGTGGTGGAGGCGCCGCGTGGCGAATCGGTGCATTACGTGATTACCGGCGAGGACAATCGCCCCGAACGCTGGCGTGTGCGCGCCCCCACCTTCCCCAATCTGCAAGCCGTGCCGCTGATGCTGCTGGACGAACAATTCGGCGACTTCCCCATCATCATGGGCAGTATCGACCCGTGTTTTTCCTGCACCGACCGCGTGGCGGTGGTGGATCTGCAAACTGGGCAAGCCAGCTCTATCAGCAAGGCCGAGCTGGATGCGCTTTCGCGCCAGCAACAGGCACGCCATGCCTCACTAAAGGGTTAAGACCATGACCACCGCGACACTCCACCCCGTTTGGTCTTATGCGCAGGTTTTGCTCAATTTGCTGGTGTTTCTGGCGCTGGCGCCCTTATTCGACGGCATCGTGCGCCGCATAACGGCGCGGGTGCAAAGCCGGCAGGGGCCGCCGCTGGTGCAGTCGTTTTATGATGTGCTCAAGCTGTTAGGCAAAGAAAACATCGATTCGACCGGCATTTTGCCCTTCCGGCTCGCCCCGGTGATCGCCTTTGCCTCCATGCTGTGCGTGATTGCCATCTTGCCGCTGGCCGGCCGCGCCACCGCGTTTACAGCCTATGCCGATGCGATTTCACTGGTGTATCTGCTCACCCTGGGCGGCGTGGCGGTATTGCTGGGCGCCTTTGCCAGCAAAAACATCTACGCCCTGATCGGCGCCAGCCGCGAAATGACCACCATGATCATGGTCGAGCCGATTTTGTTCATGATTTTGCTGTTGGGGGTACTCAAAACCGGCAGCCTTGATCTGTCTGCCGTGATTTACGGCACGCCGATGGCGGCCTTTGGCCTGCCGGGCATGGTGATGATCGCGGTGAGCCTGTTTGGGCTGCAAGCCTTTGTGGCCCGCCAGCCGTTTGATATGGCTGAAGCCGAGCAAGAGCTGTTGGGCGGGCCATTTATCGAATACAGCGGCCCGAACTACGCGCTATTTAAGTACTACATGATGCTCAAGCAGATGTTTTATGCCTATCTGCCGATTGCGATGTTTGTACCGCTCTTGGGAACCGGCTTTTATCTGGCTGATCTGGCGCTGCAACTGGTACTGACGGCGGTGGTGTTTTTGCTGATCGGGCTGTTATCGGCCACGCACCCGCGTTACCGGATCGATCAGGCGATTCGCTATTTTGGCGTGCTGTTTTTGATTGCGCTGGCGGCGATTGCTGCGGCCGTCGTGCTTTGATGGGGAGAACATCATGTGGCTAACCAGCAAAATCAAACAACTGCTGATGGTGATGAAACCGGGCGTGGTCACGCTCAACTATCCGCATGAGCGCCCGCCGGTGCCGGCCAATCTGCGCGGCCAGCCGGTGTTTGATCACCAAAAATGCATCGGCTGTGGCGGCTGCTCCGATCACTGCCCGGCACGCTGTATTTTGGTCCGTGATGTGTGCCAGGAGCTGCGCGTGATGCTGTATGACGGCTCGCGCTGCACTTACTGTGGCCGCTGCGCCGACATCTGCCCCGAGCAGGCCATCACCATGAGCAACAGCTTCGAGATTGCCTGTGATCAGAAAGAAGACATCACCACGCGGATGGAGCTCTTTATGATGACCTGCCAGCGCTGCGGACGCTGCTATGAGATGGAAAAAACCAATGCCATCGACCGCATCAACCTCAAGGGTTTCCGCTACGACAATCTCGAACAGCGCGCGCTGATCCGCAAAACCAGCGAAACCTTCGACCCCACGCTGTTGCAGCAATCCGATCAATACCAGCGCCCGAGCAATAAGGAGTAAGCCATGCTCAAAAACCTGTGCAAAAAAATGTTCGGCAAATCGATCTGGGTGTATCACTGCAACACCGGCGCGTGTAATGGCTGCGATATCGAAATCCTGAACATTCTCACCCCGTTTTACGATGTGGAGCGCTTTGGCATCAAGCTGGTAGCCTCGCCGCGCCACGCCGATGCGATGCTGATTTCTGGCGCGGTCACCCGCCCGACCTTGCCGCTGGTGAAGCGTGCCTACGAGGCCATCCCCAACCCGAAACTGGTGTTCGCGATTGGCTCGTGCGCCACTGGCGGTGGCGCGTGGTTTGATACCTATAACGTCACCGGCGGGGCCGATAAAGTGTTGCCGGTTAATTACTACATCCCCGGCTGCCCGCCGCGCCCCGAGGCGATATTGTATGGCGTGGCGCTGGCGCTGGGCCTGGTGGATAAACAAGCTGCGCCAGTGGAGCTTAAACAGATGGAATTCCCCATCGATATGTATGAGCGCAACGAAGCCTGGGAAAAGCGCAATGTGATTTACGAGCTACTGAAATAAGCCGCCCGCCGAGTGAGTATCGCCATGAAAAAAATCTTGTTAATCGACAACGACACCGCGCTATGTAGCCAGCTGGCCGAGGCGCTGTCTGCGCACGGCTATCAGGTATGCTGCGCCCATTCGGCCGTGGCCGGCCGCCAGCTGGCACTGCGCGAACAGCCCGATGCCATCATCACCGAAGCCATGCTGGAAACCGATACTGCCGGCTTTGAGCTGGTGTACCAGATCCGCGATGAGCGCGCCGATTCGCGCTACCGGGACATCCGCCACACCCCGATTTTGCTGCTAACCGGTATTGATCAGCACACGCACTTTCGCTTTTCGCTGAACGAAAAACAAAGCTATCTGCCGCCGATCGCCGGCATGCTGAGCAAACCTGCACAACTGGACACCCTACTGGCCAAACTCGAGAGCATGCTGGCCGAAGCCCCAAGCAATACCCTTACAGGGTAATGCTTGCTAAGCAATACGCCAAAATGGCTTGCGAGCAATACCCTGATATTTAGAAAATTTAGGCCAAGGCTGCCGGTAGTGCCTCGGCCAGAAAATCATACACCGCCCGAATGCGAGCACTGCTGTTGAGCTCACGATGCACCGTGAGCCACAGCGGCAAACGGGGCAGGGGCAAATCGGGTAGCAGCGGCTCAACCTCGGGCGCCGCGCGGCATAAAAATCCGGCCAGAAAACCCACGCCCAAGCCCGCCCGCACTGCCATCCATTGCGCCATCAGATCATCCGAGCGCAGGCCAAAGCGCAGCTGTGCGGTGGGCAGGCCGGCCGCCGCAAAAGCGGCCACCAGTTGATCTTGCTGATCCCCACTAATCAGTGCATGTGTTAGTAAATCCGCCACCTCCCGCGGTCGCCCCTGTGCCGCCAGATAGCCTGTCTGGGCGCAAGCCCGCACCGGTACTTCGGCGATTTTGCGCGCGATCAGGCTCGATTGCTGCGGGCGCACCATGCGCAAAGCAATATCGGCCTCGCGGCGCAGCAAATTCGCCTGCGTATTACTGACCACCAGCTCGATCTCGATGGCCGGATAGCGCTGTTTTAATTGTGCCAGCAGCGCGGGCAACACCAGATACGCCACCGTTTGGCTGGCCGCCAGTCGCACCCGCCCAGCCAGCTCGCGCTCAGCCCCGGTGGCCAACCGCCCAAGTTGGCTAGCGCACTCGGCCATGCTGCGGGCGGCAGGCGCCAGATTCAGCGCGGCGGGTGTGGCCACAAGCCCGCGGCCAGTCCGCTCAAACAGCACCACTTGCCAGCGTTGCTCTAGCTCGGCGATATGCCGGCTCAGGGTTGGCTGGCTAATGCCGCTCGCGCGCGCAGCCCCCATCAGGCTGCCCTGCTCCAGCGCCGCCAGAAACGACTGCACATAATCCCAAGGAAAATCGTATTCATTCATTTTTGAATACCTAATCTAAAGTCTTATCCAATTGTGAATAAAACCCTGCCCGCGCACAATCAGCATCACCCTGTCTCGGAGCCACCAACATGAATCGACGTCAATGGTTACGCCTATGCGCCAGCGGAATGCTGGTGGCCACCACCCTGCCCCTCACGGGCTGCAGCACTGCGCTGCCGGCCGAGGCCATTGCGGCCTGGCAGCCACCGTCCGCCAACCTGCCGCTGCGCGAATGGGTGCTAGCGCACGCCATCCTCGCGCCCAATGCGCATAATCTGCAATCCTGGCTGGTGAATCTGGATACGCCGGATACCATTTGGCTGCGACTCGACCCGCAGCGGCTACTGCCGGCAACCGATCCTTATCACCGGCAGCTGGTGATGAGCCAGGGCACGTTTTTGGAGCTGCTGGCCATCGCCGCCCAAGAGCGCGGCTATCGCGCGGAGATTACGCCGTTTCCCGCGGGCGAATTCGGGCAAGAAGTAGGCGACACCCCGATTGCCCGCGTGCGCCTGCTGGCTGATGCCAGCGTACGCCCCGACCCGCTGTTTGCGCAGATTTTGCAGCGGCATACCAATCGCTCGCTGTATCTCGCGCAAACCCCAACAGCCGCCGCGCTTGCAGCCATTCGCGCCAGCGTGGCGGGCTTGCCCGTCGAAGTGGGGATGGTGGTGGCGGGTGAGCCCAGCATCGCCGAGCACCGCCGCATTGCGCAGCAGGCGTGGGAAATCGAGCTGAGTACGCCCGCCCCGCTGCTCGAATCCTATCGGGTACTGCGAGTAGGGCCGGCCGAAATTGCGGCGCACCGCGATGGAATTAGCCTCAATACCCCGCTCATCCGTTTGCTCACCGCCACCGGCCTCTTTGATCGCAGCCGCCCTTCACCGCCCGAGAGTGCGGCTGTACGTGGGCAGGTGGATGAATTCAATGCCAAGATTGCCAGCACGCAGGCCTTTTTCTGGCTGATCACCCTTGATAATCGCCGAGGCACCCAATTAGCTGCGGGCCGGGCCTATGTGCGGGCACAGCTAGCCGCCACCGCGCAGGGGCTGGTAATGCACCCGCTGCAACAGGCCTTGCAAGAATACCCCGAGCAAAGCGGGCCCTACGCGGCAATCCGGCAATTATTGGGGATGCGCGAAGCCGCGCACACGGTGCAAATGTGGGCACGTCTGGGCTACGCCCCGCCAGTCGAGCCGGCGCCGCGCCGAGGCTTGGCGGCGCATTTACGCGCAACCTAAGCGCCCACCAATAAGGCAAGGGCTAGCGTTCGCGGTAGATATACCCTGCAATGTATATCCTTTAGTCTATTAATTATCATAGGCTTTAGAGCTGTACCCCTATGCCAACCCCCACATCACCGCCCGCCGGTCAGCAGCACTGGCGGCACTTTTATGCACTGCGCGCGTCTATGCTCTGCTGGCCCAGCAGCGCGCGGGCCGGCGAGTTCAGCTAAGCTAAGACCCATTCAGCGCGGGAGTGAGTGATGAAACTATTAGTCTTCGGTGCCAGCGGTGCGGTGGGGCAAGCAGTCTTGCAGCAGGCGCTGGCCGACCCGCGCATTACGGCCGTGATCGCCCCCACGCGGCGCGCGCTGCCCAGCCATGCCAAATTGCTGAATCCGCTGCTCGATTTTGCCCAGCTTCCGCGCGATGCGAGCTGGTGGGCGGCCGATGGGCTGATTTGCGCGCTGGGTACCACGCGAAAAATCGCCGGCTCGCCCGCAGGCTTTGTGGCGGTGGATCGCGATTTGGTGCTGCAAGTGGCCACGCAGGCGCGTCAGGCCGGGGTGCCTTATCTGGCGCTAAATTCCTCGCTGGGCGCTAGCTTGCAGGGCAATCTGTATTTGCGCACCAAAGCTGAGGCCGAAGCAGGCGTGCGAGCGCTGGGCTTTCCGCGTTTGCGGATTGTGCGGCCCGCACTGATTCAGGCAGAGCGAACTCCGCCCCGGCGCGCCGAAGCAGTGGGTTTATTCGTCTGCCGCCTATTTGGCCCGCTGATCCCGCACCGTTATCGGCCGGTGCAGCCCGCACAAATTGCCGCCGCCCTGCTCGATGGCCTGTTTACGGCAGGGCCAGGGGAAGTCATTGTGGAATCCGATCAGCTCTAAACCAATGGGTATAGGCCTGTATGCACTATCAAATATACCTCACAGACCTATACCCAAGAACACCCCATCAAACACACAGTCATCGTTGCGACCACGGTGGCACTTTTTGCGCCAGCCCGCGTCTATGCGGATGAGATATCGCCTCGGAGTTGCGCATGTCACGCCTACTGTTTGCGGCCGTGCTCGCGGCCATCGCCCTCCCAACGCTACTGCAGCCGACGCAGGCCGATGTGCTGCGCATCGCCAGCGAAAAACACCCCTTGCAGGTCAGCATCTTGGCGCAAGGGCTGGCGCATCCGTGGGGGCTGGCGTTTTTGCCCGATGGACGCATGTTGGTCACCGAGCGGCCGGGGCGTTTACGCCTCATTAGTCGCAGCGGCGAGCTAGACCCACGTAGCATTGGTGGCCTGCCGCCGATTGCGGTAATTGGGCAAGGCGGCCTGCTGGATGTGGCCGTGCACCCTGATTTTGCCCGTAATCGCTGGGTGTATCTGGCCTACAGCGGCCCCGAAGGTCAGGGCTACGCCACGCAGGTCGTGCGTGGCCGCCTCAGCGAAGGCGCCGCCGGCCCACGGCTGGACAATCTGCAACAGATTTACCGGCAACGGCCGGGCAGCAGCGCCGGCCAGCATTTCGGCGCGCGGCTGGCTTTTGATCCGCAGGGATTTTTATACATTACCCAAGGTGATCGCGGCGATATGCAGCGTGCCCAGCGGCCCGATGATCTGGCCGGCAAAATCATTCGCCTGCATGACGATGGCCGCTTTCCGGCTGACAACCCCTGGGCCAGCAGCAAAGACGCCCGCGCCATGATCTACAGCCTGGGCAATCGCAATGTGCAAGGCGCAGCCATTCACCCGCGCACGGGCGAGCTGTGGGCCACCGAACACGGCCCGCAAGGCGGCGATGAGCTCAATATCATTCGCGCCGGGCGCAATTACGGCTGGCCGGTGATTACCTATGGCCGAAATTATGGGCTGGGCACAGCCATCGGCGAAGGCACGCACAAAAGCGGCATGACCCAGCCGCAATATCAGTGGACACCGTCCATCGCCCCTTCCGGGCTGGCGTTTTATCAGGGCAATGCCTTCCCGGGTTGGCGCGGTAATCTGCTGTTGGGCGCGCTGAAATACCAGATGCTGGTGCGGCTGGAGCTCGATGGCGAGCGGGTGGTGCACGAAGAGCGGCTACTGAAAGATCAGTTTGGCCGCATACGCGATGTGCGGGTGGGGCCGGATGGGCTGGTGTATCTGCTCACCGATGAAGACGATGGCAAGCTGTTGCAGCTGGCCCCGGCGGCCGATTAAAACGCAGCTAGCAAATGCGCGGCAGCTGCTCGCCATTAAGCCAATCCACCATCCGCCGCCCGCCAAATACGGTTTCCATCTGCACAAAGGCGTGTTCATCGGCGATCACCTCACCGATGATCGCCGCATCGCGCCCCAGCGGGTGGTTGCGCATCGCGGCCAGCAGCGCATCGGCATCGGCCGCCGCGCAATAGGCCACTAGTTTGCCTTCATTGGCCACATACAACGGATCTAGCCCCAGCAATTCGCAAGCGGCAGCAACCTCGCTGCGTACCGGAATAGCCGCCTCTCGGATCACCATGCCGTGACCGCTAGCGTGGGCAAATTCATTCAGCACGGCGGCAAGCCCGCCACGCGTGGGGTCGCGCAGCGCGTGCAGCGTGGGTACGGATTCCAGCATCGCCGCCACCAGCGTATGCAGCGCGGCGGTATCGGATTGAATGGTGGTCTCGAAAGTCAGGTTTTCGCGTTGCGACATAATCGCCACGCCATGATCGCCCAACATACCCGACACTAGTATCTTGTCTCCCACTTTGATATTTGATGCTTTCAGGTCAATACCCTCCGGCACCACCCCCACGCCGGTGGTGGTGATAAATACCCCGTCGCCCTTGCCGGCCTCCACCACCTTGGTATCGCCCGTTACAATCGGCACCCCAGCCTCGCGCGCCGCGGCGGCCATCGAGGCCACAATGCGCTGTAGATCGGCCAGCGGAAAGCCTTCTTCCAGAATAAAACCAGCCGACAAATACAGCGGGCGCGCGCCCATCATCGCCACATCATTGATCGTGCCATGCACCGAGAGGCAGCCGATGTCGCCACCGGCGAAAAACAGCGGCGACACCACATGGCTATCGGTGGCCATCACCAGCCGGCCGCCATTCAGGCTCGGCAGCACCGCGCCATCGCCCTGCTCGGCCAGAATATCGTTGGCAAAATGGCGGGCAAACAGCTCATCAATCAACTGCGCCATCGCCCGGCCACCGCTGCCATGGCTCATATCAACGCGGCCGTTTTTCAGATCGAGGGGGCGGGTGTAGGTTTTCATGGTGAGCCTGCGAAGTGATTCAATGGGGTATTGGATGTGTTGAGTAAAGCAATATTCATCTACGAGCTCGCCTCACCTATTCCAGTGAGGAATGAAAATAAACTCAATATCTGATCTTTTATTTAGAGCTTGCATCGCCTTACAAATCTTCGTCTTGATAATGTCTGAATTTAATTTACAACCATCACCCAATTTAAGAACCACAACATAATCAGGCTTTGCATCCTCAGTTGTCAGCCATTGCTCCAAATGTCTTTGAGCGCAATAACGCCGCTCCAATATTTCAAAGTAATATTTCTCGTTCTGACTTCTATTTAAAAGCACAAAAAGGCTTGGAACAGTTGGATCAAGATAATCTCTCCCTACAAAAAGCAAGCATTCAGAAGATTCAGCATCAACAACCCACATCCCGCTGTACGAATCAATATGATAACGATACTGCTCCTTCACCATGGACAATTCATCTTCCGGAATAAGCAATAACTCAAAAGCCATATAAGCCACCAGCCAATTTCGATAGCAATCGAATATCCACTCAAGTTAATTTCACTTACCCAATTTTTCCAACAAAACACCAAAATCTACTTCATCCTCAGAAAAGCAGTAATCATCTTTCGCTGTTTTGATATGCAAATATTGTTTTGCATCGGGCTGGCGATTCTTTTTGCGTAGCCAAGTCGATACGACGCCAGCAAGCAGCAAACCCAATGGGCTACCGATGTAGTGATTATCCTGTTGCTCAAGCCGGATCGCGCGCTCTTTGGCTGACTCATAATCCACCCAATGCTGCTTGATGTCGCTGCGCTTAAATTGAATACGACCGATTTGTATGACTTCATCCTGCATTTCAATTCCTCTTATGGATAAGCGAACACTGAACTGCTTGACTGTATATGAAAGGAATAGCATTGGATAGTTTCGTAAAAATCATTCTTAAACAAAGCAGCTATTTTCTGCCTGTATTAGCCGTGCTGTTACGCTACGCCATTCATCCCGATCGAATCCACTCTAAACCTGCCATACGTGTAGTGCGCCGCGCATGCCCCCTCCGACGAGACCATACACGCACCGAGCGGATGATCGGGCGTGCAGACGGTGCCGAAAACTTTGCAGTCGGCTGGGCGTTTGTGGCCGCGCAGAATCGCGGCGCACTCACAGGCTTTGTGGTCGGGCACCTGTAAATAATCAATCTGGTAAAGCAATTCGGCGTCAAATTGGGCAAATTCAGCGCGGATTTTCAACGCGCTATGCGGCACTTCGCCCAGGCCGCGCCAATCGAAAGTGTCGCGCAGCTCAAACACCTGCTCGCACAAGCCCTGCGCCTTGCGGTTGCCTTCGCGGGTGACGGCGCGGGTGAATTCGTTTTCGACCTCGGCGCGGCCGGCGTTGATTTGCTGGATCAGCATCAAGATCGCCTGCATCACGTCCAGCGGCTCAAAGCCGGCGATCACCACCGGGCGCTGGTAGCGCGCCACAAAGCCTTCGTACTGGCCCGAGCCGATCACGGTGCTGACGTGGGCAGGGCCGACGAAACCATCAATCGCCACCGCGGCGGGGTCTTGTTGCGACTCCATGATGTGCACCATCGCTGCCGGGGTGAGCACGTGATTGCACAGCACGCTGAAATTGGCCAGCTGCAGCCGCTGCGCCTGCAGGATGATGGCAGCGGTGGGGGGCGTGGTGGTTTCGAAGCCAATCGCGAAAAACACCACCGCACGGCTGGGGTTATCCTGCGCGATGCGCAGTGCATCGGCGCTGGAATACACCATGCGAATATCCGCGCCCTGCGCCTTGGCCTTCAGTAGTGACAAGCCGCCGCTGGCTGGTACGCGCAGCGTGTCGGCGTAGGTACAGAGAATGACATCATGCTGGGTGGCCAGCGCAATCGCGCTATCAATGCGGCCAATCGGCAACACGCACACCGGGCAGCCCGGACCATGGATCAGCCGCACATTGGCGGGCAACAAATCTTGCAGGCCGTAGCGCGCAATCGCGTGCGTATGCCCGCCGCAAAACTCCATCAGCCGGTATTCGCTCGCGGGGTTGACGGTGGCGGCAATGGTTTTGGCCAGCCCGCGGGCCAGCTCGCCATCACGAAATTCAGCAATGTATTTCATGCGCGCCTCACTGATACGGGGCTGGGTTGGTGGGGTCGAGCTGCGCCATTTGCGCAAACAGCGCCAGCGTTTGCTCGGCCTCGGCGGGGTCGAGCTTGCCGATGGCAAAGCCCACATGCACGATCAGATAGTCACCCACCGCGACCTCATCGACCAAGGCAATCGAGATCACCTTATGCACGCCGCCGACCTCGATGCGCGCCTCGTCGTTTGCCAGCAGCGCGGTCACCCGCGCCGGTATCGCTAAACACATTCTGCTCTCCAGTGCGTATCGGCTTGGCCTGCTGCGCCCAGCCAGCGCTGCGCAACCCAGGCCTGCCCCAGTGCCAAACCGCCATCCCCACAGGGCATGGCCTGATTAATCAACAGCCGCAAACCCCGGCGGCGACATTCGGCCTGTAGGCCGCTGAGCAACAGCGCATTTAAAAAGCAGCCGCCACCGCCCGCCACCGTGCGCAGCCCGGTTTGCGCCGCGGCGGCCTCCAGCCAATCGGCCAGCGCCACACAAAGGCCGGCATGAAATTGCGCCGCGCCCAGCGCGGGGCTGGCCGCCACGCTGATCTGCTGCAACAGCGGCGCTAAATCAAGCTGCCAGATTTGATTGGGCAAACGTTGCAGCTCATGCCCGGCCGCCGGCGCAGCGACTGGCCCATAGCGAGCCGCCGCGCCTTCCAGCAGCATGGCCGCTTGCGCCTCAAAATCCTGCTGCGTGGCCAGCCCCAATAAGCCTGCGGCGGCATCGAAATAACGGCCCATGCTGGTGGTGCAGGCTGGTGCGCGGCGCAAGATTTGCGCTACCCAGGGCGCGGCGGCCTGGTCGGCAAAGCGGCTGGCGATTTCATCCGCCCGCCCGAGCTGATGCAGCGCCGCCGCGGCCATGCGCCACGGCTCGCGCGCGGCCAGATCGCCACCGGGCAGCGCCAGTGGTCGCAAATGCCCCAGGCGCTGGGCCTGCGCGCCATCCACCAGCAATAGCTCGCCGCCCCAAGCGCTGCCATCGTCGCCCAAACCCACCCCATCGAGCGCCAGGCCCAGCACCGGCTCATCGAGCTGATGTTCGGCCAGCACCGCGGCAATATGCGCGTGATGATGCTGCACGGCTAAACTCGGCACTTGCCATTGCGCGGCCAGCCGCGCCGCCAGCTGGCTACTGAAAAAATCAGGGTGCAGATCATGCGCCACGCACTGCGGGGCAACTTGCAATAGGTGCTGCAAATGCGCACTGGCCTGCTCTAGCGCGCGGCAATTGGCCACCCGATCTAGCTCGCCGATGTATTGCGAGACAAAGGCCTCGGCCCCTCGCGTGAGGCATAGCGTGTTTTTATAAAAGCCGCCCAGCGCCAAGATGGGCGCTGCCTCCCGCGCCAACGGCAAAGCCAGCGGGGTGTAGCCGCGCGCGCGGCGGATAAACTGCGCCGCACCGCTGGCGTCCACCCGCAGCACGCTGTCATCACAGCGCACCACGATGTCGCGCTCATGCAGCAACACCGCGTCGGCCAGGCCGGCCAGCTGGGTGAGTGCGGCCTGATTATCGGTAATCAGCGGCTCGCCGCGCGGGTTGGCGCTAGTCATGACTAAGAGCAAATCTTGTGGCTCATCCAGCCAGCCCAAGCCCGCCGGCCGGCCGGCCGCTTCATGAAATAGCAAATACTGAATAGGGGTATAGGGCAGTAAAGCGCCAATGGATGAGAGCTGCGGGGCAATACCCTGCAAGGCCTCATCGACCCCAGCCTGCTTGGCCAACAGCACAATCGGCCGCGCGGGGGAATCAAGCCATTGCTGCTCGGCGGGACTGATCTGCAGCCAGCCCGCCAGCGAGGCGGCATTGGCCGCCATCACCGCCAGCGGTTTGGCGGCGCGCTGTTTGCGCCGGCGCAGCTCGGCCACGGCGGCTGAATTACGCGCATCGCACACCAGATGAAAACCGCCCAGCCCTTTGATCGCCACAATTTGCCCAGCCCGCAGCAAGGCCAGCGTGTGCGCCAGCGCATCCTGCGCCGTGCCGTGGCCCGCCAGCGGCGTGCCAGCCAGATCACAGAGCTGCAGCTGCGGCCCACAGACTGGGCAGGCATTGGGCTCGGCATGAAAACGCCGGTGGCTGGGCTGCTGGTATTCGGCCGCACAGGCCGGGCATGGCGGAAACGGCGCCATACTGGTGTTGGCACGATCATAAGGCAGGCGGCGCACCAGCGTGTAACGGGGGCCGCAATCGGTGCAATTGATCAGCGGGTAGCGATAGCGCCGGCTGGCGGGGTCGAATAACTCGGTCAGGCACGCGGGGCACAGCGCGGTGTCGGGGCCTATGCTGGCCTTGGCTGCGGAATGCGCCGCGGCGCTGGCCACAATTGTAAAGCCCGGCGCACTGATCGCCGCCTCGGCGGGCTGCAGTAATAGCGCATCAATGCGCGCTTGTGCTGGCGCTTCCAGCGGCAGGCGCTGGCAAAACTGCGCCACCCGTGGGGCTGGGCCGGCAATTTCGATCGTTACCCCGTCGCCATCGTTGCGCACCCAGCCGCTTAAGGCCAATTCGCTGGCCAAGCGATACACATAGGGGCGAAACCCCACCCCCTGCACAATGCCCCGCACACACAGCCGCTGCTGCATGGCTAGCTCCGCTGCTGCGCCCGTCGGCAGCCGGCCAGCAGCCACGCCTGCCATTCGGCAAAGCCCGCGCCAGTTTTGCTCGAAAGCTGAATCACCGGCAAATCAGGGCGCACCTGCCGCGCTATGGCGATTGCGGCATCGACATTAAAATCCACATAGGGCAGCAAATCGGTTTTGCTCAACAGCAGCAGATCGGCTGCGCGGAATAAATCCGGGTATTTCAGCGGTTTGTCTTCGCCCTCGGTGACCGACAAAATCGCTACTTTGTGTGCTTCGCCCAGATCAAAGGCCGCGGGGCACACCAGATTGCCAACGTTTTCGATCAACAGCAGGCTATTGGCGGCCAAAGTGCCCTCTTGCTGCAGCACATCCAGCGCGCCCGCCACCATGTGCGCATCCAGATGACAGCCTTTGCCGGTGTTGATTTGCACCGCTGGCACCCCGGTGGCGCGAATCCGCGCGGCATCGTTATCGGTTTGCTGATCGCCCTCGATCACCGCCGCCGCGCCCACCCAGCGGCGTAGGGTTTCAACCAAGAGCGTGGTTTTGCCCGAGCCGGGGCTCGAGACCAGATTCAACGCAAAAATCTGCTGCGCCGCCAGCCGCGCGCGATTCACCCCAGCTTGGCCATCATTACTGGCCAGAATATCGATCTCCAGCCGGATCGTGCGCTCGGGGTCTACTTCCGGCGCATGCACGGCGCCCAAAGGGCCAGTGGTCGCAGGGGGCGCGGGTTCGGCCTGAGTTGGCGCGCCACCCGCCAAGCGATAGGCCCCCGCCGGCCCGGCACCGCGCCGCCGCCGGGGTGGCACCAGGCCATTGATCCGCGTTTCACCATGCCCACATCCGCAGCTGGTACACATCGCTTGCTCCTTGCGCCGGCCTGCGCCAGCTAGATGGGTATATGCATACAGGCCAATTAATGCATAGCCTGCATGCATATACCTACCAATCAGACTACGGCAATATCCAGTACCTGCATGTCTTCGCCACCAGTAATACGCAGCGCATAGCCACCACAGTGGGGGCAGGCCTGCCCCACACGTTGCAAGGCTACGGTTTGCCCGCAAGGCTCGCACCACGCCGCGCCCGGGGTTTGCTCAACGGTGAATTCGGTGCGCTCCAGCGGCGTGCCGCGCGCGGCCAGCTCGCAGCAAAACTGCAGCGTATCGGGCGCCACATGCGCCAGTGCCCCCACCGCCAGCCGCACCTTAGTGACCCGCTGAGCGCCGGCTTGCTGCGCGGCTTGCTCGGCAATGCGGAGTACACGTTCGGCCAGACTTAACTCATGCATCGCACGCCCCTTATCGCCCCCTGACCACAACAGCCTACCACTGGCTGCCGGCAAAAAAATTGAGCCAAATCAGCGTGCCCACAGGTGTTTCACCACCACCGCGGCGAAACTTGGCCCCGGCTTGCCGCTATGCCATGCCGACTAGCGCTGCGCGGTCAAGACGGGTGGCAATAAGTCACAAACTCGCCCACCACCGGAACTGCGGCGCAAAAACAGCGGTCGATTTAAGCATGAGGCCCCATGCGGCAGGGTACGCCGCCAACACCTCTTGTAGCGCCCCACCATCGCCATTGCCCTTCGTGGCCACCCGAGCGATGGCCGGCTTTGCCGTGCAAACGGTTATTTAGGAGTTAAGGAGTAGCAACCATGCCGATTCAATCTTATGTTTTTGGTTTTGCGATGATTTTTGCCCTGGCAATGCTGGTGGGCGTAATCGGCGCGCTGCTGTGGCATTGGGCCCGCGAAGCCAAACCAATGCGGCTGGCAGGCGCCGGCGCCGCTGTAGCCGCCACCGCCGCGCTGATCATGAGTAATACTGCCAGCGCTTAAGGTGGCCAGCCCTCGCGGCCCGCAGGCGGTATAGCCCGCGGGCTAAGGGTTGCAGTAATCACACCAGCGCGGATCAGCCGGGGTGTGATAGTGGCGATGCGGTTCGCAGTACCCGCAGTGCGGGCAGGAATAAATCAACGCTTTGGGCTGGGTAGTGGCAAGGCCACAATCAGCGCAGGGCAAGCCCGGCTGCAGTTGCCGCTCGCCAAAGCCAGCCGCGCCACAGGCTGGGCACGCGGTGGCCAAACGATGGGCCAAACGGGCGGCCAGCCGGCGCAAGCTGCGCTGACGCGGGGGATGTAAATGCGCGCGCATATCCAGCGCAAGCACCACCGCCGGGCTACCTGCGGCCACATACTCGGCATAGGCGGCCTCCACCGCCGCCACGTCCCGCAGCGCTTTTTGCGCTGGCAAATCACCCGCCACCGGCCGTAACGTGAGCGCCAGCGCGGGCAGCGGGCATTGCGCCAAGCGGGCGCGCAGCTCGGCCCAATTGTTGATCATCCAGGCACCGTAATGCCGCGTGGTAAACCGCCGCCGCTCAGTCAGGCTCTGCCCCGTCTGGGCATCCAGCCACAACAGCCATTCTTCCCCCACCGCCAACTGCGGCCAATACGGATGCGGGCCATAGCTGCCTTCGCTGGCTAGCCAGTAGCGTTGGGCGGGGTAATCAGCCTGCGCCAGCGCGGTTTTGGCCTGCAGCATGGCCACGGGCGGGCCGGGGCGCTCGATTTCGCCACTAAAGGTGCCAAAGCGGTCGGTATCGAGCTCAGGCGGGCTCCAAAGTTCCACCCCTAGCATGGCGGCAAAAGGCCGTTGCATGGCGGCGGCCTTGTGATGGCGGCTGGCGACCAGCACTCGCTCACCGTGCAAGGCTGTGGCACGCGGATAGCGGGGTGGGTGCGCGCTCATGTAATCCCCTTGCGACTGCGGTATTGCGGAATCCACGCCGCCAGCTCAGCCAGAAACGCCTGCGCCGCACGGGAAAGCCGCTTTTTACTCAGATACACCAGCTGCCACTGGGTATGCAGCGGAAAGCCCTCTACCGGCAAAATCGCCACTTCGTCTTCTTCCACCGGCAAACGATGCAAGGTGTGCCGCGACAAAATCGACACCCCTAGCCCGCCTGCCACGGCCTGTTTGATGGCCTCGTTGCTACCGAGCTCCATCCGCACATTGAAGCTCACCCCCGCGCGCGCCTGAAAAGCCTCTAGCGCAATGCGGGTGCCCGAGCCCGGCTCGCGCATGATAAAACGCTCTTGGGCAAATTCGGCCAAGGTGATTTGCGCCTGCGCGGCCAGCGGATGGGTGGGGGCGGCAATCGCCACCAGCGGGTTATCCAGAAAAGGCTCGCGCACCAGCTCCAGGGTTTCCGGCGGTTTGGTCATGATGTACAGATCATCGAGATTGTCTTCGATTCGCTCGATGATGCGATCGCGATTGGCGACTTCCAGCTTTACTTCAATGCCCGGGTATTTCTGGCAAAACGGCCCCAGCACCCGTGGAATAAAGTATTTGGCCGTGCTCACCGCCGCCAGCCGCAAGGTGCCGCTGTGCAGGCCGCGCTGGGCGGCGATGTCTTCTTCAAACGCTTTCCATTGCTGATTCATTTGCTCGCTGGTGTGCAGCAAAGCTTGCCCCGCCGTGGTGAGATACACCTTGCGCCCCATGGTTTCGAGCAAGGGCTCGCCCACCGCTTCGGTGAGCAGCCGGATCTGTTGCGACACCGCGGGCTGGGTGAGAAACAGCTGCTCGGCGGCGCGGGTAAAGCTGCCGGTTTCGGCTACTTTGGCAAAAATCTGCAACTGCCTGAGGGTTACATTCATAAGAAAAAGTTATGCAAAACAAAATTAATCGCAATTTCTAATTATGCCAGCACTTTTTTATCATGGCTGCATCTGCAATCAACGCGAGAAGTTCCATGCAGCCTACTGTTTCTTTTCTACCGCTCGGGCTTTGGCTAGGCGCTCTGGCGCTGTCGGTGGCGCTGGCCAGCGCCCAGCTGTTGCGCACCAAGCCGCTGTTTCTACATTGGCATAGCCGTTTGGCGGCCATTGCTGCGCTGGCTGCCTTGGCGCAACTAGCCCTACCGCAAGCCGCCCACAGCTGGCCACTCAGCTCCGGCCCGATTGCCTGGCTGCTGATTAGCCTGGTGTTGGGGCTGGGCACGATTGTGCAGCGCTTTAGCCTACGCTTTTTGCACGGCGATCTTGATCAAGCCCGCGCCCTGGCTTGGCTCACACTCCTCACCAGCGGCACTTCGCTGGCCTGGGCCAGCACCGATAGCCGCCTGCTGCTACTGGGCTGGGGGCTGGCGCTGTGGGCGCTGTTCCGGCTGATTGGCCTTGCCCGTGACTGGCCGGCCGCACAAGCCGCAGCCCGCTATGTGGGGCTGTGGCTGAGTGTGGCCTGGCTGGCACTGCTAGTCTTGGTGGTGCTCGTGCAGCAGCAAACCGGGCACTGGCAAGTGGGCTTGCCTACCTCACTGGCCAGCTGGCCCGCCTGGGCGATTCAAACTGCGGCAGCCGCGCTGCTGCTGGCCGCCTTAATCCCTGCTGCGCAGTGGCCTGCCCAGCGCTGGCTGCTGGCCACCATGGTCGCCCCTACGCCAGTATCGGCGATTATGCATGCGGGGCTGGTGAATGCCGGCGGGATTTTGCTGCTGCACTACGGCAGCTTGCTGGCCGCCGCCGGCTGGGCGCAAGTGTCGCTGCTACTGCTGGCCGTGTGCTCGATCTTGCTGGGCAGCGGTATGGCGCTGGTACAGGTTGATGTAAAACGCCAGTTGGCCGCCTCGACCGTGGCCCAGATGGGCTGCATGCTGCTGCAATGCGCGCTGGGAGCTTACCTAGCGGCGCTGATTCACTTGCTGCTGCATGGTTTGTTTAAGGCCAGCCTGTTTTTGCAGGCCGGTGGCACCGTTAGCCCAGAGCGACGCGCCATCAGCCTGCCGGCTTTTCCTAAAGTACTGCTGCTAGCCGCGCTGGTGATGATCGGCCTTTTCGCCCTGCACCCAGCCTATGCCGCGCAACCTGCCGGCTGGCTCAGTGCCCTGTTGCTGGCCTGGGCACTGGCGCAAGGATTAGCCACGCTGCCGATCTGGCAATGGCGCAGCCTGCCTTTCTGGCTCGTGAGTGTCGGTGGTTTCTTTGCCGTGCAGGCCGGTTTGCACGCCTTGCTGCCGGCACCGGCCGCCCTTAGCGCACTGGCCAATGGCTGGATTTACCTCAGCGCCGCGCTACTGCTGGGCGGGTCGGCCGCACTGCAATACCTGCTGCAGCGCCCACGCCACCCACTGGCCCAGCGCCTGTACTGGCAGCTGATTAGCCTGAGTGAAGCGCCTCGCCACACCCTCGATATGCATCCAAACCATCTAGCGCGCCGCGCCCAACAAGGAGTACTGGTATGAACGCCCCACTGTCATCGCAAGCATTGCAATCACTTCAGTCTGCCGACCTCACCCCGGCGCTGGTCGAGGCCGCCGCGGTGGTGGTGGCGCCACAATGGCCGATCGCCACTTTCGCCGCCCGCAGCCCCTGGCAGGGCGTGGAAGACCGCAGCTTTGATGAAGTGGCCCGCTGGTTTGCTCACCACAACGCCAGCACACTGTATCCAGCACGCGCCCACTTGCCCGAGCTAGATGCCCTGTCCGCCAACCCGCCACTCTTGTTGCAGCATCTGCGCCGCTGGCTGCGCGAGCATGATTTCCCGGCCGATGATCTGCTGGCGCTGCGCTTTTGCAGTGCGCAGCTCCTACCTGCGGCAGGCACTACTGCGGCCCCTGCAGCGGATTGGTCGGCCTTGCTCGACACCTTGCCAGCCATCCCAGCACCCAGCGCCCCCGGCTTGCATAGCCGCGCCACCCGTCTCGCGCAGGCCGGGCAGCCCGCCGCTTTGCAACTACTGGAAAGCACCACGCAGCGCTGGGCAAAACTCTTTATCGCCCGCGATAGTCGCAACTGGGGCTTGGCCGAGGCCGATTTATACCGCGCCTGGCAGCAACAGGCGCAATATGATCCGCAGCTGCCCGCCGCCGTGCGGCGCAAACTGGCGCAGCTACCCGCCAGCCCCGAGGTCGCACTGCAAGCCGCACTGGCTCAGCTTGCCAGCCCGGTCGAGCAGCTAGCCTATCTGCAAGCGCATCTACTTGCGCAGCCAGGTTGGGCCGGGATGCTGCGCTGGCTGGGCCGCCGCGCTGCAGGTGAAATCAGCGCGCTCACCGATTACCTGGCGCTGCGGCTCACGCTCGAAGCCGCCCTGACCGAAGGGCTGCCTCTACCCGCCAGCGCACCCGCCGCAACTCTTGATCCATTGCCGCTGCTAGAAGCCTGGCAGCGCCATGCGCAGCTGCAGCCTGCCGATTGGGCGGCCTTTAGCCCAGCGCAAACCGCGCAATACCTGCGCCTAGCTCACCGCTTTGATGCACTGGCGCAATGCCGGCTAGGGCTGGAAATTCGCGAAGCGCAATATCGCCAGACGCTGCAAAACACCCTCAGCCAGCCAGCTGCGCCCACCCCCGCAGAGGCCCCAGTCGCCCAGCTGGTGTTTTGTATCGATGTACGCTCGGAGCCGCTCCGCCGGGCCATCGAGGCCAGCGGCCGCTTTGCCACCTATGGCTTTGCCGGCTTTTTTGGTCTGCCGATCAGTACCCGCGAGCTAGATAGCGAGCACACCCACGCCGCCTGCCCAGTGATTTTGGCGCCACAGGCCGAAGTGAGCGAAACCGCCGCCCCGCATGAGCGCCAACGCTATCGCTTAGCGCGGCAGCAAAGCCAGCAACGCCAGCTGGTACAGCAACAGATCAAACACGACCCCTTGGCCAGTCTGGCCCTGCCGGAGCTGGCGGGGCATTGGCAAGGGCTGCAGATGCTGTGGCAGAGTTTTATTCCTGCCCGCTGGCGCCAGCGCTGGGCCCGGGGCGTGCGCAAGCCGCAAACCCGCCCCACCGTGGGCGCGCATGGGCCACAATCGGCGGCTTCGCTCGCCCAGCAGGCCGAATGGGCAGCCGGCGCACTCAAAGGCATTGGCCTTACCCGCGAGTTTGCCCCGCTGGTGGTGATTGCCGGCCACGGTAGCCATAGCCGCAACAACCCCTACGCCGCCAAGCTCGATTGCGGCGCCTGCGGTGGCGCGGCCGGTGGCTTTAATGCGCGAGTGCTAGCCGCCCTATGTAACGACAGCCTGATCCGCGAGCGCCTGCTGGCGCAGGGTATCGCCATCCCGGCACACACCCGGTTTATCGCCGCCGAGCACCAGACTTCGCTCGATACCTTGCACTGGCTCGATGCCGCTCCGCACGAGGGGCCGGCGGCCGAAGCTTGGCAGCAGCTGCAGGCGGCACTGCCCTTTGCCTACGCCCAGCTCAGCGCCGAGCGGCTGCCACAACTACCTAAATTGGCCGGTGAAGCCGACCGAGCTGATGAGGAGGCCCTGCGTCGCGCCGAAGACTGGAGCGAAGTCCGCCCCGAGTGGGGTTTGGCTCGCAATGCGGCCTTTATCATCGGCCGCCGCAGCTGGAGCCAGGGCCACAATCTACAAGGGCGTGCCTTTTTGCATGGCTACCACTGGGCCGAAGACCGCGAGGGCAGCTTGCTGGCGGCGATTGTGGCCGGGCCGGTTACTGTCGCACAGTGGATCAATCTGCAGTACTACGCCTCGGCTGTCGCGCCGCATTATCAAGGTAGCGGCAGCAAGGCCACCCAAACCGTTACCGCCGGGCTGGGGGTAATGCAGGGTAATGGCAGCGATCTCCTGGCGGGCTTGCCGTGGCAAGCCGTAATGGCCGACGACCACACGCCCTACCATATCCCGCAGCGGCTACTGGTCGTGATCGAAGCGCCCAAAGCACATGTCGAACAACTCTTGGCCCAGCTCCCCGCCTTTGCCACCAAAGTGCGCAATCAATGGTTGCTGCTGAGCTCATATGATCCGGAGAGCCAAACATGGACCGACTGGTAATCCCCGCCGCCCAGCTGTCGCATCTGCGGCAGCTGGAAGCCGAGGCCATCCACATCCTGCGCGAAGTGGTGGCCGAATTTAGCAACCCCTGCATGTTTTACTCGATTGGCAAAGATTCAACGGTGATGCTGCATCTGGCGCGCAAAGCCTTCTGGCCGGGCCAGGTGCCGTTTCCCTTGCTGCATGTCGACACCACCTGGGAATTTCACGAAATGGCGGCCTTTCGTGACCGGCTGGCGGCGCAACATGGGCTGGAAATCATCGTGCATATTAATCAGGCGGCGCTGGCCGAAGGGGTGAATCCGTTTACGAGTGGCTCGGTGAAATACACCGATGCAATGAAAACCGATGCGCTCAAGCAAGCACTGGCGCAGCATGGTTTTGACGCCTGCTTTGGCGGCGGGCGGCGCGATGAGGAAAAAAGCCGGGCCAAAGAGCGGGTGTTTTCGTTTCGGGATCAGCACCAGCGATGGGATCCGAAAAACCAGCGCCCCGAGCTGTGGCAGCTGTATAACAGCCGGCTCGATCCGGGCGAAAATATCCGTGTATTTCCGCTCTCGAACTGGACCGAACTCGATATCTGGCAATACATCTGGCTGGAAAACATCGACATCGTGCCGCTGTATCGGGCAGCCGAGCGGGATGTGGTATGGAAAGACGGCACCTGGATCTGTATCGACGATGAGCGCATCCTGCCCTACCTCACCCCGGCCGAGCGCGCCAGCATCAGCCGGCGCTGGGTGCGCTTTCGCACCCTAGGCTGCTACCCGCTCACCGGCGCGGTAGAAAGCCGCGCTAGCACTTTGCCGCAGATTATTCAGGAAATGCTGCTCACCACCACCAGCGAGCGACAGGGCCGCCTGATCGATACCGATCAATCCGGCTCGATGGAGCGCAAAAAGATCCAGGGCTATTTCTAGCTGGCCGCGCGCCGTGGCTTAGGTTTCCCAGCGCGCGCGGGCCTGCTCGTCGCTCGCGCGCGCCTCTACCCATGCTTCACCGTGGCGGGTGATTTCTTTTTTCCAGAATGGCGCGGCAGTTTTTAAATAATCCATCAGGTAGCGATTGGCCTCGTAGGCTGCATCCCGATGCGGGCTGGCGGTCAGCACCAGTACGATTTGCTCGGCCGGCGTCAGGCTGCCCACGCGATGAATAATCGTCACCGCATCAAGCTGCCAGCGCGCGCGCGCGGCCTGCACCAGCTGCTGCAGCGCGCGTTCGGTCATGGCTGGGTAATGCTCTAGATGCAAGGCAAGCAGATCCGCATCGGTACTCAAATCGCGCACCCGGCCCACAAACATCACCACCGCGCCGATTTGCGGCTGGCCAGCCAGGCGCTGGTATTCGTGGGCGACATCAAAATCGGCGCTTTGTACGCGGATGACATCTTGCTGCATCTTAGCCCCCGGTGACTGGCGGAAAAATCGCCACTTCGGCCCCGGCCGGAATCGCGTCATCCAGCTGCGCCATTTCTTGATTAATCGCCACCCGAAACACGCGCGCCCCCCCTAGCTCAGCCTGCCAAACACCACCGCGCTCCACCAGCAGTGCAATTAAATCCCTCACCGTGGCCGGCGGAGTGGCCAGCGTTTCGCTGGCGCAGCCCAGCACCTCGCGCAGGCGGGCGAAATACAAAATCGTCAGCATTTAGCCCTCCAGCGCACTGAGCGGAATAAACACCACCGGATCGCCACGCTGCACGGTGGTGCCCGCCGGAATATCCACCAGCCCTTCAGCCCAGACCAGCGAGGTGAGCACTGCCGAGCCTTGATGCGCAAATAAGCTCACCTGCCCCGCCGGATTGCGCCGCGCGCGGAAAAACTCGCGCCGATCACCCGCGCGCTTGAGCTCAAAATCAGCCGGCAGCGTCATGCGCGGCGGCGCCAGCTCGCTCGCGCCTTGCCGCGCCAAAATAAACGGGCGCACCAACATTAAATACGTCACCAAGGCCGACACCGGATTACCGGGCAGGCCAATAAAATCAGCGTTGCCAATCCGGCCATAGGCAAAGGGCTTGCCCGGCTTGATGGCGATTTTCCACAGATTAAGTTCACCGAGGTATTGCACTGCAGCCTTGATATGGTCTTCCTCTCCGACCGATACCCCCCCAGAGGTGAGCAAAATATCGCACTGCTCGGCCGCCGCCGCCAGCGCCGCCACCGTGGCGTCGAATTGATCTGGGATCACGCCCAGATCCAGCAGCTCGCAGCCCAAGGCCTGCAGCTGGGCCAGCAGCGTATAGCGATTGGCGTTATAGATTTTGCCCGCGGGCAAAGGCTGGCCGGGCTCGACCAGCTCATCGCCACTACTCAGTAGCGCCACCCGCAGCGGGGCGAACACAGTCAGCTGCGCAATCCCGAGCGAGGCGGCCAGTCCCAGTATGGCCGGGCTGAGCCGTTGGCCGGCGCGCAGCACCACTTGCCCTTGATGTACATCCTCACCAATGCGGCGGATATTCGCGCCCTGCGGCACCGGCGCGGCCAGCTGCAGCGCCTCACCCGTCAGCGTGCATTGCTCCTGCATCACCACCGCATTGGCGCCTACGGGGATGGGCGCGCCGGTAAAAATGCGGGCGGCCTCACCGGCGGCTAAGGCATGCCCAACCCCGCCAGCGGCAATGCGCTGGGTAATCTGAAAGTGCGTCGTTGCTGGCGCAGCGGCCGGAATATGCAGCGCATAACCATCCATCGAGCTGTTATCAAAGCCTGGCACATTGATGGGGGCAATCACATCGTGCGCCAATACGCGGCCACGCGCCGCGGTTAAGGGCAGTAATTCGGTGCGCGTAGCCACGCGCGCCTGGGCCAGCAATTGCGCTAAGGCCACTTCAAAATCAAGCATACAATCGGTTCCTGAAAAGCATATTCGGTGTGGGCGAGCGGCTGGGCTTAGCCACCGGTTTGCGACATAAAGCGGATTAATTTGGTGGGCTGCTCGTTAAATTCGTGGCGTTCGGGCTTGAGCTCTATCGCCGCGATAATAACGGCATCGAGCTCGGCATCGCTGATGCCGCTGCGCAGCAAGGGGCGTAACTCCACCGTGCTTTCCTGCCCCAAACACAGGTATAAAGTACCATCCACCGTCAGCCGCACCCGATTACAGGTGGCACAAAAATGCTGCGAGCGCGGGGTGATAAAGCCAATCTGCGCGCTGCCATCCGGTGTTTGCCAATAGCGGGCCGGACCACCGCCTAATTCCAGCGCCAGCGGCACCAGCTGATAACGGGCCACCAGCCGCTCCCGCACTGCGCCCAGCTCCAGAAATTGCGTACTGCGGCCGGTATCGCCCAGCGGCATCGCCTCGATCAGCCGCAAAATATAGCCATTGCTCAGCGCAAAATCGGCCATGGCTTCGATTTCGGCCTCATTCACGCCCTTCATCGCCACCATATTCAGCTTGATCGGGCTTAACTCGGCGGCACGCGCGGCCGCGAGCCCAGCCATCACCTGCGCCAGCGCATCGCGGCCGGTGATGTCTTGCATGCACTGCCGATCCAGCGTATCAAGGCTGACATTAATACGGTTCACCCCGGCGGCTTTCAGCGGCTGGGCGTATTTGGCCAGCTGGGTGGCATTGGTAGACAGCGATAAATCGCGCAGCCCCAGCGCTTTCAGCTGCGCCGCCAGCGCGGGCAGATTGCGCCGCAGTAGCGGCTCGCCGCCGGTCAGGCGCACCCGCTGCACGCCCAGCCGTACAAATGCCGCCACCACGCGCTCGATTTCGGCAAAGCTGAGCCAGTGGCTTGGCTCTTCAAACTGCGTAAACCGCGCCGGCAGGCAATAACTGCAACGCAAATCGCAACGATCGGTGACCGATACCCGCAAATAATCAATGGTTCTACCAAAACGATCTTGCAACATGCTTTTATCAACTCGTTTAATCGATCGGCCGGCAAGGCCGCGCTAGGGCTCGGCCCGCTGCACCAGCCCTTGGGTAAACAGCAGGCTGATTATGGTCTGAATATCGCAATCTGGCTCGCACTGTAGCGCCAGTTCCAGCGCATCGCCTACTGTTTCGCCCGTCACCAGCGCCTGTAGCAAGGCCCACTGGCCAGTACTAATCGCCTGCCACTGGCGGCGGCTAATTAATAATTGCTGCCCACCGCGCAGCAAATCCGCGCTGGGGCCGCCGGCATGCATGGCCAGAATATCGGCAATGGGCCAGTGTAGCGACTGCACCAGCTGCAAGCTGGGGTGAAACACGAGCCGCAGGCTGGCGAAATCGGCCGCGGCCAGCGCGGCCAATTCGGCCAGCCCCAGCGTGGCGGCATCCGGCGCCAAATACGCGCGCCAGCGCGCCCAGTCGACCTGCGCCACGGCGGCCAGATATGGCAGCTCGGCCGCTGGGGCAAACTGCGCGATAAAGTCGGCAAAATCTGCACCCATGGCATGCAAATCGGCCGCGTGCGCGGGTGTGGCGTCGACATATTCGCGCGCCATGGCAGTAAAAAAATCTTCGCCCACCAGCTGTGCCACATTGCTAAACACGCCCTGCAGCGCGGCAATGCGGTTAAGCCGGCAATTGGCTCGATAATGCCGCATCCGCGCGGCGTGCAATAGCCCGGCGCTCTGGGCCTGCGGGTCGAGCAGCAAGGCGCTAAAGGCGCTGATCGCTTGGGCGTAGCTCATACATACTCCCTTGCTGTATTGCCTGCTGATGCTTTTACTATTTGATCTAGCGAGCAATACTCTGCATACAAACTCACAAAGTCGCTCAGATTGGTATCGCGCTCCAGCAACACCGGCTTGGCGCCCCAGCGCGCCAGCGCCTGCCGCAACAGCGCCAGCACCTCGGCACTCACCGGTGCGCCATGGGTATCAATCGCCGTGCCTTCAAACCATTCAAAACCGGCCACATGAATTTCGTATACCGAGTCGCCGGCAATGCGTGCCAGCTCCGCTTCGGCGTTCAGCCCCAGATTAAGGGCATTGACATAAAAATTATTCAAATCCACCAATAGCCCACAGCCAGTGCGGCGCACCAGCTCGGCCATCAGCTCGGCTTCAGACAGCAGCTCATCGGCAAAGCCAACATAGGAAGAGACATTTTCCAGCAAAATCGGCCGCTGCAGCGTGTCTTGCACAATGCTGATGCGCTCGGCCAGATGTTCAATCACACCGGCCACCCGCGGCACCGGCAGCAAATCATTAAAATAGCGCTCGGCGTGGCGATTCCAGGCCAGATGCTCGGACACCACCGCTGGCTCAACGCGCGCCACCAGCTGCTCTAGCTGCACCAGATGCTGCGCATCCAGCGGGCCCAAACTCCCCAGCCCCAGCCCAATGCCGTGCAGGCTGATCGGGTAATCCTGCCGCAGCTGGCACAGCGCGGCAATCGGCTCACCACCACCAAAATAGTTTTCGCTATGAACCTCCCACCACGCCACCGGCGGGCGCTGGGCTAAAACATCAGCGAGGTGTGGCGCGCGCAGGCCAAGGCCGGTAGTCAGCGGTAAAGTGCAATGCATAGTGACGGATACCTTATTGATTAGGCTGCGGCGGCCAGCACAGCATGTGCGCTCGCCACCGCCAGCGGGCTTACATCGGTTTGAGCGTGCCCTTCATATCAACGCAGGTACCGGCGGCCACGTATTTCCACTCTTTGGCATCTTTATCGGTTTTGGCTTGGCCGGCGCAGGCATGGCCATTGGCCGCACAATCGTTTTTACCGGCCATGGCGATGCCGTAGCATTTTTCTTTGTCGGCGGCGACTACGGTGCCTGAAACGCCAGCTGCCAGTACGGCGGTTAATGCGCTAGTGAGGATAAGTTGTTTGTTCATGATGCATGATCTCCAAAGTGGTTTAAGCGATACCGTCAGCGGTATCTGCAACTTAGTCGGGCCAAAGGCTGGGGTCTGACAAATAAAATGCAATTTCCGGCCAAAAACACCACAAACCATTGATTTTTAATCATATAAAAATCGACAAAACGCTCACAACCCCAGCTCGCTCAGCCCCGGATGATCATCCGGGCGGCGACCTTGGGGCCAGTGAAACAGCCGCTCATCTTCGCGAATCGGCAGGTCGTTAATGCTGGCAAAGCGGCGCTGCATCAGGCCTTGAGCATCGAATTCCCAGTTTTCATTGCCGTAAGAGCGAAACCACTGCCCGGCGGCATCGTGCCATTCGTAGGCAAAGCGTACGGCGATGCGGTTGCCGTCAAACGCCCACAGCTCTTTGATCAGCCGGTATTCGTGTTCGCGCTGCCATTTACGGCTTAAAAATTCGACAATCTGCGCGCGGCCGCGCACAAACTCGTGGCGATTACGCCAAACGCTATCCTCGGTGTAGACCAGAGCAACACGCTCGGGGTCACGCGAATTCCAACCATCTTCGGCCAAGCGAACTTTTAAGGTGGCCGATTCCAAATCAAACGGCGGTAGTGGTGGACGAGCTGACATGGCTTGACTCCAAAAATGGGTTGAATGGATTGATTGCTTGAATAGGGCTAGGCAGCTTGCCGCGCAATTCCGGGCATGGCCACATAGCCGGGCAGCGCCTCGATGCGCGCTAGCCACTGGCAAACTGCGGGGTATTGCGCCAGAGGCACTTGCCCTTCGGGGCTCAGCGCGATATACGGGTAGAGGGCAATATCGGCAATCGTGATATGCGCCGCGGCCAGCCACGGCTGTTGGCTCAGTGTGCTTTCCAACACGCCCATTAATTGCGTGGTGAGGGTTTCAGCTTCGGCCAAAGCCACAGTGCGGCCCCATTTATGCAAGAGCCGCAGCGCATTGGGCCCACGCGTCACTTCATTGGCGGCGGTGGCCAACCAGGCCTGCACTTGCGCTTGGCCGACCGGAGCATTCGGCAGCCAGAAGTCGGCCTGCGCGGCGCCGTACTGGCGGGCGAGGTAAACCAGAATCGCCTGACTATCGCGCAGCACCACGTCGCCATCGACCAGCACCGGCACTTGGCCGAGCGGATTTTTGGCCAGAAACTCGGGTGATTTGTGCTCGCGCTCGGCGCCATTCACGGCGATACTCTGATAGGGTATACCTAGCAAAGCCAGCATCAGCCTCACCTTGTGGCAATTACCCGAGAGGGCGAATTCGTAGAGCTGGATCATGGTGCGTTCCTTTTTCAAATCAAAATCAATCGGTTTATAAATCCAGCTCGAGCCGCGCCGATTTCGCCCGCGACACGCAAATACACATCAGCCCGGCGCGCTCGCGCTCGTTGGCGTTCAGCGCGTGATCGCGATGCTCCACTTCGCCGGCCAGCACTTTCACCGCACAGGTGCCGCAATTGCCCACGCCGCAATCGGACAGCGTATCCACGCCCGCCGCTTGCACCGCCGCCAACACGGTTTGATCGGCGGCGATTGGAATCACCCGCTGCGAGCGGCGCAGCAGCACTTCAAACGGCCGGTTTTCGCCATACACTGCCGCGGCAAAGCGCTCGAAATGGATGCGCATTGGATCAATCTGCAATTGCGCAGCAGTATTGGCCACCGCATCAATCAATCCGCTCGGCCCACAGACATACACCTCGGTGGTATCGGCCATTTGGCTCAGTAGCTGCGGCAAATTCAGCCGCGCGCCTTCGGCGCTGAAATACACGCTAATTTGTCCGGCCAGATCGCGCTGCAAGCGATCACCATAGGCCATCTCGCGGCGGCTGCGCGCAGCGTAATGCAATGCTAATGGGCGCCCTTGAGCTTTGAGCTGTTGCGCCATGGCCTTGATCGGCGTAATGCCAATGCCGCCAGCAATCAGCAACACCGGCGCAGCGCTCTCGTTCAGCGCAAAATCGTTCTTTGGCATGCTGCAATGCAGCGTCATGCCCAGCTGATAATGCTGATGCACAAAGGCCGAGCCGCCCGTGCCGTCGTCCTGGCGCAGCACGGCGATTTCGTAAATATCGCGGCGCGCGGGGTTGGAGGCGATCGAGTAATTGCGCACGCTCTGCTGGCCATTGGGCAATTGCACCGGCACTTGCAGATGCGCGCCAGCCGCCACTGGCGGCAAGTCTTCACCAGCCGGATGGCGCAGCTCGTATGCGCGCACCTGCGGCGTCAGCTGGCGCACGCCGCTGATGACTAACTCCAACTCGCCGCTGCCCAAGCGCTCAAGCGGCGCGGCAGCTTGCGGCTTGGCGCGCAGCGCGGCCAGCTCGCCCTGCAAAGGGGCGATTAGTTGCTCGATATCGGCATCGGTATAACGCGGCGTAATGTGCTGCGGGCAGTTCCAATCCCAGGCTTCAACCGTGATGACCATTGCGCGCTCGATGCGGGCGCGATAGGCGGGGCTTTCCAGCGCGGCGATCAGCGCCGGATCATCGATTTCGTGCACGATGCGCACGCGGCCCCAGATTTTGAGCCGGCGGCGGTTGGGATAATCCATCAGGATGATCGAGATTTTGTCGTTGGCATTCAGATTGCCCACCGACAAATACTGCACATTGCCGCGAAAATCGGCAAAGCCCAGCGTGTGTTCGTCCAGCACTTTTAAAAACCCGGCCGGGCCGCCGCGATGTTGCACATAGGGCCAGCCGTTTTCGTTCACGGTGGCCATATAAAAGCTATCGCGCGCAGCGATGAACTCGGCCTCGCGCGGGGTGATTTCACTGCGGCTGTCTTCCGCCAGCTCAAAACCCAGATTGCCCTCGCGGCTGTGATAGCGGGTTTGCGCCGCTTTAACACTGTCGGTAAAGGTAATAGCGGCAAAGGCGCGTGGCATGGGTAGCCTCCTGAGGCATTCCGGTATGGGATGGCCTCAGTATGGCGCGCCGCCGCAGGCAAGAGAATCGCCATGGCAATGAATTGATTATTCCTTCAAATGCAATAATCACTGCCATGGCGTGGCAAAAATCGGGCATTCCCATCGCCACCTGCAGGTATTGGGCTGGCCACCAGCCTATAAGCGGTCTACCGCCCGATACTGCCGCGGGTTTATAGACTGCAGCTCACTGCGGCGGGCTGCAGCAACTTGCCGAGGAAGGAATTACGCTGCTGCAAAAACGCCTGCAAGCGCTGCGGATAATCGGCCACCACCGCTTGCTGCACCGAGGGCCGCTGCGCCAGCGCGCGCCGCCAAGCCTCGATCTGCGGCCATGGCGCCAGCGACAGTTGCGCACGCAGCGGCGCTATCGCCTCAAAAGCATCGTAATAGCGAAACACCGGCGCAAACACCGCATCCACCAGCGTGAATTCGGCCCCGGCAAAATACGGCCCGTCACTCAGCGCCGCGGCAATCTGTGCCCATTTTTGCGCCAATTGCTGGGCTTTGAGCTGCAAACTGGCCTCGTCCGGCGCCGAATACACCCCGGCGATGTCATTCAAAATCGCCGAGCCCAACTCCATCCAGCCACGGTGGCGGGCGCGCGCTAACGGGTCGGCCGGGTGCAGCGGCGGCGCCTGGGTTTCATCCAGATATTCGCAAATCACCGCCGATTCAAAAATCGCCGTCTCGCCCACTTGCAGCACCGGTACTTTGCCCAGCGGCGAAATGGCCAGAAACCAATCAGGCTTGTTGGCCAGATCGATATTTTTGCGGGTAAATGGCACGCCTTTTTCTAGCAGCACAATGGCCGCGCGCTGCACATAGGGGCACAGCAAATGGCTGACCAAGGTAATCGGTTGCGACATACGGATTTCCTCCGGTGTTTAATATGCGCTAGTCTAGCCTTGCCCATTTGCAATATACATACGCAGGATTGCACAGCATGCATGCAAAAACGCAATACCATCTTGGCAGTCAGGATCTGGAATTTTTGCTGGCGGTAAGCCGTGGCGGCACTTTGGCCGCGGCAGCCGAGCGGCTGGGCGTGGATGCCTCGACGGTGTATCGCAATATTCAGCGGCTGGAACTGGGGCTGGGGCAGCGTTTATTCGAGCGCAGCAAAACGGGCTATTTGCCCACCGAGCTTGCGCAAACCCTGGCCCAGCATGCCGAGCAAATGGAAATCGCGCTCGAATCAGCCCGCTCGGCCGCGCAACTGCAGCCCGAAGATGTGGCCGGCAGCGTGCGCATCACCACCACCGATTCGATTTTGCATGGGCTGGTGGCCCCCGAGCTCGATATCCTCGCGCGCCACCACCCGCAGCTGAGTTTTGATTTGCACACTGGGAATGAGCTGGCCAACCTAACCCGGCGCGACGCCGATATTGCCATTCGCGCTACCCGCAAGCCGCCGCAACATCTGGTGGGCAAGCATCTGGGTAGCATAAGCGTAGCGCTGTTTGCCGCGCCGCACAGCCCGTGGACCGACCTGCCCGCGGCCATCGCCCAGCAGGCGCCGTGGATCGCGCCCGACGATGCCCTGCCCGATCACCCAACCGTGCTCTGGCGCAAAAAGCACTACCCGAAAATCACGCCGCGCTATCGGGTCAACAGCATTTTAACGGTGGTGGAATTGATCGAACGCGGCATGGGCGTGGGCATGGTGCCGCTGTTTCTGGCCGCCACACGCCCCAATCTACGCCCGCTCACTGGCGCGCTGGACGAATGCGCCACCGATTTGTGGCTACTGACCCACCCCGAATCGCGCCACCTGCGCCGCGTGGCCACGGTGTTTAGTCATTTGGCGCAGCATATTCAATTGCGCTAAGCGCACCCTCGGCAAAGCCGCCCTACGCAGGCCAAGCCTGCATAGCCAGATCAACCATTTTCTGTAAATCCGCGCAGCTAGCGCCATCAATAGCCTGCACCGACATGCCCTGAATTACTCCAGCATAAAAGCCGGCCAGCGCCTGCGTATCGATCTGGGCGGGTAGCTCGCCGGCGGCCTGGCCTTGCTGTAGGCGCGCCAGCATCATCGCGCGGGTGCTGCGGCGATGCTCGGCGGTCAGTTCGCCGATGGCTGCATTGGCCTCGGCGCAGCGCAGCACTCCGCTGGCAATCGGGCAGCCGGGCGGGTGATCGGGGGAGGTAAATTGC
The DNA here is from genome assembly GCF_000799095.1 of Chitinibacter sp. ZOR0017. Taxonomy (NCBI): domain Bacteria; kingdom Pseudomonadati; phylum Pseudomonadota; class Betaproteobacteria; order Neisseriales; family Chitinibacteraceae; genus Chitinibacter; species Chitinibacter sp. ZOR0017. The sequence continues at coordinate 24,889 of NZ_JTLG01000043.1, read as the reverse complement.
ACCGCCGCGCCGCGCAACATGGCCTCTAGCCCTTCCCGCGCGCTGGGGGCGGCGGCCAGCAAAGCGCCGATGTGCTCGTATTGCTGGGCCAGATACAGATCAAGCGCTTCGCGGTATAGCGCCGGCTTGGATTCAAACGCGGCATACAGGCTGGGCGCATTGATGCCCAGCGTGCTGGTAAGGTCGCTCAGCGAGGCGCCTTCATAGCCTTTAGCCCAGAACAAATGCAATGCCAATTCAAGTGCTTGGGTGCGATCGAAGGCCCGCGGCCGGCCGCGCGTTTTCTTTATTTCCATATTGATCACTACAAAATGTATTGACGCCGTCATCTTAGCCTGATTATATTGTGTATCGATCACTACACAAAAAGGAATTAGCCGATGTCAGCCTCACAGACTTCCAGCAGCCACTATCAGCTGCAGCGCCAGCCCGCTGGTTTTCAATTGCAGCGCGTCGCCAGCCCGTTTCCAATCTTGGCCGCCGATCAGGTGTTGATTCAGGTCGGCGCGGTTAGCCTGAATTACCGCGATTTGCTGATCTTGCGCAATGTTGGCCAAGATACGGTGGATGGGCAGATTCCGCTTTCGGATGCGGCCGGCACGGTAATTGCCGTAGGCAGCCAAGTGCAGCGCTGGCAAGTGGGTGATCGGGTTGCGCCCAACTTTTTTGCCCGCTGGTATCAGGGCAAATATCAGGCCCAGCATTATTTGCAAGGTGCGCTGGGTGGCGCGCAGATGCCTGGAGTATTGGCCGAGCATATTGTGGCGAGCGAAAACGCGATTGTGGCCATCCCCGCGCATCTATCGCTGGCGCAAGCGGCCACCCTGCCCTGCGCGGCCGTCACCGCCTGGCAGGCGCTGTTTGCACGCGGCCAGCTGCAGGCGGGCGAAACGGTGCTGATTCAGGGTACGGGCGGCGTGGCGCTATTTGCCTTGCAACTGGCGGTGGCGCAAGGCGCCAAAGTCATCATCACCTCGTCGTCCGATGAAAAGCTGGCGCGCGCCAAAGCGCTGGGCGCCTGGCACACCATCAACTATCGCCAGCAAGCCAACTGGGATGACATCGCGCTGGCCCTCACTGACGGTGTCGGCGTTGATCATGTGCTAGAGCTAGGCGGCCCCGACACTTACGCGCGCTCGATTCATGCGCTGGCCTCTGGCGGGCAGATTCACCAGATCGGCGTCCTCACCGGCTTTGGCTCCACGCCCAATTTATGGCCACTGCAAGCCAAAAACGCGCAGATCAACGGCATTTTGGTCGGCTCGGTCGCGCACTTTACCGCGCTCAATGCCTTTTTGAGCCAACACCAGATTATCCCGGTAATTGACCGGCAGTTTGCCTATGCCGAGGCCAGCGCGGCGTATGACTACCTCGCCAGCGCCCAGCATTTCGGCAAAGTCGTTATCAATGTTCAGCCCTAAACCCCACCACCCCATAAAGGAATAAGCATGACCCCATTTCAACTGCACACCATCGCCACCGCCCCGGCCGGCAGCCAAAGCTTGCTGCAAGCGACGCAGGCCAATTACGGCTTTGTGCCCAATTTATTCGCCCAGATGGCCGAATCGCCCGCGCTGCTGGAAGGCTATCTGGCGCTCACGCAGATTTTTAACCACACCAACTTAAGCGAAACCGAAAAACAGATCATTATGATGACGGCCAACCGGCTCAATCGCTGCGACTACTGCATGGCCGCGCACACCACCATCGCCAAAGCCGCCGTGCCCGCCGAGGTGATCGCCGCGCTGCGCAACAACACGCCAATTGCCGATGCCAAACTCGAAGCCTTGCGCCAATTCACCAGCCAAGTTGTCGAAAGCCGCGGCTGGCCCACCGCGCAGGAAGTCGCCAGCTTCATCGCCGCCGGCTACAGCCAGCAAACGGTGTTCGAGGTGATATTGGGGACTAGCCTGAAAATCTTGTCCAACTACACCACCAGCGTGGCCGATACGCCGTTAGACGCGGTCTTTGCCGCCGACCGCTGGCCGGCCGCCTAAGCCGGGCATGGATAGCCAGATCGCCCCGATCATGGCTATCCTTGTGCAGCCCAACCATAAGCGGAACCGCCACCATGCCGAGCGTAGATCAACTCAAAGGCCTCGGGCCAAAAAGCCGCGCCATGCTGGCGCAAATCGGCATCACCAGCGCCGAGCAAGTGCGCGCCGCCGATGCCTTTGCGCTGTATGCCCAGCTGCAACACGTGGTGCCCAATCTATCGCTGAATATGCTGTATGCCCTGATCGGCGCGCAGGAAGACCTACCGTGGCAGCAAATCAAACACGAGCGCAAAACCGAAATACTGCTGCGGCTGGATGATCTAGGGCTGGCGCCCAAGCGCAAATAAGCTTCATGCAGGGTATAGCCTTTCAGATCAATGAATATCTAATCTTCAGCCACATACCTACTAAACAGCTGCCGATAAGCTTGCCCCCAAATTCGCGGCACGGCCACGATTTTGGGATTATCATCCCGACTCTCGCGCCACCCGTAGCTAAGCCGTTTGCGTCGCGGGCGCTTGGGCATAGCCTTGTGGCAGATGGCCGAGCAAATCGGCAAATTGCCCGATCAGGCGCCGGTTTCTTTCCGCCAGCGCGCCCTGCCCCAGCGCCGGTGCGCGGCTGGCATCCACCTCATAATTATTCGCGCGGAAAATCTGCGCAAATTGTGCATCGGCCATATCGCGCGCATAGGGCCGCGTGTGCAGCGACAGCGCCGCAATCGCCTGAATCGAGTTGGCGCGGCTAAAGCGGGCAAAGCCGCGAAAACGAAAGGTTTCATCCACATGCCGATCGCTATGCGCAATCAGCGCATCCATAATCGCGTACGGCAGCTGCGCCCAAGCGCCGCGCGGCAAAATCACGCTAAAGCTCAGCTCGGCAAACTCCGGCAAATCCCCTTCCAGCTGCCGCGCCAGCGGCGCTGGGCCCAGCTGTAAATCCAGCAACACCCGCTCGCCAGCGAGATCCACCTGCTGCAACAGCGTAATCCGGCGCAGGGCAAAGCGCAGCGCCGCCAGCTCGTCCGTCAGCCCCGCCGCCGGCTTAGTGGCGGGCTGTAAGGCACCTCGCTGCTGCGCCAGCAGCGGTAAATCATGGTGATTGCTAAACGCCGCGCTGGTTTGGCCAGCCGCATTGCGCACCGTCAGTAGCTCGCGCACCTCATGCTCACGCGCTTTTTTTATCGCCAAAAAAGCGGTTTGGATGATTTCTGACGTGGGGGTATCGGCATCAATGCGCCATTTTCTGCCGTACACCAGCTTATACGCCCGCAGTGTATTGCTGCGATCATAATTCTCGCGCCCAATTAGCCCCACTTGCAGATACACCCCGCCAGCATCTTGCCCGGCAAACAGCGGCGTGTGCGCATCAAAATCTATCTGCGCCAGCAAGGCCGACACGCTCTGCAGCGTATGCTGATAGCGCAAATAATGCTGCGCCACCCAGCGCTGGCCATTGGGCAAAGTCAGCAGCGGCGCCAGCGGCATCACCCGCTCGCCGGGGCAATGGGGAATAGGGTTGAAAGTATGTAAGCTCATCGCGGCAATCATCCAAAACAATGACGCCATTGTGATTGAGCACGATTCAAAGAAGAATCATCAGCCAATGCAATTGATTATTGCGAATTTAGAAACACAAACCCGCAAAAAAGCCCGTGAGAACGGGCTGGGGGGCGCATCGCTAGCCGGGGTGCGCAGCGGCTTGGATTGTTTGATGCACGAGGGCGGCTGGCGACCCACTGCCGACACTTTCAATCAAGGACTGGTAATAACAGTAAAACTGACCCGTCTCAGCCTGTCAGGCTGAATGAATTGTGAGAGCTAAATCGCTCTTGGCACACACTTATACAAGGCTCGTTTATATTCGGGCACTACACTCTTAACCAACTCTGGAGTGCATGCGCCATAATTTTGGAAGTTAGCTCTCCCCTCACGAATACTTAAGCCATGATTTGCACCAGAAGGAGTATCTGGCTCTTCAATTCCAAAATAATCCTGCTCCCAAAAGCATATTGGGCATATTTCATAACCTTCTCCTGATAATATGGAGAAGTAATCACAGCAATCGCACTGAACTAATTTATTCATAAGCTCAAAACATTAATTTTGTCTCATAACATTCAAGGCTAAAACATTAATTGAATTAATAACGCCTGCAATTAGCAGGATTGCCAACACTCATTTGGGCATGAATAAGCACAGTATTACTTCCACTCATGGCCGATATCCGTCACCCGATGAACAGCAGCGATTGTAATCACTCTTTCTAGCCAAGCCCAGATTTATGCCAATCTGGCCAGCATGTGCGGGTAGGCACGATGAGTGCCTTCACCTCATCCCCACAGCCATACATGCCCCATGTATTCATCCGTAAGCCAATTATCAATTTACTCAGGGCGATATACCCTTGCAAAGCCGCTTCACCCTCACCACGGCTAGCCAGCCCGGCGTTGGCCGTATTCACTATGGATTTTGCAGTGAGGTCCAGATGTCATCCCAATCGATGTCTTTGATCACACCTTCGCGCTTGAGGGTGATGTCGCCTTTTTTGCCGAGCACAAATACGGTGGAATCGCTTTGCATTTCGCCAAATTGATCTTGCTGCGCGGGGTCAAAGCGCCATAGCAGCGGAAACTGCGCGTCTTTGGGCGTGGTGGCGCGCACTAGCTCGGCGTAGCTGCGAAAGAGTTCGGGTTTGCGATCTAGCCCCACGCCAATTACCTGAAAACGGCTATTTTTATTGGCCTGATAAAACTCGCGAATCAGTTTGAAGTTATAAACGCAGGTATTGCAGCCGGCCTTAAAAAACACCAGCAGCACGGTTTGATCTTTGCTGCGCAGTTGCTCCAGACTAACAGCCTGCCCGGTTAGCACATCCCGCCCCTGCAGCTGCGGGGCGGCGTAGGCGCTGGCGCAGGCCAGCCATAGGCAGCAAGCAAGCCAGAGATTTTTCATCATCACTCCTTATTGATTGGCGCCAGCGCTGGGTAGCCACAGCCGCTCGAGCGCCCAGCGTTGCACCGGCACGGCCAGCAACACCAGCAGCAGCAAGCCCCATTCGAGGTGATCTTGCAGCGCAGTGGGGATGTCTTTGAGCACGTGGTAATACGCCAGCACCGCCACCAGATTCAGGCCAAACAGCCCCAGAGCCGACAGCCGGGTAAACACGCCCAGCACCAGCAATACCGGCAGCACCAGCTCGCCCACCGTGCCGCCAATGGCCGCCAGCTGCGGCGAGAGCAATGGCACGTGGTATTCGTCGGTGAACAGCAACAGCGTGGTATCCCAATCGGCGATTTTGGTCAGGCCAGACATAAAAAACACCTTGGCCAGATACAGCCGCAGCAGCAAATCGGCCACCGGGGCGAGATGATTGAAGGGTGTGGCCGCGCTAAGGCGGGCGAAGTGAGGGCTAGCGAACATGGTCGTTTCCTTGTGATGGGTTTCAATTAGTCGGCGCGGGGCGCCAAATCTGACAGGCTGGGCAAAAAAATCCCCTTGCTGGGCAAACAAGGGGGCAAACGGAGGGGAGATCGGTGGCCAGCTACGGGCTACTTGGGCGTGAGCGAGCCTTGCAGGCGCAGGCATGAGCCTTTGGCGACGAGCTTCCATTCTTTGCCATCGCGGTCTTGCTTGGCCATGCCGGCGCAAGAGTGGCCATTGGCGGCGCAATCATTGCCGCCCGCTTTGGCCACACCAAAGCATTTTTCTTTATTGGGGTCGGCGGCCAGGCTCGGCTGGCTGGCCAGCGCCAGCACCGCGGTCATGGCGCTGGCGAGAATCAGGTGTTTGCGATCCATTCTATTCATCCTTATTGAATGCTGTGGCTGAGCAAAGTATGCAGACCACGCAGCGGGCTTAATAATTCGTCGTCAAATCCATGCCGCAGTTGCAAAAAATCGGGCTGATTCAAGTACACCCACACCTGCGCGTGGCAGTCTTGCTGGACCAAGGCTTTGAGCGGTAAATCCAGCCCCGTGCTGGCGGCTGAATTCATCAGCGCTGTGCCGATTTTGGGGTGACCAAAAATCAATAACTGCATCGGGGCCAATTGCAACTCATATTGCTGCGCCTGTGCCTGATGATCGATCTGGGCAAAAATCGTCGCCCCTTTGCTCTGAATCGCCGCACTTAAGCGGGCGATGGTTTCGCTAAAGTCATAGGCCGAGGCGATTTTGTCGATGCCAAAAGCGTTCGGTTCTTCACACATCGGCCACCCCGGCTTGCGCCAACCAGACTGGCAATTGGCCTGATTGATCTAGCGCGAGCAGATCGGTAAACCCACCCACATGGCGCTCGCCAATAAAAATCTGCGGAACCGAGCGACGCGCGCTGCGCGCTACCATGGTGGTAAATTCATCCGGATTTTGATCTACCAAAATCTTGTTCACCGCCAGGCCTTTGCGCGCCAACAGGTTTTCGGCTTGCACACAAAATGGGCAGCTACGGGTGCTGTAGAGGGTAATGGTCGACATCTGGCTTTCCTTGCGCTTTGCCCACGGCGGCCGGGGCAAGGGCCGCGGCACCATGGCGTGATTGATAGGGTATATCGTTGTATGCCTTATCAATTAATGACTACAGCAACATACCCACAGTGGTTATTACAGCTCTTTGGGGGCTTTATCTTTGATGCTTGGCCATTCCATATTGGCTTTCTTCAAATTGCCGGCCACGTCTTCCAGCCATTTTTTCTGTACTTCTTTATTCACATTCAGGTACAGCTTGCCATCGACCACTTTCCAGGCTTGCGGATCACCGTCCAGCTTTTTATCCAGCGCAACGCCCATTGCGCAGAAGCCACCAAATTGCGGCGCAAAGCGCGCTGGGTTGGCATTGAATTTGTCGCGATTGGCTTTGCTGGCGAAGTGATAAGTCACGCCATCGTGCTGTGCGCTGTAGGCCGCATTGCCCAACGTGGGCGCTTTGGCGGTGAAATACGCCACCGGGTCGTAGCCTTTCAGGCCGACGCCTTGGGCATCAACATTAATCGCGGCGGTCGAGTTTTCGTCGTAGGCCATGGCGGTGCCTGGTACGGCAGCGAGGAAGGCGAAGCCCGACATCAAAGTAGCGGCGATCAGGGTTTTGCGAAGGTTCAACATGGGATAGTCCTTTTCAATATGAAGTAGTGAGTGTGGGTACAACGGGGTGCAGCAAACTTTTAAGCCAAAGTCACTTTCGGGAAATCGATTTCCACGCGGCTGGCTTTGCCCAGGATATTGGTCAGCAAATTCATACCCACATGGGTGATGATTTCGACGATGTCGGCATCGGTGAAACCGGCGTTGCGCGCTTCGATCAGCTCAGCGGTGGTGATTTCGCCTTTGTGTTCGGCCAGCGAACGCGCCAGTTTTACGGCGATGGCGGCTTTGGCGTCTTGGCTAGAGCCGGCGCGGTTGGCGGCGATCTCATCGCCATTCAGGCCGGCGCCTTTACCAATCGCGGTATGCGCTGACAGGCAGTATTCGCACGAGTTTTGCTGCGCCAGGGCCAGGGCGATGCGTTCACGGGTTTGCAGATCCAGGCTGCCTTCTTTGGCAATGCCGTGCAGGCCGAGGAAGGCGCGCAGTGCCGCAGGTGAATTGGCAAATACTTTCAAAAAGTTCGGCACAATCCCCAGCTGGGCGTGGATCGCGTCAAACAGCGCTTGTTGTTCGGCAGTAGCGGTTTCGGTAGTGATGACGGTAATGCGGCTCATGATGTTTTTCCTTGTGGTTTGAAGAGCTTCGCTCGGTGTTGAGCGAATGAGTGCATTGTGCCGACCTCCACTTGAAAGAAGAATCCATATACCAGACAATAGATTGTTGCTAAAAATGGAATAAATCATGGATCGTTTTCATCAGATGAGCGTGTATGTGGCCGTAGCCGAAACCGAGAGCTTTGCCGCCGCCGCGCGCAAGCTGGGCATGTCGCCCCCGGCGGTGACGCGCGCGGTGGCCGCGCTGGAAGACGATCTGGGGGTGAAATTACTCAATCGCACCACGCGTTATGTGCGCGTCACCGATGCGGGCCAGCGCTATCTGGATGATGCGCGGCGGATTTTGGCCGAGGTGCAAGAAGCCGACGAAGTGGCCGCCGGCATTAACGCCGAGCCGCGCGGGCATCTCACCATCACCGCGCCGGTGCTGTTTGGCCAGCTGTATGTGATGCCGCAGGTGGTGAAATTTTTGCAGCGCTACCCGGATGTGGATGTGTCGGCAATGTTTCTCGATCGGGTGGTGAATATGCTGGAAGAAGGCGTGGATGTGGGTATCCGTATCGGCGCCTTGCCAGACAGCACCATGCGGGCAATACGGGTGGGCCAAGTGCGCCGCGTGCTGTGCGCCTCGCCCGAATATTTGGCGCAATATGGCATTCCGCAAACCCCGCAAGATTTGCTGCAGCACCAGATCGTGGCCGCCAGCAGCATTAGCCCCACGGTGGAATGGAAATTTGGCGAAGATGAGCACAGCAAAGTCGTACGCATCAAACCGCGCATCACCGTAACCAGTAATGATGGCGCGATTTCAGCGGTGCGCAATGGCGCGGGGATTACGCGGCTGATTTCCTATCAGGTCGCCGCGCATTTACAGAGTGGCGAGCTAAAAACCGTGCTAAGCGACTACGAAGCCAAGCCCCTCCCCATCCACATCGTCCACCGCGAAGGCCGTCACGGCTCAGCCAAAATCCGCGCCTTTGTAGACTTTATGGCGCAGGCGCTAAGGGAAAATGGGGCGCTGAATTGAGGCGGAGTGAATCAGTCGCGATTGTTTGCATGGCGGGCTACGGGCTCAGAATAAAGGTCACTTTGTTCCTAGCGCAGCATTTTGTATAAGCCGATAGATAAGCCAACAGGCGTTCGGCCTAGAAATGCAACAAGGGCTTACCACCTAGCGATGATAAGCCCTTGTTTTTATTGGTCGGAATAGCGGGATTCGAACTCGCGACCCCTTGCACCCCATGCAAGTGCGCTACCAGGCTGCGCCATATTCCGATGCATTGAATTTTAACAGCAACCGCGAGGTGACTCAAGCCTTGGCGGGGCTTGGCGGTGGGGATTAAGGTTTGTAGTGATTTATACCCACCACTGTATCTACTCGCACCCCAATTAAATCAATTACTTGGTAGGTATACCCTCAAGTAGCCCTAGTGCGCGCAAGCTGGCTTTCACGCGTGCAGGGCGGGCGGCTAGATCGGTGCCGGGCGGGGTATCCATATTCAAGGCGTATACATACAGCTGCCCGCCCTGCGTGAGCCAGCCTACCTGCCAACCAATGCTGGGCTGCTGGCTGCCGGTCCAGCCGGTTTTGCCGTAGAGCTGCCAGCCGGCGGTGTTTTCCAGCAGGCTAATCTCGCGCACTGCGGCTTGCTGAGCGGCAGGGTAAGGTAGTTGACCTTGGGCCAGGCGGCTTAAAAATTGGACTTGCTCGCTGGCGCTAATCTGCAGCGCACCCTGCCCGAGCCAGAATTGGTCAATGGCCTTGCCGATTTTGGCGTTGCCGTAATTGAGCTCGGTTAGCGCGGCCTGCATCTGCGTTGGGCCGATGCGGCGGGCGAGCGTTTGATAGGCCAAGACATTGGACACTTTAATCGCTTGCCGCAAACTCATGTCTTGCCCCCAGCTGGGCAAAAACACCGGCTCGCCGCGGTAGTGGAAAAACACTTCATCCACACTGGCGACCGCGCCAGCATGCAGGCCGATCAGGCTGTGGGGGATTTTGAACGTCGAAGCGGGGCTAAAGCGCTGCTGCGCGCGGGCCAGATCATTGGTCAGCCAGCGATTGCTGGCCACATCCTGCACCACAATCACCCCAGCCGCGCCTTGCATGGCAGTAACGAGACGCGGGTCTTCTTTGAGGGGTATTGCCGCCAAAGCCAGATTAGCCAATAGCCCTAGCGCTATACCCGTAATGAATTTATACATCGCCACTTCCCGCCCAAAACAGCCAGCATACGCAAAAGCCGTCATAGCCCACAAGGCAATATCACCACTACCGCGCGGCATGGCCGATAGCGAAGCGGGCAGAATTATGCCATTGCGGCGTGCTGGGCATCGCACTGCGGGCAGGTGCGGTTTTCCAGTGTTTCGAGCAGCCGGCAATGGCCAGCGGCATCACTGTCGCAGCCGGCCAGCGTTTGTAGCGCGCTGTGTAAAGCCTGCAAATCGCGAATCCGCGCGGCCACGGCCTCTAGCTGGCGCTGCACCAGCGCATCGGCATCACGGCAAGGTGCATCAGGGTGGGCGGCCAGATCCAATAGGCCGCGAATATCTTCAATCGCAAAGCCCAATTCGCGGGCACGGCGAATAAACCCCAACCGTGTGACGGCATCGGCCCCGTAGCGGCGATAGCCATTGGCCGCGCGCGGCGGCGCGGGCAACAGCCCAATGCGTTCGTAATAGCGAATGGTTTCGGCATGCACACCGCTGGCCTGCGCCAGCTGCTGGGTGGTGAGGGTGGCCATGCTTGACTCCGTAGTGGCTACAGGGTTCAGCATACCTGCATCATTCTTCGATGTGGAGCAAAACCATGGGAGCAGCATGTCACGGTGGGTGCAGTGGGGCTACGGCGGTGGTCGACCCGCGTTATCGGCAAATTTTGTGGCTGGCGCTATTGGCCAATGCCGGGATGTTTGGACTGGAGCTGTGGGCCGGGGCGGCCGCGGGCTCGGTGTCGCTGCTGGCCGATTCGCTGGATTTTTTAGGCGATGCGGCCAATTACGCGCTGAGTCTGTGGGTATTGGGGCTCAGCCTCAGCACCCGGGCGCGGGCATCGCTGGTGAAAGCGGCCAGCATGGCGCTGTTTGGTGTAGGGGTGCTACTGGCCAGCGGCTGGCGGGCTTGGCAAGGCGGAGTGCCCGAGCCGCTCACCATGGGCTGGGTGGGTACGCTGGCGCTGTTGGTGAATCTGGGCGTGGCGCTACTGCTGTATGCGCACCGGCATGGCGATAGCAATCGGCAAAGCGCGTGGCTGTGTTCGCGCAACGATGCGATTGGCAATCTGGCGGTCTTGCTGGCGGCAGCTGGGGTGTTTGGCACCGGCCGCAGCTGGCCGGATTTAATGGTGGCCACCATCATGGCCAGCCTAGCGCTGAGCGCAGCCCTACAGGTATTGCGCCAAGCGCGGCATGAATTAAAGCACGCACACTAATACCCGCCAGGTGTATTTATCCGCAAAGCAAGATTAGTAAGCCCGATAGGGCAATACCCCTGCCCTATTCCGGTGTCGCCGCGGGCAACCAATACGCCTGCATCAGCTCGCTGGCCCATGCGGGCTGCTGCACCGCTTGGCGGGGCAAAAATTCAGCCAGGACGGGTTTGAGATCCAGCACCGGTGTGCCGGCAATCGCGTCCAGCTCGGCCACGGTGAGGGTGCGCCCAGCCACGCTCACCACACGGCAAATGGTGGAGCCCAGCCGATTGGGGCGATTTTTACCACGCTGGGCAAAGATGCCCACCTTGGGCCAGGCCGGGTTATTGCGCGGGTGGCGGGCGGCCAACTCGATTTTATGCGCCGCCACCTGATGAAACACGAAGAGCACTTCCACATGCGAAAACTCGGCCAGCCCGGCTAGTGCCTCGGCCGGGTAATCGTCGGTAAGGGTAATCTGCGCCAGCGTGCCGCCCCAGTGATCGTCTTCGGGCGCACTGCGGCTGGCCGCCACATAGGCAATCGGGGCAAGGGAAAAGATGTCGTTCATTGGGCCTCCGGCTGGGTGCGGGCGCAGCCGGCGGCCGCGCCCTGCCCACTGTAGCGTATGCGGCGGGGCTTTGTCTGTGGTGTGCGGGGCTAGACCACGGGCGCGGCCTGCAGCTGCTCCCAGGTTTGGATCATCAGCTTTTTGCCCAAGCCCCAGCGATAGCCGCCCAGCGCCCCACTTTGCTGAATCACCCGATGGCAGGGAATGAGCAAGGCCACGGGGTTGGCGCCGATGGCATTGCCCACGGCCCGTGCCGCCTTCGGCCGCCCCACGGCCGCCGCGATCTGCCCGTAGCTCGTGAGCGCCGCGGGCGGGATATTCAATAAAGCGCGCCACACCGCCAGCTGAAAATTGGTGCCGGCCACATGCAGCGACACCGGCCCTGCCGCGGCGGCATCTGCCGCACCAAACATCGCGGCCACCACTGGCGCGGTGGCGGCTGGGTTTTCACGGATGGTGCTCAGCGGCCAGGCCTGCTGCAGCTCGGCCAGCAGCGTGGCGGGGGAATGAAAATCCAGCAGCTCGGCGCGGCAGACCCCACGTGGGGTTTGCGCCAGCCACAGCGGCCCCACCGGCGTGGCGTGTCGGCCATATTCGATCACCAGCCCCGCGCCACGGCTTTTGTATTCGCCGGGCGTGACAGCGGCCAACTGCACAAAATGATCATGCAGGCGCGAGCCACCACTCAGCCCTAGCGCATGGGCGGTTTCCAGCACCGAGGCAGATTGATCGAGCAGCGCCTTGCCCCGCTCCAGCGTCAGCGCCTGCAAAAACCGCTTGGGCGTGGTGCCGGCCCAGCGGCAAAACAGCCGCTGAAAATGAAACGGGCTCAGGTGCACCGCGCTGGCCACGGCGGCGAGACTAGGCTGCTCGTGCGCATGCGCCGCTAAATACTGCATGGCATGCGCCACGCGCTGGAAATCTGACATCTGCGCCCCCTTACACCCGCTGAATCGACACCCCACCATCCACCAACATGGCGGTACCGGTGGTAAAGCTTGCCTCATCCGAGGCCAAATACAAAGCCGAACGGGCAATTTCGGCCGGCGTAGCCATGCGTTTGAGCGCATGCAGCTGCTGCACCAGCGCGATGGCTTCGGGCGTATTGGCAAATTCGCGGCCGGCCGGCGTATCTGTGCCGCCGGGGAGTAGCGCATTCACCCGAATCTGCTGCGCGCCATATTCGCTGGCCAATACTTGCGTCAAGCCAATCAGCCCGGCTTTGCTGGCAGCATAGGCCGCCATGCCCGGCATACCGGCGGTATGGCCGACAAATGTCGACGTAAAAATCAGCGAGCCGCCTTGCCGCGCCGCCATGGCCGGCAGCTGATATTTGGCGGCCAGAAAGGCGCTGGTGAGATTAGTGGCCAGTACCTGAGTCCAATCCGCCAGGCTCAGCTGCGTGACCGGCCCCATTTCGCCCAAAATGCCCGCATTATTAAAGGCGATATCCAGCCCGCCATATTCATCCACCGCCCGCGCCACCAGCGCCTGTGCAAACGCTTCATCCCCCACATCGCCCGCCAGCGCGCTCGCCCGGCCACCGGCCGCCCGAATTTGCGCCACCAAATCGTGCAAAGGTTCCGCTCGCCGCGCCGCCACCACCACCGCCGCCCCTTCGCGGGCAAACAGCGCTGCCGTGGCATGACCAATGCCGCTGCTCGCCCCGGTGATGATCGCTACTTTATTGGCTAAACGCCCCATGGTGATTCCCCTTATCCGTTGAGGCTTAGGCCCATGCCTAAGCTGGCCTCATCCTACGGCGCCGCCGCCGCCATGCCGACCCGAATCTTGCGCAATTGCTGGGGGATGATGGCGACGTGATGAGCCTTCAAAATTCTTAGGGGTATATCGCTCAAAGCATTATTAAACAATGGCTGGGAGGATATACCCATAAGGTCTAAATGAGCTTAGTGGCACGGCACTGCAACCGAATTGAAATGACGCAGATCTTTCTAAATCTGTATGATTAGCGTTTATGCCAAGCGCATCAGCATGGCTCGCTACCGGCCCAAGGGCTGGATGGCCGCAGTCACGCCGCAACCCAACGCCGCACGCGCATGCGGCCTCACCCTTGCTACTGGGAGTACACCTGTTTGCACCACAAATTACGTCGTCGACTATGGCTGGCCTGCGCCTGCGCAGTTTTGCTCCTACTGGCGGTGCTGCTCTTGGCGCAGCGCCATGAGCTGAGCGCCCAGCAACAAGTTGAGCTCACCTTTCGCCAGCAGCAAAATCAGCTTGCCGGTACATTATTATTACCCGCCGGCCAGGGGCCTTTTCCGGTGGTGCTGCTGGTGCATGGCGATGGACCGCAAACCCGCGGGCTAGACCGCTACACGCAGATCATCAACGCGTTTTTGGCGGCGGGCATCGCGTGTTTTAGCTGGGATAAACCGGGCACCGGCCAATCTACTGGCGATTGGCTACAGCAATCGATGGTCGATCGAGCGCAAGAAACGCAGGCTGCCATGCAAATGCTGGCCCAGCGCAATGACATTCAGCCGCACCACATTGGCGTGCTGGGGTTTTCCCAAGCCGGCTGGGTATTACCCATCGTCGGCACGCAGCAACCCGCCCCCGCTTACCTGATCACCGTTGGCGCGGCGCTCGACTGGCAGGCGCAGGGGGTGTATTTCACCCAGCAACGCCTACGCCGCGCAGGCCTTAGCGCACCAACCATGGCGCAAGCGCTGCAATGGCAACACGCCGCGCCGCAGCCTTCGCTCTCGCTCAGCTTTGCCGACTATCGCCAGCAATATCAGGCCTACCTCGCCCAACACCCTGCCCCCACTGGCGCCAACACCGAGCCACTCAGCGCCGCGCGCTATCATTTCATCGCGCTCAATCGCCATGCCAATAGCAGCGAGCAGCTCAGCAAGCTAGCAACGCCAATACTGGCGATTTGGGGCCAAGATGATTTGAATGTCGATGCCGCCGCGAATGCGCAGGCCTTTGCTGCCCTCCTGAAACCCCAAGCCCACCCGCAGCATCGCGTGGCCATCATCCCGCAGGCCGATCACACCATGCTCGATTCGGCCACCTACAGCATGCAACTACCCAGCGAATGGACATGGTGGATGACGCTACGCTATTTCATCGCCGCCGAACACGCCTTCGCGCCGGAGTTTTTGCCACTGATAGTGGATTGGGCTAAAGGGCATTCGGGGTTATCAGGCAGGTCCGGTCACGGCGGCAACAAATAAACCCGTATATTGGGCCTTGCTATTGCGCCAAGGCAGTCAGACAAGGGTATATCCCCACAAGCATTATTTTATATATCCTTTATGGGTATACCCTATGCACTCATGAATAATGACACCCAAAAGCAAACTGGCAACCGAAATTGCTCTGATTGCCTGAAGCCTGAAGGCTTTCACCTCTAATCAGGTGGCCAAATTCAGTGTGCCACTACACTTTTAAGCAGGTTAGTAATAACTTGGCAACGCGACAACTGTTGTGACCTGAGTGGACGGTTCTTTTTAACTACACGTTTGCATCAGCTTCGCACAGGGCGCATGCTTTGGCTAACGTCCGGTATCACTGCCGCTTATTACGCACGACTTACCCACACCCCGACGTTCAACGCAGCATCGTTAACGTCACTCACTCATTCGCCCGAAATCAGCTGATCAAGCTTTTCTGCATCTGTATCGATTAGCACTTGGGCCCATACAGGGAAGTGATCAGACAACTGGTACGAGAGTTTGCTTGGCGTCACGTCGAACCAAACAGCGTCAGCTTCAGAGAACAGTGCGCAAACTCCGCCTACGTTGGCAAACGACTTGGTAAACTCAGGCTTGTGCAGAATATGATCGTAGTGCTTGGTCTTGGCCAAGGTTGTCTTGATGTTGGTCAGCGCGTCTGGCATCCGCAGACCTCTAGAAAGTAATGCGGCATGCATAGCTGGCGTTTCGGTGTTGAAGTCTCCGAATACGACGACATCCGAGTCCAACCGATCTGCTTGCTGCTGTTTGAAATCGACCCAGTTAACAAAGCGCGTAATTTCATTAAGCCGGGCTGCCTGACTATCACCCCAGCGCAGGTGCGCTGCAATCGCAACAAAGTCGAAGTTGCCTGACCGAAACGCCACTGAATACGGTGCACGCCAGAAAGACTCGTACGCAACGTACTCATCTCCAACTTTCTCTCTAGGCGGGATGCCAGTGCTGGCCATGCCACCAAACTGAACGGCACGCTTGTCGTAGATAAACGCGAGCCGCTCCCAATTACCGCCCCAATCCTCGGTTACATCGGAATAAACCACGCCCCAATATGGGCCTAAGTACTTTAGGACCGTAGCAAGGTCTTCAACATTCTCCCGTAACTCAACGATGGAGATCAGATCAAACTGGCCGATGATTTCGGCGATCAGGTGCAGAGCAAGGGGGTGTCGTTTCTGCTTACCGAATTCGCGAATGTTCCAGGAGGCTACTAGAATCGATTCATCCAATGATGAGGACGGTAGGTTCAGGGCTACGATGCGATCCTGCATTTCACGTAACGCCTTGGCCGATGCAATATCCAGATTACCATGAAACATTGCGCTCTCCTTTTCCTAAGTACATCGGGCAGACAACATGTGCTTTTGCAATGATTGAGTGGGAGTCTACTCAGATACGTCCTGAGTGTAGCCCCCTATTTACATGAGGGCGTGAGAAGTTTTTGTGACGATTCGTCGGGCAGAAATTTTGGCCATCGGGTAACCATACGCGGAGGACTGTTTGACTACTTCTTCCTTAAATTTGGGTAAATGTTGTGGTTGTTGTGGCGTACTGAATTTAACCACCCGACTAGAGGGGGCGCTTAAACTAGGGAGCTTAGGTGACTGCTAAGGCCGAGCAGCACTAGAACTCACCATAAATAACTAAGGCCGCAACCCGATGGTTTGCGGCCTTTCGTTTTTCACGCTTCGATCTCTCCAGTTCGGCCTTAGCTGACACCGGACTACGAAATCAGGGGTGATTCCAGCTTAACTACTTAAATTATTTCAGACTCGTGCCAATCCTGTCTAACTCATTAAGTTATTACAGTGCCACTACAAAGCCCCCATCTATGCGAGTAGCCATTTTGGTAAGCATCTTAACCAGCCTGCATCGCATGCAATCTGGCGTAATATCCCTCTGGTCGGTGCACTAGCTCTTGATGTGCCCCTTGCTCAACAATCTGCCCGCGATCCATCGCGATGATCCTATTGGCATCGCGCACAGCAGAAAGGCGATGCGCAATAATCAGCACGGTACGGCCTTGGCAGATGGCTTTCATATTATTTTGGATAATGCGCTCAGATTCATAATCCAGCGCGCTGGTCGCTTCATCAAAAATCAGGATGCGCGGATTGGTAATCAGTGCACGGGCAATGGCCACGCGCTGACGTTGTCCACCCGATAAACCCGTGCCGTGCTCACCAACCATGGTATCGTAGCCTTCAGGTAACTCGACAATGAATTCATGCGCGCCTGCTAATTTAGCGGCATGAATCACTCTTTCCATATTCATACCTGGATCGGCCAAGGCAATGTTGTCACGAATACTACGGTTGAAAAGCAGGTTTTCTTGCAAGACGACGCCGACTTGTCGGCGCAACCAAGCTGGATCAACCAATCCCAAATCAATACCGTCAATCAAGACGCGCCCGCGCTCGGGCACATACAGGCGCTGCAGCAGTTTCGTGAGCGTGCTTTTACCTGAGCCAGAGCGCCCAACAATCCCAATGACTTCACCTGCCTTAATTTCCAACTTGATGCCACGCAGGATTTCCGGGCCATCGGCACGATAGCGGAAATGAACCTGGTCAAATTCGATCTTGCCTTGAATCGGTGGTAAGGCGGCGCGGCTTTGGTTGATTTCAGTGCGGGTATTCAATATGTCACCCAAACGTTGCATTGAGATGCCAACTTGCTGAAAATCTTGCCACAGCTGCGCCAGACGCATGACGGGGCTCGCAACACGTCCCGCCAACATATTAAAAGCAATCAATTGACCAACACTGAGATCACCCTGAATAACCAACTTCGCACCCAGCCACATCGTTGCTACGGTAACAATCTTCTGAATCAGGCTAACACCCTGGCTACCCATATTGCCTAGCTGGGAGACTTTAAATCCAGCAGATACGTAGGCGGCCAGCTGGTTATCCCATTTGCGAGTGACCTGCGGTTCAACGGCCATGGCCTTGACAGTTTCAATGCCATTCACGGTTTCAATGAGGAATGACTGGTTTTCAGCACCACGGGCAAATTTCTCATCCAGACGCGCCTTCAAGACGGGCGTAATCAAAATGGATAATGCTATATAGCAGGGTAGCGACACCAAGACAATCAGCGTCAACCACCAACTGTAATAGGCCATCACGGCCAAAAACACGATAGAGAAAAACAGATCAAGTACCGAGGTGAGCGCTTGTCCGGTAAGAAAATTGCGGATGTTTTCCAGTTCACGCACGCGAGCGACAGAATCCCCTGCGCGGCGTGCCTGAAAATAAGCCAGTGGCAAGTTGAGCAGGTGACGGAACAATTTTGCCCCTAACTCCACGTCAATCCGGTTGGTCGTATGACTAAACACATAGGTACGCAGGAAGGTCATACCCACTTCAAACAGTGAAATCACCAGCAGGCCAATCGCCAGCACATCGAGCGTAGTGATGCCTCGATGCACCAGTACTTTATCCATCACCACCTGAAAAAACAGCGGTGTCGCCAGCGCAATCAGATTGAGAAAAAACGAGACCAGTAATACTTCACCCAGTAATTTGCGATACTTCACCACCGCAGGGATGAACCACGAAAAATCAAACTTCGCTAAGTCACCAGCCAGACTTGCGCGTGAGGTAAACAGGATCAAATGCCCCGACCATCGCGTCAGCCACTCATCTTTCGTAGCTTGTTGCGGGCGACCCACTTGCGGGTCTTGGTACAAAATGGCATTGCCATCGACCTTCGCTAAAATTACCCAACGCCCGTCCAGTAACTGCGCCATCGCCGGTAATGGCGTTCGATCCAAGCGATCAAAACGTGTGTTGACTGACTTGGCTTTTAATCCCGCGTGCTTAGCGGCACGTAAGACATCCTGTTCAGCCAATAAACCCGACTCGCCAACATATTGATGTTTGATTTGCTCAGGCTCGATAGCGATTTGATGAAAACGAGCCAGCATAACCAGGCAGGCAAGCGCGGAATCAAACGGTGGATTGGGGGCATCATCTGGAGATGAAATGGGGAGGTCGTGGGCATTCATTGCATTCAAAATCGTCCAAAATAAGAAACCCGACCTCACGAGAGGTCGGGTGTACAGCGCTACTGCCTAATATTAATGCCAGCTGGCTGCCAATACTGGTTGTAGTGCTTCTTGCTGTTGCTGGTTCAAGTTGATCTGGCCTGCTGCTGGCGGGTTGAACCCTGCCATGGCAGAAACCAGTGCATCGACTTGGCTATCCAGTAACACTTTGCCATCAGCGGTTTCAATGCGCTCAATATGGTCACCGCCAACACCCCAACTACGGAGTAAGACGGCATCGTTTGTGCCAATGATACCCACTTCGATGCCAACCCCAACTTGGCGGAACCACAATTGATCACTGTTCACATTGTCAAAGACTAAGCGATCACTGCCAGATGTATCAGTGAGTTGGTCATAACCATCACCTCGTGCAAAGTGGTAAGTGTCATCACCATCACCGCCATCGATCCAATCTTCGCCAGCACCTCCGCGTAAGGTATCGTTACCTGTGCCTGCATAGAGCTGATCATCACCCTGACCACCAAGCAATTGGTCGTTGCCTGAGCCACCTTGGAGATAATCGGCATCAGCACCGCCATCCAATAAGTCATCGCCAGTATCGCCGTACAATTGGTCTGAACCAATATTGGCAATAATCCGATCATTGCCAGCTGTGCCGACGAGATAATCAAATCCATCTGTACCTGTAATGGCTGGAATCGATGGATCAGCCACATTCAGAGTCAGTGACACAAAAGCTGATTTATTGGCCGTGTCAGTAGCGACCAGCTTAAAGGCATAATCACCGCTTGGCGCAGAATTGCCTGATACCGTCATTGTTTTAGCATCAAAGTTCAGCCATGAAGGCAATGCAGAGCCATCTTGCATTTGCAGAGTGAAGCTCAACGTATCGCCTTGGTCAGCATCTTCAATGGCATTGCCTGGGATGTTAAATGTAAATGCCTGACCTGCTTCAGCAGCTTTGGTAATTGAATTGCCCGCAACAGGTGCGTGATTCACCAAATCAACAATGCTGTGAACGCTACCATCCGCAAATTCAAGCTGGCTGGCAACTTGTGAGCCGCCATTGTTCGCGAAGCGATCAAAGTTCTTCAGGCGGACTTCATCAGCACCCGTGCCAATCTGGATAATCAGGTCTTGGCCATCATAACGTGAGGTCAAATCAGCAAACTGGATACCCGTACCAAAAGCAATGGTATTGGTGTCTGAGGCTGTTTGCGTATCCACAATCTGATCTGAGCCATCTCCGAGATTGACGACATACCGGTCACTACCAGCGCCACCAATCAACTCATCATTGCCTGTGCCGCCAACCAAGGTATCGTTGCCCAAGCCGGTAGTGAGTACATCGTTACCCGCAAGGCCATTCAATACATCATTGCCCGTTCGGCTAAATAACACATCGGCCTCATCAGTACCGGTTAGCGTCATGTCATTTGAGACTTTCAAGGTGAGCTTGAATGTGTCACCCACATTTGCACCACTGCTATCCGTTGCAGTTACCAGAATATCGTATTCGCCAGGTGAAGCGGTACCTTGGAACTTGAGTGTAATTGGATCAAATTGGAGCCAAGTCGGTAAGGCCGAGCCATCGGCAAGGCGAGCCTGATACGTCAATTGGTCGCCTTGATCTGGGTCTTTAAATGCATTGCCTGGGATCGAGAATGACAATGCTTCATCTGGGTAGAACGTAACATCAGGTAAAGGTGTCACAATCACTGGTGTGTCATTGGTATTTTGCACATACAGTTGCACAGGCACGCGCTTGCTCACGCCATTTTCATAATTAGCAACAATAGTCAGCGCATGCTGACCGACTTGCTCATTCTCCGGCACACCCGACAAAATCCCTGTACTAACATCATAATTCAGCCATGTCACTGCCTTGCCGTTAGAATCTATTACCTGAACATTCGGTTGGCCAAGGGCTCCGCTGGCCTGTAATTCAGATACCGCTATCGTGTATGTGAAAGCGGTGTCTTCGATTGTATTCAACAAATGCAAATTATTGCCATTTGCCAAATTCACCACAGTTGAGACTGTGGATTCTGAGGTTTGGTTTCCTTGGCTATCTTTTTGGCCTGCGGACAGGTTCTTAAACCATATACCTTCTCCGGTATTGCCAATGCGCAAAATTACCCCCCCTTGGCTGTAATCGTATGTGATGTCACTTGCGGTTATTCCACCGCCCAACGCCAATACATCATCTTTTAATGCGGCAGCAATATCGACTAAGGTATCAAAACCATCGCCGGAATTGAACACAACGATGTCTTTCCCCATCCAGCCACAAATTTCATCATTACCAGCGCCACCAACCAGGACGTCGTCGCCAAGGTAGCCATCTAGATAATCATCACCAGAGCCACCGTAAAGAATATCGTCCCCTTCTTCGCCAAATACGCCATCGTTATCTGAGCCACCGTCTAAGATGTCATTTCCAATACCGCCGCCCAGCAAGTCACTACCAGCTTCACCGTACAAGATGTCATCATCTTTTGTCGCTGCTCGATTACTTGAGCCGCTACCTATAATATAATCGTCACCAGTGCCGCCATAGAGAATATCGTTACCTAACCAGCCATAAATGCGATCATTGCCTTCATCGCCATAGATTTTGTCATTGCCAGAGTAGAACTCACGAATGTCTGAATAGTCCCCATGAAGTTGATCATTCCCCGAGCCGCCATGAATCTCGTCATCACCACCTTGCCCGGTTACAAAATCATCACCGGCTCCTGCGTCAATGAAATCCTTACCATGAAAGTACTCTGGCAGTAATTGAGCTAATTTATCGCCTTGGATTTCATCGTTACCTTCTCCACCAAAAATCTGATCATCACGGCCGCCACCACTCAAGACGTCATTGCCCTTACCGCCATCGATAAAGTCATTGCCATGTTCCCAGCCGACTACCACACCAGAAGTGCCGTATTCCCAAGGAATATCGTAGCCGTCACCTTCAATACCATCATCGCCATCTTCGCCAAAAAGCATGTCATCACCATGCTCACCGAAGATAGTGTCATTTCCTGATCCGCCCCAAACAGCATCATTGCCTTGACCCGCCCAGACATAATCCGATCCTGAACCTGCAAAAATCATATCGGCATCACCAGTCTGGCTCTGATTTGCGCCACCGGACGATAGCCCCTCTATGCGAATTGCACCATTAATTGGATAGTTGTACCAACCTGGCAGTCCGAACGTATCGGTATCCCCAAAAATCAAATCCCCGCCGGCTCCACCTTCAATCCAGTCTTTACCTTCGCCGCCGCTCAGTCCGTCTGTTGCCGAGCTACCAATCAACGTGTCATCACCCTGATTACCATAAGCCCAGTCGCCTTGAGCATTAGGCCCATCAACAGTGCCATCATCATTTGTTACTAAGACTTTGTCATTGAGATCATTGACATAAATAGTGTCATTACCGCCTTTACCATCTAGAGAGTCTTTATTTCGCCCACCAATGATGATATTTGCTCCTGCATCGCCATATAGCACGTCAGTGCGATACTCCACAACATTAGGATCAACAACGAGATTGCCACGGGAATCGTAGTGATATTCTTGGTTCGGCGGATTGAAATCAATCGGTTTCAAATCACCAACAATGGCCTCGCCATCACCCGCTGGATCGGTTGGACGGACTTTTTCAGTCAGCTTAATACCCAAATCACCATCGACAAAGTCTTTGACTATGACTGAACCGCTGCCGACTTTAGTGATGGTCAGGTTGCCCGTCCCGCTGAAGGACAAGCGCCATTGCTTGTCTTCAGTTTCCCAAAGTGCGCCTTCCTTAGTTTTAAACTGGAGATCCGCAATATTGATGCCATCGATACTCACGTATCCTTTGCCATCTGCGTCGATGATGGTATCAGTACCGGTTTTTAAATCTGTAGAGGAGAAAAGATAGCTATCAAAGCCGAAGCCACCAATTAAACGATCTGACTCAGCCCCCCCGTCAAGGGTGTCGTCCCCAGTACCTCCAAGCAATTGGTCGCGTCCTTCATTTCCTGAAAGCGAATCATTTCCAATGTTGCCTTCGATATAATCATGACCCTTGCCACCGGAAAGACTGTCATTCCCCCCCATGCCATAGAGACGATCATCTCCATCACTATACGGAAGGCCATCATTGCCCTCACTGCCAAAGACAATTTTTCGAGTCGCAGTTGTAGGGCCAACTCTAACTCCACGAGCAACGTCGATATACAAGGTATCACCAAAACGTGTTTGAACACTGTCCCCGAGAAGATTCTGCTCTGTTCTGATGTATTGAGTTAGCATGTTGGCGCGATCTGCCAGCCAGTTTTCACTAAAATTCAAAGTACCAGTTGCTGCTTTAGTAGCCGTATTAATTTTGTCAGCACCCCAAAGAGCGCTTAAATCAGGATTAAGCTGCTGTAGAAGTGTGATTCCGTCTGTACCTGTAAATTGATACGCACTTAAACTCTGCAATGCGACCAGTGCCCCGAAATCAGTTCTTGCATCAGTTGCTGCGGTATTAATATTTAACAGCTTTAGTCCAGCCAAGGCTTGTTGTGGCACAGACATAGTATTAATATCAAACAACTGTTTCAGACAAGCAATATATTCAGTTTCATTGCCAATGGGATGTCCTAGTGGCTTACCTAATGACGCCAGCAAACCTTCGACCACGCGGTATTCACCCAAATTCAAAATTTGATCTACCACAGTACGGACATTTCCTTCAGGAAGGAAATATGTAAATGCAGATGCCACGCCCTTTAAACTGAAATCAGTAGAGGCATTTGTCACTAATGACCATGCCGCTTTTAGTGCGATGGCAGTATCAGAGCCAAACAGGGACACAGAAAGTTTTTGATGCTCAGTCGAATTAAAACCAAGGCTCAATACACTGGCCAATTCACCGGAATAGCTTGCCATCCCCGCCTTTAGGCCTTCCATAAATGCAACATGTGCAAATAGAATATTCTTTAAATCTTCAAACGTATTGAACGTTTGGTTTACGGCATGTGATCCCTCGGGATTGCCAAGTAATCGGCCGCTTTGATCTGAATTTAACGCGGTAAATAGCAATGTACCTGACCAAGCCGAGTTGTATCTAAATGCAGATAGATCTTCTTGATGATTGGCAAATACTACCTCACCAACGGCCTTAGCATCTTGCTCGGCAATATCGTGGATTGTTGGAACGTACCAGCCCTTATTGGCAATGTCATTCAATGCGTTCAATGCTACTTGATTGGATGCTTTTTGCATTAGAGCGGCATCAACCGTTTGCCCGTAACGTAATTCGAGCTGGGTCGACGTATAGGCTCGAATAAAATTTGAAAAAGTTCCTTCGCCTCGGTTTGCACCCTCAGCACCTTCAAACCAGCTTTTTGTATCACCATCAGGTAAAATACTGGCAATGTAATGATAGACATCCGCATATTTTGTGGTTGTATATTCTCCATCATTATCTGCAATTTTCTTAAGGGTGGCGATTTGCAACTGTTCTTCGACA
>NZ_JTLG01000043.1:0-475 GCF_000799095.1 Chitinibacter sp. ZOR0017 | reverse complement strand
CGGCATGCTATTTCTCCTGTAAATTACCAATGGTTTCTATTATATAAAGGTGCAAACTTCTGAAATCTTTCAAGTGCCGGAATTGAAACCTATAAAAACCTTGCAACTCTCTCGATATTGAAAAGGCAGCAGTACATTGACTGTCTGGCAAATTAGTATGGGGGCAAAATATTATAGGCCAAGCAGCAAAATTTACTGGAGGGTCTCTTTTTTCATCAATGCTGTAAACACTATCCAAGCCACGCAAATAGTCTCCATTGTCTTTTTTAATTGAAAATGGATAATAATATTCTTCAAGCCCAAGGTCTGCACGGTATCGTCTACCAGAATTTGGCTTGGATAAATATTCTTTTTCTATCCTGCTCTTCTTGTAAGAATAATCTCTATAAAAATCCCCGCCATTGGGGCTGCCAAAGAAAACTTCAATTCTATGCTCGGCATTTGGGCCATACTCACCCCAATACTGCTTTTCGTT
>NZ_JTLG01000042.1:5656-54509 GCF_000799095.1 Chitinibacter sp. ZOR0017 | reverse complement strand
TGCTTCGTCGTGAGCCAAACGATAAAGCCGTTCGTCTCCCTCCTTGCTGCGGTTTTCGCTACACGGGAAACCAAGCCCCAGCTTCACCAGCGCGGTAAATACTGGCGGCAGTATCATGCTGAAGGCATTGCGGGGCGTTGGTTTGGTGAATATACCCTTGCCTTGGTTGCCCCGCCTGGCTCGCGAAGCCGCAGGTTTAGCATCTGCATCAGCTGGCAATCTCGTGCGGCATTAAACCATCAGTGCAAAATAAAAAAACCGCCCAACTGGGCGGTTTTTTTATTGCAGGTAGGCTGGCGTTACAGCTTAAAGCGCCGTACCACGCCATGCAGCGAGCCGGCCATCTGGTTGATGCCGGCTAGCGTGTGCCGGGTTTGTTGCAGTGCTTGGTCAGTGGTGTTGACCTGCTGGCTGATGCGCTCGGAGACCTGAGCGATCTGCTCGGTGGCCAGCGATTGCTCGCGGGTGGCGGCCGAGATTTCGTTGATTTGCGTGAGCACACCCTGCATTTCTTGCTGCATGGCCACGATGCGGTCGCCCACATCGGCCACGGTTTGGCGGCCGGCTTCGGCGCCGGCGGCGGTGGCGGTGGTGCGCTCGACGGCTTGGGCGGTTTCGCTACAGATGGTGCCCAAGAGGCTTTCGATTTCGACGGTGGCTTGCGCGGTGCGCTCGGCCAGGCTGCGCACTTCGTCGGCCACCACAGCAAAGCCACGGCCTTGCTCGCCGGCGCGGGCCGCTTCGATGGCCGCGTTCAGCGCCAGCAGATTGGTCTGGTTGGCGATGTCTTTAATCACATTGGTGATGTTGTTGATCTGTTTGGATTCGTGATCCAGCCGGCTAATCGATTCGGCCAGCGCGTGCAGCGTGGTTTCCATCGAGTCGGTGCGCTGGCGCATGGTGCTCATGGCCTGGGCGCTATTGCGGGCGCCTTCGTCGGCATGGCTCACCGAGCGTTCTACCTGGCTGGTGCTGTCGGCAATGTGGGCAATGCTGACGGTGACTTCCTCGATGGTGGCGGCGGTTTCTGAGACCAGATCGGATTGCGAGCGCGATTCGCGGGCCAGCTGATCAACGACTTTTTCAATATCCTGCACGCCTTGATTCAGGCGATTGGTTTCGGTTTGCACGGTGCTGATCAGTTTGTGCAGCTCGCCAATAAATTGATTAAAGGCGCCGGCAATGCGGCCGGTTTCGTCTTGCTGGCGATCATCCAGCCGCACGGTGAGATCGGCTTCGCCGCTGTTGAGCTGGCGCATGGCAGTCAGCAGGCGCTCCAGTGGGCGGGTAACCAGATTGCCCAGCCAGAACGAGACCGCCGCCGCGATCAAGATCAGGATCAGGCCCGCGCCGGCTTCTTTAATCAGCAGCGTGCGCAGGGTTTTGTGAACAACGCCCAAATCAGCATCGGCCACCGCCACGATGGTGGTGCCATTGGCGGTGCGGAAAGGCAGATAGATCGAGCGGAATTCGCCGTAGCTGCTGCTGTATTCGGCCCAGGTGGGGCGGCCTTCATTCAGTGCGGTGAGCAATTCGGCATTCGGGTTTTCATACACTTTCAGGTATTGCTCGGCAGTGGGGTCGCGCTCTTCTTCGGGGGAGAGCGATGAGAGTACGTAATGCGGTTTGCCGTCTTTCATGACAAAGCTGTACACATAAGGCAGACCCAGCGATTCGGCAAAGCGGGTGAGCTGCACGCTAATGGCGCGCACCTGCTTCAGATCGGCGCTATCGCGCGGCGTGAGCTGGCTGTGCAGTGTTTCCGGCACGATAAAGCGGTAGCCATTGGCCGCGGCGCTGAGCTTGCCATCAATGGCTTCAATGGCCACGGTGCGGGTTTCGAAATAGCTGAAAATACAGAACGTGACCACGGCCAGCGAGGTCAGCAAAATCAGCACCAAGCGGATCTTGGCTTTCAGGGTTGTCATGGCAAATTACCTACCAACAAGGACTAATAGCTCTCACCATAACCGATTGCTGTTCGTTTGGTTAATCAGGGCTGTCGGCAAGGGTGTGATTGCTACAACAAAGTGAAAGTCTGGCGACGAAAGGTCATGTTTCACCTCTCTTTCGCCGGGATAGCGCAGATGTGGCGCGCTGGCACACAACATCTGTCTTGGCGGTCGCATCGCGGCTACTGACGGCGCGCAGAGTTTTTTTTACAATCGCGGCCTTGGTTTAGCGGTGCTTGGCAGCTTATGAGTGATGTGTGTCAGCAATGTGGTGCCTGTTGTGCCACTTTTCGGGTGTCATTTTATTTTGGGGAAACCGATCAGGTGCCCGGCGGCACCGTGCCGGCTGATCTGGTAGAGCCGATTAGCCCCTTTCACGTGGCCATGCGCGGCACCAATCAGCCACAGCCGCATTGCCAGCAGCTGAGTGGCACCGTGGGCCAAGCCGTGGACTGCCAGATTTACCCGCTGCGCTCGAGCACTTGCCGGGAAGTTCAGCCGGGCGATGAGCATTGCCACAAAGCCCGCGCGCACCATGGTTTACCCGCGTTAACGCCGGCACAGCTGGGCTAGCGCTATACGCCGCTTGCAGCAGGCTTTGCTTGATTTTGGGCAAAGTTGCACGCGGGAAAAAATGGCGCGTTCGGGCGCCAATATTGCCGTGATATCCCTGTGGCATGGGGGTAAATTCAGAGCCGTGTTCAACGGAATTCTGGAGCAAAATCATGACCTTCCTGCAGGCGGTACAACGCGGCTTTCAACAATTAACGAATTTTAGCGGGCGCGCTACCCGGGCCGAATTTTGGTGGTGGGCGCTTTTTCAGCTGATGGCGTATTTAGCCATCACGCTGACTTTGGGGCATCAATTAGCCGGCACATTGCTCTTGCTGGCGCTGGCTGTGCCCAGCTTGGCGGTTGGCGTGCGTCGGCTGCATGATATTGGCCGTAGCGGGCGCTGGGTGGTGCTGTGTTTGCTGCCGGTGCTCGGTTGGCTCACGATGCTGTATTGGCATACCCGGCCAAGTGGGGCGCATAACCAATTTGGCCCCCGCCCCGAGTTTCAGTAAGCCGCAGCGCTGCTGCACTTCGCCACCGGCTATGAAACAATAGCGGCATGAAAATCTATCGTTCCGATCGGTACCCCTTGCCGCTCCCGCCCGGACATCGTTTTCCAGCGGAGAAATACCCCATGCTGTATCAGGCGGTAGCCCAGTTCGCGGCTGACCTGATCGAAGATACCCCCTTGGCGAGCGATGCCGAGCTCTTGGCTGCGCACACGCCCGAGTATCTGGCCAAACTGCGCGATGGGGCGCTGAGCGCAGCGGAGCAAAGGGTGATCGGCCTGCCCTGGTCGGCCGAATTGCTGCTGCGCTCGCGCGCCTCCACTGGCGCTACGCTGGCGGCCTGTCGGGCTGCGCTGGCCGAGGGCTGCGGGGTAAGCCTGGCGGGCGGTACGCACCATGCGTTTGCCGATCATGGCAGCGGGTTTTGTGTGTTTAACGATAGTGCGGTGGCGCTGCGGGTCTTGCAGGCCGAAGGCGCAGTGCAGCGCGCGCTGGTGATCGATCTGGATGTGCATCAGGGCAACGGCACGGCACAGATGCTGGCTGATACACCAAGCCTCTTTACCTTTTCCATGCATGGCGCGAATAATTTCCCCTTTGCCAAGCAGCAAAGCGATTGGGATATCGAGCTGGCAGATGGTTGCGACGATGCGACCTATCTGGCCGAGCTGGCCGGCGCTTTGCCGGTCTTGCTCGCGCAAGCGCAGCCCGATCTGGTGATCTATCTGGCGGGGGCCGATGCTTATGCGGGCGATCGCTTGGGCAAACTGGCGCTGACCCCGGACGGCTTGCGCGTCCGCGATGAGTTGGTGCTGGATGCGTGCCGGCGCTTTGCGCTGCCGGTGGCGATCACCATGGGGGGCGGCTATGCGCAGCCGATTAGCGAGACGGTGGCGATTCAAGCCACGACGGTGCGGCTGGCGTGGGAGCGCTTTGCTTGAGTGTATGTTGCGCTAGATATTTAAGCTATTGGGTTGGCAGATAATACGCGGTGGGGTATGTGCGTGTACGCGCTAGTGAATCACGCGGCTGACATTGGGCTTGCCTTGTTGCTGGCGCAGCCAAGGTAGCAGCTCTTCGGCGCTCAGGCCCGGATTGATCAGCGGGCCATCCACCCCATCTACGCCCAATTGCTGAGTGACCGGCCAGAATTTTGCTTCGTTAAACCCGCTGAGATTGAGCTGCAGCCCCAGGCTGTGGGCGAGCAAGATATTGTGTTCGAGCAGGGTTTTGGCCAATGGGTCTTGCGTGAGCTGGTTGAGTACAGCGGCGGCGAGATTGATTTCATTGGCGGGCAATCGGCCAATCAGCTTGACCCATTGCAAATGCAGCTGCGCGGTCTGGATGCCGACCGGTAGATTTTGCAGGCGTAGTAGATTCAGCGCCGCCATAGTGCCGGCGTGCTCTTCGTCCAGCTCATGCAGATTGATATCCAGCCCCAGGCTTTCCGGCTCCAGGGCGTAATCTTGCAGGCGATTGATCAGCGTGCGCGCCTGCAAAGGGCTGCTCAGCAGCGCCAGCGGGATTTGCAGCCGGGCCGAGAACGGCAAGCCTTGCTGTGCCCAGGTACTCAGCTGGGTGCAAATGTTTTTCAAGTGATGATCGTAAAGCTGTAAAAACGCCCGCTCCTGGCAGCCTTGTGGCGCGTACTGGTTTTGCAGCAAGGGGCCGTGTTCGGGGTGTAGCCATACCAGCTGGGCCAAGAGCGCACGCACGGTTTTTCGGGCCGGATCAAAGCGCGGCCAGTAGCGGATTACAAACTGATTGTCATTGATGCCGGTTTGAATTTCGGCCGCACTAAACTGGCTGCTGGCCAGGTTTTGCCGCGGTGCGCGTTGCAACAGCAGATTTTGCAGCATTTCTAGCCGCAGCGGCTTTTGCAAGGCGGTCAGGATAGTCAGCCCGGCTTGGCGGCCCATATTGGCCACGGATTCCAGTAGCGCCGGCTCGCGCGAGCTTAAAATCACAATCGGAATATCAATCTGCGCCCGCCCCAGCTCTTGCAAGAGCCCTACGCCGTTGATGCCGGGCATTTCCAGATCGAGCAAGATCAGATCAATTTGCAGGCCGCTTTTGAGCTTGAGCAGCGCATTCATGCCGTCATCTGCCGTTTCACTCACTGTCCAATGCATTTCAGCGCACAGGCTGGCGGCGTATTGCAGCTGCACGGCTGAATCATCCACCAGCATCACGTGAATGTCGGTTTGGCGTTTGGGTTCGCTCATGATCGCGGGGCTCAAGACAGGGTTATCCCGTTATAGCAAAGCCCGCCCAGCGTCGTGCCGCCGATTTGTGCAGACGCAGCAAGCAAGCGGCCGCAGCGTGGTGGGTGTAAGGCTAGGGTGCTGTTAATACTGGGTGGGGGTAACTATCTGTAGGCTAAATAATTAAATACCTAGCTAGATATACCCGCACTTAAAATCTGACTTTTAAAGAAATAATCGTGTTTGAATGGTGAAATAAAGTGCGTTTTGCCGACCAAATCTTACATCTGTCAGCGCAAAATGACCGGTTATCCCCTTTGCGGCGGTGCGGCGGGCTAGCTCTGCCTAGTTTGCAGCATGCAAAGTGTCGCGGGGGTGAGCATGAAGTGGTTGGGGGTTTTGCTGTTGTGCAGCGCCATGGTGGGGGCCGAGCCGGTGAAGCTGGTCACTGGCAGCGATTATCCGCCATTTACCGATAGCAAGCTGCCGGATGGCGGGCTGGCGACGGTGAGGGTGCAACGGGCATTTGCGGCTGCAGGGGTGGATAGCGAATTATTTTGGCGCCCGTGGGCCAATGGCTATAAAGCCACGCTGCAAGGGGAGTTTGCCGCGACTTTCCCCTATATCCGCACGCCCGAGCGCGAAGCCGAATTTTTGTACTCGCAACCCCTCTTTGAGCTTCGGCTTTTTGTCTTTGGCCGGCTGGGTGAAAACTTGAATGGTAGCCAGCCGGCGACTTTGCGGGGCAAACGCTATTGTCAGCCATTGGGCTGGGCGGTGCTGCCCGCGATTGAGGCGCTGATCAAACGGGGCGAGCTGTATTATCACCGCCCGAATGATATGGCCGCCTGTATGCGGCTGATTGCTCTGAACTACAGCGATTTTACGGTGACCGATCATGCGCAGGGTTTGCAGCTCTTGGGGCAGTTGCCAGCTACCGGCAATATTATTCCGCTGGGTGAGGTGATGAGTGTGCAAACACTGCATCTGATTGTGCCCAAAGCCGCGCCGGGTGGGGCGGCCTTGCTGCAGCAATTTAATACTGGCCTTCAGCGCTTAGGGAATAAGCCTGCGCAATAGGGTATATGCTTGCAGGATTTATGTATCAAGCCTTGTGGCTTGATACATAAGCTGGGTATTTGGAGCTTCGATAAAAAAACAGCCACCCCGCAGGGTGGCTGTTGCCATTGGGCAAGGGTGGTGTAACTTAGCGTGGCTGATACAGCACTTTGCTATCGCGATTCAGCCAGATCGGGTCGGTCAGGGTTTTGAGAGCCATGCCGCGCAGTTTGGTTTGCGTGTCGCCACTGACCGCAATGCCCCACTGGGTAAAGAACGGTGTGAGGTCGTAGCCCGCGACGCGACTGGTTTCGATGATAAAGGTTTGTTTCTCCGCTTCATCACCGCTTGGGCGTTGCGCAGCGGGCATATTGCGGTAGTTGGTGCCCAGCTTGGCATAAAAATCACGCCCAAAGGCCAGATCCAGCTGCCAGAACATGGTGGCGCGCACAAACAGATCGCTCTGCGTCGCAAAATCGCGTGTGGCTTGATTCAGGTAGGCAAAGGTTTTGGTCCAGGTGCCTTGCGTTTCATAGCGCGATGGTTGGCCCAACGCCCGCTGCACATAGGCCGATGACAGATTCACGGTTACTTCGGTCTGGTCGGCCCAGGTGAAAGTGCTCATCTGATACTGGTGGCCCAGCTCATGCCATGGGCCCCAGCCATCGGTTTTCAGCTTTTTGCTATTGAGCACGGTGCCAATCGCGCCATCATCGCTGGCGGTGGCCATCCGGTATTGCCATGAATACATCCAGCCATCGTAGGGAGCCAGCTCGACAAAGTGGAAGCGATGCGGCGTTGGATTGTGCGGCCAGGCTTGGCCGGGTTTGATGCCGTATTGCTCGTCTTCCAGTCGTACGATTTCATCCCACAGCGTCATCAGTGCCACGGGGTCATCCACATGACGCAAGATTTTGCCCATGCTGGCGGTGAGCATCATGCGGCGGCTGACCAGCTCGGCATATGGCGCATCGCCGTATTGCAGCAGCATTTGCTGCCATTCTTCGGCAGTATGCTGGCCCAGCACAAAGCGTGGCATCACGCGGCCACCTGAGAGCAGCTCAACCTTCAGCTCGCCATTGGTCGGGGTATTAAAGGCGGCCACATACACGGCGGCTTTGACTTTGGACACGATGGTGTTGCTACCCACATTCAGTTTGATCTTCTGAGCGGTATCGTAATTCCAAGTGTCGTCATCGATATTGTGCAGCCAGATTTCCGGCTGTTTATTCGGCGCGCTGCCACTGTAGACATAATTCACCACCAAAACATCACCGGGCTGTACCCAATAACCGGTCGATTGGAACGGGGTGTGATTAAAGCTGCGCAACTGCGCGGCACGCAGGCTGCCGACATCACCGGGCTGCTCTAGGGTGAGGCTGCGGGCTGGAATCAGACCGCTGACCGGCGTTGGGCTTGGTTTGGGCGTTGCAGTTGGCGCGGTAGTCGGGGTGGCTGTCGGTGCCGGGCTGGCGGTTGGCGTAGCGCTTGGTTTGACGGTTGGCGTGGCCGTTGGTGCCAGCGTCGGCTTCACCGTAGGGGCGACCGTGGGTGTAGCAGTCGGTGTTGCGCTTGGTTTTACAGTGGGTGTTGCGCTTGGAGTGATGAAGGGGGTACTGCTTGGCGCATTGGTCGGCTGGGCTGAACCGACGAGGCGCCAAACGCCATAGGCCCCTGCTTGCGCTGGATTATCACCCTTGGTCCACCATTCATTGCGATATACCTGCCCCTGATAGCTCACCAGCTGGCCTTTGTTGGCGTAGGTGGTGTTGGCATCCCAGGCTTTTACGGTGCTCGGGGCGGCAGTGGCGCTTGGCGCTGCCGTCACACTAGGCTGTGCGGTATTGGGGGCGGTGGTAGCGACTGGTGGAAGCGTGCTACTTGGAGTTGACGCCGGAGTGACTGTGGCGGCGTTGACTTTGCGCCAGACGCCCCACGCGCCGCTTGTGGCCGGGTTATCCCCTTTGGTCCACCAGCCGTTGGTGTAGAGTTGGCCCTGATAACTCACCACCTGACCTGCTTCGGCGTAGGTGGTGCTGCTATTCCATTCGCTGGCGGCACTCGCAGTCACGACGTGGAGAGCAATGGCGGCGATGAGGCCGTATTGAGGTAGCAATTGCATGGTGTATCCTGTTCGGTGATTCCCAGACATTAAGTACTAGTGCAGGGTATTGCCCGCTAGGCTTTATAAATTATGGCTTGGCGGGTAATACGTATGATTAGTCCAGCGATAGATTGATCACGCTGGGTCCGTTGGGCAGATTGAGTGGCTGGCCAACGACTTCGCCGCCAGTACCCATCAGGAAGCGGCCACCCTCAGCGCTAAAGCTGTAGTTCGCGCAGATTTCGTTGTGCCACTCGTTGTAAACCGCATCGCCGGTCGCTTTGCGAATCTCGCTCCAGGCGCCAGTGCTGGGGTTGCGATATTGCACATTGCTGAAATATGCAGCGCGGCGGGTGTTGGCAAGGCACGAGGCTTTTTCTTCGTACCAGTCCTCCACAAAGGCCGAAGCACCGTACGGTGACACCTTGGCCTGATAGCGCATGGTGGCAAATTTCTTGCGCTGACCATTACTCAGATCGGTGAAGTAGAGCGTGTAATCGGTTTTGCCATCGCTGGTTGCGGCGACTTCCAGCTCGAATCGATAAGTGACATTGGCTTGCGGGGTGTATGGGGCATAACACTTGATGCCAGTCCCTTCGCCACCAAAATTCGAGCAGGTGGCCATCCCTTGATCAATTACCACCGGGCTCACGCCATTTACATCCCAGAGTGAGAACAGCAACTGGGAGGTTTGAATGCCGGTATAACCACCGGGGAAATTGATGGCCGAATAATACGTCGTCGGCGCCCAGCTTACCGGGGTGACATCCACTTTAAAGCCATTCCACAGCGGGGAAGACCAGTTGAGGTGGATCGAGTTGGCACGGGTGCTGTGGGCAAACGCCTGCCCGGTGATTTCGGCCTCGCGGCGGCTGCCATCGGCCAGGGTAATGCTGGCCCGTACCTGCTGACTGCTGGCTTTACCGGCGGTCCACCAGGCACTGATTTGGCCATTGCTATCGGTTTTTGCTGCCAGTGGGAAAACCCAGCCGCTGTCATTGCCGTTTACAGGGCTCCAGCTCACCGCGCAGCCCGCTACAGGCTTGCCCGCATTACTCACCTGAACCTTAATCACTTGTGGGCGATGCGTGTCGTTGCCACTGGTTTCGTTGCTGGGGTCGTATAAAGTGCTGGAATACACCGAGCCGATCCGCGCCACGCCGGCACTTGGGGTGAGCGCGGTAATTGTCGTGGCGGCACAGCTATTCGCAACAGGGCTTGGGCTGGCGGTAGGGACTGGTGCAGCTGTTGGCGCAGGGGTTGCGCTTGCCACTGGTGTGGCGGTTGGGCTTGGTTTCGGGCTGGTACTAGGGGCCAGGGTCGGTGCAGCTGTTGGGGCTAGCGTGGCTACCGGTGTTGGTGCGAGGGTAGGGCGAGGCGTTGCGCTTGCTAGCGGCGTGCTGCTCGGGGTTGCGGCCGCGCCGATTAGTCGCCATACGCTGCTCTGGGCTGGATTGTCGCCGCGGGTCCACCATTGATTGCGATACACCTGACCCTGATAGCTCACAAACTGGCCAGCTTGCGCATAGATGGCATTGGCATCCCAAGGCGCTACGCTATTTGGCACACTGCTGCTCGTTGGGGTGGGAGTGGCGCTGGTGACGGGTTTAGGGGGGGGCGTTACTGTAGGGGCCACCGTCGGTGCTGGACTGTTGCTGCTTACCTTGCTCCAGACGCCCCACGGCCCGGTTTGCCCGGGTGTTTCTCCCCTGGTCCACCAGTTATTTTGATACAGCTGCCCCTGATAGCTTACCTGAGTGCCCGGGGTGGCGTAGATGGTGTTGCTATTCCATTCACTGACGGCCAGCGCGGCCGGGCTGATGGCGATAGCGATCAGACCCATAGCGGTCAAACGCATAAGATGCTCCTCCAGAGCTATTTTTTTGTATTTGCGCACATCGGCTAAATCGATGCGTTCGTCATGATGCCGGAGGAATTTAGCAGAAATATCAGGATTCGATGATGGTCCTGAAGGGCAGCTTGTAATCTGCATCACCGCTAGGGCTGATGGGGGCCAGAAATGGGGTTGGTGGTGGTGCTTAGTGTTTTGATTTAATGGCTAATTTCTTGACTCGAAAGCAATAAAAAACCCGCTCGAAAGCGGGTTGTCCGACGAATGGCGGTAGGCGCTTAGCCAGCCTGGGTCGGGATGGCATTGCTGCTGTGAGTAATGCGGTTATTGCTATCCACATACACCAGCGAAGGCTTGTGATTGCTCAGCTCTTCTTCGCTGTAATCGGCAAAAGTGGCGATGATGAGCAGATCGCCCACTTGCGCGTGGCGGGCGGCAGAGCCGTTCACCGAAATAATGCCTGAGCCGCGCTGGCCTTTGATCGCGTAAGTAGAGAAGCGCGCACCATTATTGATGTTCCAGATGTCGATCGCTTCGTATTCGCGGATATTGGCCGCTTCAAGCAGATTTTCATCGATGGCGCATGAGCCTTCGTAATGCAGTTCAGCATGCGTCGCGGTGACGCGATGCAGCTTCGATTTGAGCATATTGCGTTGCATGGTGTTCTCCCGCCAGAGGCGCAGAGCCGAAAAAGATAGGCGCGATTATAAAACTTTGCCCCAAAAAGCCAAGCGTAAATAATCAGGCTGGACGATAGATCAGGCAGCCGTCTAGTAAGTATTCACCGTCCTTGGTGCGGGCATCGGGCGCGATGCGGTCAAATTCATAGCGCCGGCCATCCAGCAGCAACCAGGCTGGGATCGGTTTTTCCTGAAAGCGGCCGAGCGTTTCTTCGGCCCGCACGATGTCTTGCGCGCTGATGCTGGGGCGATAGCTTTGCTGACGGCTGATTTCGGCCGCATCTTCGCGTGCATCGCGCTCTTCGGGCAGGGGCCAGTTACGCACTTCAGCCTGTGGCGCGGTTTCGCGCGGCTGGGTAGGCAGGCTGCGCAGATACCAGTTAAACAGAATGCGCGGCAAAATAACGCGCTTAACCTGTTTCTGGTTGTTAATCACGCAGGCGACACCAAAATCAGCACCACACTGCTCGCAGCGCGCGGTGGCGGCGATGGCGATATGGTCTTCTACCAGCCGGGCCACGCCATGCATGTGTTTGGCATGCAGCATGTGGCCGCAGCTGATGCAGGGTTTGGAAAATTGCCGTACTTCCTGGCCATTGGCAAATTTCAAAGGCAGAAAATCGGACAAACGACGGTTGGGCTGCATGCGGCTTCCTAAATGAGTGGCCCGGCGCGGCCGGGCCTGACGCTTAAATGGTGGCGATTCGCGCTTCGACGGCCAATTCCAGATAATCGATATTCAAACGTTGTAGTGAGACTGTGGTGCCAGCCGGCAGTTCCGGCAGCCCGCCCACGCGCAAGACCAATGGCATGCCATCGACCCGCACCAGGTTTTCTTTAATGACCTGCGCGGTGAATTCCTGCATGCCTTCCTGTTCCAGATAGCGGATGCACCAGTAGCGCTCCATTTTGTCCTGGAAATCAGCGTAGGCGGCGTAGGCGGCATCAAAAGCCGAAATGGCGCTAAATAGCTCGGCATCATTTTTCTGATAGCGCGGCTTTTCCTGCCGAATCATCGCCACAAGTTGTTGCTGGTTGATGAAATCCACCGCGCGGCGCAGCGGCGAGCTAGACCACATATAGCAATCCACGCCCAAACCGGCATGGGCGGTGGCTTGGGTCGAGAGTTTTACCCGGCCGCCGCCTTGCGAGCGGTAAATACCGGCGATTTCAGCATCGCGCAGGTCGGTACCCCACTGGCTGTTCACCAAAATCATCAGCTCGGCCACCAGTTTATCCATGGGCGCGCCGCGTTTGCGCGGTACGATGCGCACGCGCTCGGGCTGGCCCTCGACGCGATCAATGTAAAAACTGTAATCCAGTCGCACCGGGCCGGGTTGATCGGCCTTGCCGCGGCGGCCTTCCAGGGCGCCAGCCAGATGCCAGAGGAAGGTGAGTTCCTGCTTGTATTGGAAATCCGGCCCGTCGGCTTTGCCGGCGGTCTCTTCATTAAAGTACGGCTCGATGTCGTGGTGACGCAGGTTGGCGGCCACGGGCACGCGCTCGATACGCGAGTAATGGCTTAAGACATCGTAGCCGGGCGAGACTTCCAGATACATCGAGAGGGCGGGACGGGCGGCGCCTTCTTGCAGGGTAAACACTTCAACCACTTCATCCGGCAGCATGGTGATCTTGTCGCCGGGGAAATACACGGTAGAGAGGCGATCGAGCACCAGCTGATCCACCGCCGAGCCCGGCGCAATGCCCAGTACCGGGGCGGCAATGTGAATGCCGACTTGCCAGTTGCCATTGGGCAGGGTTTTCAGGCTGAAGGCGTCATCGATTTCGGTGGTGGTGGCGTCATCAATCGAGAACGCAGCCACATCGGCAATCGGCAAATCTTCGGGCGCGAACACCGGCTCAATCGCTGGAAAGCCTCGGCCTTTCGGGAAATGGGCGCTGAGGAAACCATCGAGGTGATACTGGGCCAGATCGCCCAGTGCGCCGATTTTTTCCAACAGGCGCAGCGGCGATAATTGCGCCGCTTCGGCCGCCTGGGCCAGCGCTTTGTATTCGAGGCCGTTTTTATCCGGGCGATGTATCAGGCGGGAAAGGTTGCTAGCAAAGGCTTCTGGCACGATACCCCGGAGGAGTTCCTCTTGCCAGGCGGCCATTTGCTCGGCTTCACGCGCTTTGCGTTCCAGCCCGGCCAGCGCGGCTTTCAGGTTTTCTTCGGGGGCGGCTTTGTAGCGGCCTTTGCCTTTGCGATAAAAATACATCGGCGCGCCATGCAGGGCGATCACGGCGGCGGCCTGCTGGGTCAGGCTGGGGTTGGCGCCAAAATACTCGGCGGCAATGTCGGCAAAGCCGAATTCATCTTGCCCGCAGCATTCCCACAGGAAATTACTATCCACCTCGGCGGCCAGGGCTTGGGCGTTTTTCAGAAATTCATCGAGGCTGATGCGATCAAAGCGGAGCAGCACATTGGCAGTTTTGATTTTGCTGCGCTTGCCGCGCGCGTCTTCTACCTGCAGGCTGGCGGCCTGTTCGTCGTTGATGGTGGCGACTTTGAAGCTGCCGTCTTCCTCGTAAAATACATTCATTGCGTCTGCGCCAAAGCCAAAACGGCCAATTATATCAAAGCGCTGAGCCTGTGCGCGCAATTGCACCGGCAGCACGCGTCGGGAACTGGCGTATTTTGTGTGATGGCGTGCCGCAGTCATGGTAATTACGCTATAAATCGGCCACAATCACGGCATCTTTTGTGAGTTTTTCAAGCCTTGTCAGCCTCTGCTTCTGCCACCGGTTCTCGCACTCTGCCTGCGGATATCGCCCCCGAAACGCCAGCTTTGGATCGGCGGGCGGTGGCCAGTGCTTTGCGCTTTGCGCTGGCCGAAACCGCCGCCGGCGGGCACAAGCTGGTGATCCTGGCCGGCGAGAGCGGTTCGGGCAAAACCACCTTGGCCCATGAGCTGTTGCCGCATGTACGTGAGCGCGGCGGCATGCTGATCGAAAGCCGGATCGAGTCGCTGAGCTGGGGTAGCCCGCTCGATAGTCTGTTGCTTGGGCTCAGTCAGCTCAGCCAAGCACTCTGCCAGCAGCTGAGCGATTCAGGCCTAAGTGGCCGCGAAGCACTACTGGAGCTGGGTACGCGGCTGGGCCTGATTCAAACCAGCAGTAACGAGCTGGATTTAACCCAGGCCTTGCAGCTGCAACTGTTGGCCGGGGAATTACTCAGCCACGCCAGCCGTGAGCTGCGGCCACTGGTGTGGATTATTGATGGCGTCGATCAGCTGGATCAGGATGCGCTGGCGGTGCTGGATTACCTGATCGAGAATCGCTCCACCCCCTATCTGATGATCTTGCTCTGCGTGCGCGACGCCCAGCTGCCGATGCTGGTGCGCTGGCAGATGCATGAGCTGAGTCAGCTGTATCAGCTGGCGCCATTTAGCATTCGCGACACCATGACCTGGCTGGTGGAAGAGCAGAATATCAATCCGCGCCTGGCCGCCGAGATCGCGCCGTTTTTGCAGCAAACCTGTCAGGGTAATTTGCAGTTGTGCCGCTTTTTGCTCGATAGCCTGGCCGCGCATAATCTACTCAGCCCGGTGCCGGATGCGCAGTGGGCGCAACGCTTGCAGCAAATCTCGCTGCAATTGCGGGTGCCAGAAGCAGAAAACCATTTTCGTGAGCAGCTGCTGCAACTCACCGAAACCGGGCTAGAGATGCTGCAAACGGCCAGCCTGATCGGGCTGGAGTTTGATGCCCGGATTTTGCACGACTACCTACCCGAAAGTGCGGTGCTGGAGCATCTGGCGCTGGCCAGTGGCTATGGCCTGATCGAACATCTGGGCGGTACGGTGTGGCGCTTTATTCATCCGCATCTGCAGCGGCTGGCCCAGCAAAGCTGCCCGCATCAGCATGAGGCCGAGCTGCATGCGCGGCTGGCCTATCGCATGATGAAATTGCCGCAGTATGCCTTGCAAGCGCTGCGGCACGCCCAGCAGGCCGGCCCGGCGCTCACTCAGGCCGATCGGGTGAAATATGCGCAGCGCGGCGCGCAAGTAGCCAGCGAGATTTTGCAGCAGGGCAGCCCGCTGCATGCAGCGCAGATTTTGGAGCAGATGATGGCGCTGCTCGGGCCACGGCTGTGGCTGGACGAGGTGAGCCTGAGCGAGCAAATGATCGACTTATGGTGCGCCTGCCTGCAAGAGCCCAATCAATATCGCGAAGTGCTGGTGGTGCAAAAAAACTTGCCGGCCGAGGCCAGCGCGCAAGTGCGCTACACCTTGTCGGCCTGCCGCCAGCGGCTGGCGCTACTCACGCAAGATTACGCCGGGCTATTTGGCGCGGCCGAAGATGCGCTCGGTAGTCTGGGCCAAGATTTATCCACCCAAACCCCGTATTGGTCGCTGGCCCGTGAGCTGGTGCTGGCCGGTTGGGAGCGGCTACGCTATCGTCCCGCGCAGCAGGCTTGTGGGCAGAATACCCCGATGGATTCGGTGCTGCGCGCGCAGCGGGTGCTGGCGGCGCTGTATGGCCCGGGTCTGTTGGCTCGGCCAACCGCGCTGGCGGGGGTGACAGTGCGCCAGCTGCGGCTGCAACATCGCTATGGCCGCTCGCCCCACGATGTGGTGGCCAAAATTGGTGCGGCGTTGGCGCTGACGGCCCTGCGCCGCTATGCCGCGGCCTTTAAGCTCGCCGATGTGGCGGAAGCTGAAGCGGCGGCACTGGATGAAAACCTGATACTGTGGCCTCGCCATCAAGTGCCGATTTTGAGCTTGGGCTTGATTCAGCCATGGCGAGCCGGCTTGCAGCAGCTGCTGCCGAATTTGTGGCGCTGGCAGCAAAACGCTTTGCTGGAAGGCGATTTTGAATATGCCGGCTATGCCAGCATGTTTTACATTGGCCATTCGCTGCTGAATGGCAGCCCGCTGCAGCATCTGGAGCGTGAAGCGGCCAAGGTCGAAGATGATTTGCGCCATACGCGGCAATTGCAGTTGTTGCCGATGTCCAATGCCTTCCGCCAGGCGCTATATGGCCTAGCACATACAAGCGATAACCCGCCCTGGCTGGGTGTCGGCGCGTTTCTCACGCAGGAAGGCTTTGCGGCGCTGATGCAGCGCGATGATGCGTTGAATCTATGCCATTTCCATTTGCTGTCGGCCCTGACGGCGACCTACTGCGGCGCCAGTGATGCCGCGCTCGGCCAGCTGGCTGTGGGCTGGCAGCGTCATACCGCGGTGCGTGGCTCGATTCTGGCGGCGCTGATGCAGTATTTGCAGGGCCTGAATGGCTGCCGGCTGGGGCATTATGATGGCCCTTGGGCGCGCCGGCGCTTAAACCGCATTCGCCAGCGGCTGCAGCAGTGGGCAGAGCTGAATCCGGCCTTGTTTGCCTGCAAGGCGGCATTGCTGGAAGCGCAATATGCCGGGCGTTTTGCCGAATTCGAGCAGGCGCAAGCGGCGTTTTTGGCTGCAATCGAGCTGGCGCGCCAGCAGCAGCAACACCACGATTACGCGCTGGCGACCTTGCTGTATGGTGAATATCTGTTTGGGCAGCAGCATTTTCACCATGCCCGCCAGCTGATTAATCTGGCGGTAACCCAATACGAGCATTGGGGCGCGCATGGTGTAGCGCATTATCTGGAACGCCGCTACGGCAATTTCCTGCTGCCACCGCGGCGCTAGGGTATTGCGCTGTAGTCCATATTAGGATTGGCTTGCAGGGCAATACCCACTAGGGGCGCTTAGCTTTCACCCAGCTGGGCCAGCAACTCGGTCTGATGCTCATTGATCAGCGCCTGGGTGAGCTCGCTCAAATCACCATCCATCAGCGAATCGAGTTTATACAGCGTCAGGTTGATGCGGTGATCGGTCATCCGCCCTTGCGGATAGTTGTAGGTGCGGATGCGTTCGGAGCGATCGCCCGAGCCGACCAGCGATTTACGCTCGGCCGCTTCCTTGGCCTGAATCTCGCGCAGCTGGGCGTCTTTAATCCGCGCCGACAATACCGCCAGGGCGCGGGCTTTGTTTTTATGCTGCGAGCGGTCGTCCTGGCATTCCACCACAATGCCGGTTGGAATATGCGTGACCCGCACGGCCGAATCAGTTTTGTTAATGTGCTGCCCGCCAGCGCCGCTGGCGCGGAAGGTGTCGATGCGTAGGTCAGCCGGGTTGATATTAATTTCTTCCAGCTCATCCGCCTCGGGCATCACAGCAACGGTGCACGCGGAAGTATGAATACGGCCTTGGGTTTCGGTGGCCGGTACACGCTGCACACGATGGCCGCCCGATTCGAACTTCAGCCGCGAATAGGCGCCAAAGCCGGCAATGCGCGCAATGATCTCTTTGTAGCCGCCAAGGTCAGATTCGCTGGCCGACATGATCTCCACCTGCCAGCGATTGCGCTCGGCATAGCGGCTGTACATCCGAAATAGGTCGGCGGCAAACAGCGCCGATTCATCGCCACCGGTACCGGCGCGAATTTCCAGAAAGATATTGCGCTCATCGTTGGGGTCTTTGGGCAGCAGCGCTTTTTGCAGCTCCAGATCGAGCTCTTCAATCCGGGCCTTACCGGCTTTGATTTCTTCTTCGGCCAGCTCTTTCATATCCGGGTCGCTGAGCATGTCTTGCGCGGCGGCAATGTCGGCATTCACGCGATTAAACTCATGCCAGAGCTCCACCACCGGGGTGAGCTCGCTGTGCTCGCGGTTGAGCTTGCGATATTGTTCCATATCGCGGGTGGCTTCTTCGGATGACAACAGCGCGTTGACTTCTTCGAGGCGGTCGGCCAATTGGGCCAGTTTGGCTTGGATAGACGGTTTCATGGTGTCTTCAATTCAAAAGCAAATCGGGTCTACCGCGATGGTAGACGACAAGAGGGGTAGCGTCGGGCGCCGCTAGAATAGGCAGGGGCCGCGCATCAGGCTTGATCCTGTAGGCGGTACAGGCGGCGCACCAGCGCCACCAAGGCTTCCTGCTCATCGGGCTGGGCGCTATTGAGTGCGGCCAGCGGTGCATGCAGAAATTTATTGCTGATTTGCTGCGCCAGTTGCTCCAGTACCCGCTGGGCATCATCCCCAGCGGCGAGGCGTTTTTGCGCTTTTTGCAGCTCGGCGCGGCTGATGCGCTCGGCATGGTCGCGCAGATCGCGAATGGTGGGCACCATTGCGCGGCTGGCTAGCCATGCGTCAAATTCTTTGACCTTTTCGCCCACGATGGCTTCGGCGCTGCTCACCTCGGCTTGGCGAGAAGCCATACCTTGTTGCACCACCTGGGCCAGATCATCCACGGTGTAAAGGTAGGCGTCTTGCAGCTCGCCCACTTCGCTTTCCACATCGCGCGGTACGGCCAGATCGACGATAAACATCGGCCGGTGGCGGCGCTTTTTCAGGGCGCGCTCGATCATGCCTTTGCCCACAATCGGCAGCGGCGCCGCGGTAGAGGTCACTACGATATCGAATTCGTGAATCCGCTCGGGTAGCTCGCTGAGGATAAATGCCTCGCCACCATGCTCGGCCGCCAGCGCCGCGCCCCGTTCCAGAGTGCGGTTGGCAACGGCGATCTTACAGGGGGACTGCGCGGCAAAATGCGTGGCGCACAGCTCGATCATCTCGCCGGCGCCAATCATCAGCACCTTGCATTCGGCTACGGTAGGGAAAATCCGCTCGGCCAGCTTCACCGCAGCCGCGGCCATCGAGACCGAGGCGGCGCCAATTTTGGTTTGGGTGCGCACATCTTTGGCGACGGCAAAGGCGCGCTGGAATACCC
Organism: Chitinibacter sp. ZOR0017; assembly: GCF_000799095.1. Lineage (NCBI taxonomy): Bacteria > Pseudomonadati > Pseudomonadota > Betaproteobacteria > Neisseriales > Chitinibacteraceae > Chitinibacter > Chitinibacter sp. ZOR0017. The sequence continues at coordinate 35,882 of NZ_JTLG01000042.1, read as the reverse complement.
CGTTGAGCAAGGTGCCCATCGTGCCGGCTTCTCGCGCCTGGCGCTCGGCATCTTTGAGCTGGCCCAAAATCTGGGTTTCACCCACCACCATGGAATCCAAGCCACAGGCCACGCGATAGGCATGGCGGGCAGCTTCGGCATTTTTGTATAGATACAGGTGGGGGGTAATGTTCTGCAGGTCTTGATGGCGATTGTTTGCCAGCCAATACGTCACAGCATCAATGTCACGGGCGTGACAATACAGCTCGGTGCGATTACAGGTAGAGACAATCGCCGCTTCAAACACGCCTTTGAGCGCCACCAGCTCGGTGAGCGCCGGCAACATGTCTTCCGGATTAAAGGCCAGCCGCTCGCGCACTGCGACGGGCGCAGTCTGGTGATTCAGACCAAGAACGATGAGCTGCATGCCAATGCCGGACAAGGAAGCGGTAAACCGGCTATTTTAACCGGAAAAGCGTAGTTTGGGCGGCGGCGGGCGGCGTTTTTCTCCGCCCGCTCCGAGACTTAGTGCAGCTTGAGGCTCGGGCGTGCTACCCGGCGCAGTTTATCGCCGATCCACAATAAGCCCGCCAGTACCCAGCCATGTACTGCCGCCTGATGCAGCCGATAGAGCGAGGCGTAAATCAGCTTGGCGCCGCGACCTTCCACATAGTAATTGCGCTTGGGCCCCACAATCGCCGCCAGGCTACCCACGGCGGCGTGTTTACCCAGCGACACCATCATGCCTTGCGGCTTGAATACAAAGGGGGTAATCGGCTGTTGGCGCAGCTTGCGAATCAGCGCATCGGCCAGCCAGCTGGCTTGCTGATGGGCAACCTGAGCAGTGGCCGGCAGCTGTGGGCCGCCTTCGCCATCGGGGGCGCTGGCGCAATCGCCGATGGCAAAAATCGCCGGGTCGGTCAGGGTCTGCAGCGTGGTGGTGACTTCGATCTGGTTATTGCGATTGGTATGCAGCCCCAGCGTGGTAAGCCAATCGGCGGCTTTAACCCCAGCAGCCCAAACGCGAATCATGGCCGGGATTTGCTGGCCATCGGCGAGGGCAAAACCTTCGGGGGTAACCGCCGCAACACGGCTATTGCAGGCCACCATAATGCCGCGCTGTACCAGCGCTTCATTGGCATAGGCGGATAATGATTCGGGGGCGCCAGATAAAATCCGGTTGGCGCCTTCGATAATGGTGATTTCCAGCTGGGCTGGGTTTAAATTGGCGCCATAGTTATGCATTTCGCGAATGGTATGGTCGATCTCGGCAGCGAGTTCCACACCCGTTGCGCCGCCGCCGACAATCCCGATCGTAAGTTTGCTAGCGCCATTGCCCGTGGCGCCCACCGCAAACGACAAATCCAAAATGCGCCGGCGTAGTTGCTCCGCATCGCCGGGGGTATTCAGAAACATGCAGTGCTCGCGCGCACCGGGGGTGCCAAAATCATTGGCAATCGCGCCCAGCGCCAGCACCAAAGTGTCGTAGCCGATTTCGCGTGCGCCAGTCAGCTGCTCGCCATTGGCGCCTTGCACCGGGGCGAGGGCAATGGTTTTGCGCTCGCGATCGACGCCTTGCAGCCACCCAAATTCAAACTGATAGCCATTGCGATAGCCATGGCCGAAATAATTGACTTCATCTTCGCCGGTGTTGAGCGCGCCGGTGGCCACTTCGTGCAGCAGCGGTTTCCAGATATGGGTGGGCGAGCCATCCACCAGAATAATCTGCGCTTGCCGGCGCCCGCCCAATTGCCGCCCCAAGCGGGTAGCTAATTCCAAACCGCCGGCGCCGCCGCCGACAATAACGATACGGTGTAATGCAGTCGATGTGCTCATGGCGCCCCGCCCTCGGAGGAATCATTACAAGATAGCGGCTGCCCGGATCACTTGCAGCCTCATTTGCTCAATGGCTCTGGCATTCTCGCACACTTGCCGTTAGTTACGTAGTTTTGTTACAAAATATGCCGCTGGCGTGTGTGTGGGCGTAAAAAAAGCAGCCCGAAGGCTGCTTTGTGTAGCGCGGTGTGGCGCTTATTTGCGGTTGATCGCGCGCCAGGCGATGTCATTGCGGTATTGCATACCATCAAAGTGGATGCTTTCCAGAATTTCATAGGCGCGCTTTTGTGCCATTTTGTAGCTGTCGCCAAAGGCGGTTACGCAGAGCACGCGGCCGCCGCTGGTTACGGGCTGGCCTTCGGCATTCAAGGCGGTACCAGCGTGGAAAACATGGCCATCGGCCAGCTCGCCCGGTAGGCCGGTAATCACATCGCCTTTGCGTGGGGTTTCTGGGTAATTGGCCGCGGCCATCACCACGCCCAGCGCCACGCGGCGATCCCACTCGCATTCCACTTGATCCAGCGTGCCATTCACGCCGTGTTCGATCAGCGTGACGAAATCGGATTTCAGGCGCAGCATGATCGGCTGGGTTTCTGGGTCGCCAAAGCGGCAGTTAAATTCCAGTGTTTTCAGGCTGCCGTCTTCAGCTACCATCAGGCCGGCATACAAAAAGCCGGTGTAGGTGATGCCATCTTTGGCCATACCTTGCACGGTGGGCAAAATCACTTCGCGCAGCGCGCGCGCGTGGATTTCTGGGGTAACCACGGGGGCCGGGCTGTACGCGCCCATGCCGCCGGTGTTCGGGCCTTCGTCGCCATCGAGCAAACGTTTGTGATCTTGGCTTGAAGCCATCGCCAGCACGTTTTTGCCATCGACCATCACGATAAAGCTGGCTTCTTCGCCGGTGAGGAATTCTTCAATCACCACGCGCGCGCCGGCGTCGCCCAGTTTGTTGTCTGACAGCATCGCATCGACCGCATCGTGGGCTTCGGTCAAAGTCATTGCCACAACTACGCCTTTGCCTGCAGCCAGGCCATCGGCCTTGATCACAATCGGTGCGCCTTTGGCGTCGATATAGGCATGCGCTTTGGCGGCGTCAGCAAAGGTTTCGTAATCAGCGGTGGGAATACCGTGGCGTTTCATGAACGCTTTGGCAAAGTCTTTCGATGATTCGAGCTGGGCGCCGGCTTGGGTTGGGCCAAAGATTTTCAGGCCGGCGGCACGAAAGGCATCCACCACGCCTTGCGACAGTGGCGCTTCTGGGCCGACCACGGTCAGGGCGATGTTTTCTGTTTTGGCAAATTCAACCAAAGCGGCAATGTCAGTGAGATTGACGTTGGTGAGATTTTTATCCAGCGCGGTGCCGGCATTGCCGGGCGCCACAAACACTTTACCTGCGCGTTCAGATTGCGCCAGCTTCCAGGCTAGCGCGTGTTCGCGGCCGCCAGAACCAATCACCAGAATGTTCATATGGACTCCATCAGGATGCCCGCGCCGGACGAGGCCAGCGCGCGGACAGGTAGTTTAGTAATCGAAACGGGCAAACAGGAACAAGACATTCCCGTTGTTTTTGCCACCTGGGATATAGGTGGCATAGAAATTGGTTTTGTCGTATTTCACGCCCAGCATGGGTAGCACAAAGGGCACCGGCAGGTAGTTGAAATCGGAATTACGGAAGAACACCCCGCCTGTCCAGCCTGCCCCGGCGCGCAGTGGGCCAGCCACATTCCAGTACCACATATGGCCGTAGCCGACGTGAAACTGCGGTTGTTCGTGTGAATCGGCAAAGCCAATGGCGTAGATCATTTCTTCGTTGCCATTGCCGACCGGGCGGTGATAGCCCAAGCCGCCGCCGTAGGCGAATTCGTTGTAGCTATCGATATTTTCTTTGTCGTAGGTGGCGCGGTTATGCCAGGCGTAGCCGGTGAGGTACAGCCCGCCGGTGCCTTCATTCCAAGTGCCGCTAATGTGGCTACAGGCGGCATCAAAACCCCACCACCAGTTTTCACATTCGACTGCTTTGGCTGGCAGGGCAAGGGTGGCGGCCAGTAGGCAGATGGCCCAGATTTTTTTCAGCATGGCTGACTCCTGAATGGGTATATCGATACAAGCCTTGTTTATTGATGGCTGCATGGATATACGCACTGATGGTATGTAGAAAATACAAATGGGATGCTGGCAGTGTACTGCAGCATCCCCGCGTGGCGCGTGACGTTTCGTAACCCATCCCGCGCCGCGGCACTCACCGGAGTGTAGTGCCGCTGTGTGTGCGCTTAGTGACGGAAGTGACGAATGCCGGTCATCACCATCGCAATGCCGTGCTCATCGGCGGCGGCGATGACTTCTTCATCACGCAGTGAGCCGCCCGGCTGGATGATGGCCGAGACGCCGTTTTCGGCAATCACATCCACGCCATCACGGAACGGGAAGAAGGCATCCGACGCGGCGACTGAGCCACGCAGCTCAAGGCCCGCATTGCGCGCTTTAATTGCGGCGATTTTGGTTGAATCCACGCGGCTCATCTGCCCGGCGCCAATCCCGAGGGTCTGGCCTTTGCCGCAGAACACAATCGCGTTGGATTTCACAAATTTCGCCACATTCCAGGCAAACAGCAGGTCTTTCAGCTGCTCATCGCTTGGTTGCAGTTTAGTTACTACTTTCAGATCGGCCAGAGTCAGCGCGTGCACGTCTGGGGTTTGCACCAGCAGACCGCCACCCACGCGTTTCAGATCAAAGCGGTTTTCACCGGTTTCGATGGCGACTTCCAGTACGCGTACATTCGGTTTTTTCGCGACCAGAGCCAGCGCTTCAGGGGTGTAGCCCGGAGCGATCAGCACTTCGAGGAATTGCGCCGATACCGCTTCCAGCGTGTCGACATCCACCACTTTATTGAAGGCGATAATGCCGCCAAATGCGCTGGTGGTGTCGGTGGCAAACGCCAGGCGATACGCGGTGTACAGATCTTTGGCCACGGCCACACCACATGGGTTGGCGTGTTTCACGATCACGCAGGCAGGCTCGGCAAACTGCTTCACGCATTCCCACGCGGCATCCGAGTCGGCGATGTTGTTGTAGCTCAGCTCTTTGCCTTGGTATTGCTTGTAGTTGGCGAGGCTACCCGCTGCTGGCTGCAGATCGCGGTAGAACGCCGCAGATTGGTGTGGGTTTTCACCGTAACGCATGTCCTGCACTTTTTCGAACTGCAGGTTCAGGCGGTTTGGATAGGCGGCTTTTTCGCCATCTTCGGTCAGCGCGGTCAGGTAGTTGGAGATCGCGCCATCGTAAGCGGCGGTGTGGCTAAAGGCTTTCTTGGCCAGGTTTTTGCGGGTGGCCAGGCTCAGGGCGCCAGCGTTGGCCTGCATTTCGGCGATCAGGGCGCTGTAATCGGCGGCATCGGTCACGATGGAGACGTGAGCGTGGTTTTTCGCGGCAGAGCGCACCATGGCCGGGCCGCCGATGTCGATGTTTTCGATCGCATCTTCGTAGCTGCAGTTAGGCTTGGCGATGGTGGCTTCAAATGGATACAGATTCACGCACACCAGATCGATATTGCCGATGCCGTGCTCTTGCATGGTGCTCACGTGGGCATCCAGATCGCGGCGACCCAGAATGCCACCGTGGATTTTCGGGTGCAGCGTTTTGACGCGGCCATCCAGCATTTCTGGAAAGCCGGTGTAATCGGCGACTTCGATCACGGGCAGACCTGCGTCTGCAAACAGCTTGGCCGTGCCGCCGGTCGACAGGATTTCGACGCCTTGGGCCACCAGGGCTTGCGCGAATTCGAGTACGCCGGTTTTGTCAGATACGCTAATCAGCGCACGAGTGATTTTGCTCATCGTTCTTCCTCAAAGATCACACTACTCAATCAAAAAAAGGCCAAGCTGCGGTGCGCCGTGAGGCTTACAGCAGATTGTAGGTTTGTAATTTCTTGCGCAGGGTATTGCGGTTAATGCCTAGCATTTCGGCGGCCTGGGTCTGGTTACCCCCCACGCGCGCCAGAATATCGATCAGCAGCGGCTTTTCCATGCGGCCCAGTACCATGTCGTACAGGGCGCTGGGCGGCTCACCGTCCAGATCGTTAAAGTATTGGTCCAGCGATTGTTGAATCGCGATGGCAATCACATCGGTTGCTTGGTTCATGGTTAATCCGATTTTTCTTATTGTGGGTGGCGCGCATCCGCTGCGGATGGCAGGGCGGCGGCCGCAGAGTCAGCCGGGGTCGCCGGCTGGTATTGCAAGCGCTCGCCAAAGGCGAGCAGCTGATCAAAAAATTGGCGCGTCATCTGCGCCTGGCCGGCGGTAGATTCCTCGGCGTACATGGCTTGCCGGAATTCATTACTCCCCGCCAGGCCCTTGGTATACCAGGCAATGTGCTTGCGGGCGATGCGGCAGCCCGAATATTCGCCATAAAAGGCGTACAGATCATCCAAGTGCTGCAGTAAGACGTCGCGAATCTCGATGACTTCCGGGGGCGGCATTTCTTCGCCGGTGGCCAGAAAGTGCGCAATTTCGCGGAATATCCACGGCCGGCCTTGTGCGGCACGGCCAATCATAATCGCATCGGCGCCCGTGTCCTGGAGCACCTGTGCGGCCTTGCGAGGGCTATCGATGTCGCCATTGGCAATCACCGGAATCTGCAAACTGCGTTTCACTTCGCGAATCAGCGCGTAGCGGGCGTTGCCGTTGTACATGTCTTCACGCGTGCGGCCATGAATCGCCAGCGCGGCAATTCCGGCCGCCTGCGCGCGCTCGGCTACCCGCAGGATATTCTCGGCGCCATTGGCAAAGCCGAGGCGGGTTTTTAGCGTAACCGGGATATTGTCCGGCGCCACCGCGGCGACGACGGCATCCAGTATCTGCCCCACCAGTGCTTCGTCTTGCAGCAGGGCTGAGCCAGCCAGCTTGTTGCAAACCTTTTTCACCGGGCAGCCCATATTGATATCGATAATCTGCGCGCCATTGGCCACCTGATAGCGGGCCGCTTCGGCCAGCTGAGCCGGATCAGAGCCGGCAATCTGCGCCGAAATGGGCGCCAGCTCGCCGACGAAATTGGCGCGATTGATGGATTTTTTGTGCGCCCGCAGCGATTGATCGGCCGTGATCATTTCCGACACGGCGTGGCCGGCGCCAAAGCGCTTGCACAGCTGGCGAAAAGGGCGATCAGTCACCCCGGCCATCGGCGCAACGATCAGATTGTTTTTGAGCTGATACGGGCCAATGTGCATGGCGCAAGGGCTGGGGGAATCAAGGAAGGCGCGGATTGTACCCGCTGATTAAAAAATAGGCAAACAATAAAAAGAGCAAGCAAATTGACCTGTCTGGGTATAGCCCAGCGAGCAAATACCCCTCTGTGTTGTATGGCTATACAGGGTGGGGGTGAGTAGGGTGGAGTCGCAGGCGGGCACAGCGTATCATGGCGCGCATTCACGTTTTTGCCCGGAGCGGCCACCCATGACCCACGCCAGCCAGCCTGATTCTGCCGCACTGTCCAGCCAGCAACTGGCGGCAGTTAAAGATTATCTGCTTACCCTGCAGCAAAACATCGTAGCCACGCTGGAGTCGATTGATGGTCTGTGTTTTCGCACCGATAGCTGGGAGCGCGCTGAGGGTGGCGGCGGGATTAGCCGGCTGATCGAAGAAGGGCAGGTATTTGAGCGCGGCGGGGTAAATTTCTCGCATGTGATGGGGGCGCAGCTGCCACCGTCGGCCAGCGCGCATCGCCCTGAACTCGCCGGCCGCGCCTGGGAGGCGATGGGCGTCTCGCTGGTGCTGCACCCGCGCAACCCTTATATCCCCACTGTGCATATGAATGTGCGCTTTTTCATCGCCAAGCCGGCGGCCGGTAGTGCAGATGCACCGGTATTCTGGTTCGGCGGCGGGATGGATCTGACTCCGTATTACGGCCACGTGGATGATGCGCGGCATTTTCACCAGACCTGCGCCGCTGCGCTGGCGCCGTTTGGGGCGGAGCTGTATCCGGAGTTTAAGTCTTGGTGCGATCGTTACTTCTACCTGAAACACCGGCAAGAAGCGCGCGGCGTGGGCGGGATCTTCTTTGATGATTTTGCCCGGCTGGGTTTTGCCGAGAGTTTTGCCCTGCTGCGTGCAGTGGGCGATGCCTTTTTGCCTGCCTATGCGCCGATTATGGCGCGCCGCAAAGATTGCGAATACGGCCAGCGCGAGCGCGATTGGCAAGGCTATCGCCGGGGGCGCTATGTAGAGTTTAACCTCGTGTGGGATCGCGGCACCCTGTTTGGCCTGCAATCGGGTGGGCGGACCGAATCGATTTTGATGTCGATGCCGCCGGTGGCCAACTGGCGCTACGACTACCAGCCCGCCGCCGGCAGTCCAGAGGCCGCGCTGTATACCGATTTTCTGCCAGCGCGCGACTGGCTGGCCTAAACGCTGGCCCAGCTGGGGCGAATCGTGCGGCGTGGGTCTGACATGGATTAAATTTTCGTGAATTTCCCTAATTGACGCCGGCGCTTTCTGGCAAACTGCTGGACGACTGACGATAGTGTGGCAGGTAGCACGCACGCCGCCGTGGGGTGGCAGTCAGACCAGCAGAGAGGACACCAGCGGATGTTAGAACAACGACCAGAAGCGCAGGGGATGTACGACCCGGCAAATGAACACGACGCCTGTGGCGTGGGCTTTGTGGCCCATATCAAAGGGCAGAAAAGCCATAGCATCATCGAGCAAGGCTTGCTCATTCTGAAGAATATCGATCACCGCGGCGCCGTGGGTGCCGACCCGCTGGCGGGTGATGGTGCGGGTATCTTGATCCAGATCCCGGATGCGCTGTATCGCAAGGCTATGCTGGGGCAGGGTATCGTGTTGCCGCCGCAGGGCGACTATGGTGTGGCGATGTGTTTTCTGCCGCAAGAGCCTGCCGCCCGGATGGCCTGTGAGCAGGAAATCGAGCGCGCAGTGCGGGCCGAGAAACAAATCGTGCTGGGCTGGCGCGATGTGCCGGTCAATCGCGAGATGCCAATGTCGCCGCTGGTGAAGGCGAGCGAACCAGTCATTCGCCAGCTGTTTATTGGCCGCGGCAACGATGTGCTGGTGACCGATGCGCTCGAGCGCAAGCTGTATATCATCCGTAAACGTGCCTCGCACGCCATTCGTGCGCTGAAACTCAAACATGGCGGCGAGTATTACATTCCGTCCTGCTCGGCGCGCACGATTAACTACAAAGGCCTGCTGCTGGCTGATCAGGTGGGCGAGTACTACCTCGATCTGCAAGACCCGGCCTGTATTTCTGCACTAGCCTTGGTGCATCAACGCTTCTCGACCAATACTTTCCCCACTTGGGATCTGGCGCACCCGTTCCGCTATATCGCCCACAACGGCGAGATCAACACGCTGCGCGGCAATGTGAACTGGATCCGTGCGCGTGAGCGCGCCATTAGCTCGCCCGTGCTCGGTAAAGACCTCGATAAAGTCTGGCCGCTGATTTATCCGGGCCAATCGGATTCCGCCTCGTTTGATAACGCGCTCGAACTCTTGGTGATGGGCGGTTATTCCCTCGCGCAAGCGATGATGATGATGATCCCCGAAGCGTGGGAAAAGAACGGCGAAATGGACGAAAAACGTCGCGCCTTCTACGAATACCACGCCGCGATGATGGAGCCATGGGATGGCCCCGCCGCAGTGGCGTTTACCGATGGCCGCCAGATCGGCGCCACGCTGGATCGTAATGGTCTGCGCCCCGCACGCTATCTGGTCACCAACGATGATCTGGTGGTGATGGCGTCAGAATCGGGCGTATTGCCGATTGCGGACGAGCGCATCAATAAAAAATGGCGCCTGCAGCCGGGCAAAATGTTCCTGATCGATCTGGAGCAAGGCCGTATTATTGATGACAAAGAGCTCAAAGACAGCCTGGCCAATGCCAAGCCTTACCGCGAGTGGATTGATAAAATCCGCGTGAAGCTCGACGAAATCGAATCGGATGCCGCGCAGTCCGTGGCCCCGAAAGCCAGCCTGCTCGATGCCCAGCAAGCGTTTGGCTTTACCCAGGAAGACATTAAGTTTCTGCTGGAACCCATGGCCAAAAATGGCGAAGAAGCCACCGGCTCGATGGGCAATGATGCCGCGCTGCCGGTGCTTTCGAGCAAAAATAAGCCGCTGTATCACTACTTCAAGCAATTATTCGCGCAGGTAACCAACCCGCCGATCGACCCGATCCGCGAAGATATGGTGATGTCGCTGGTATCCTTCATCGGCCCGAAACCCAATCTGCTGGGCACCACCGATATCAACCCGCCGATCCGGCTGGAAGTGGCGCAGCCAATTCTGTCGAGCGCCGAGATGGAGAAAATCCGCCATATCGGCCAATACACCAGCGGCAAGTTTTATTCGCATGAGCTGGATATTTGCTATCCGGTTGCGTGGGGGCAGGCTGGCGTTGAAGCCCGTCTGGCGTCCTTGGTGGCCGAAGCGGAAGACGCGGTGAAATCAGGCGCCAATATCCTGATCGTTTCTGATCGCAATATGGATCAAGACCATGTTGCGATCCCGGCCTTGCTGGCCACTTCGGCGGTGCACCAGCATTTGGTCAAACGCGGCCTGCGCACGAGTACCGGCTTGGTGGTTGAAACCGGTTCGGCGCGCGAAACACATCACTTTGCCTTGCTGGGTGGCTATGGCGCTGAAGCCGTGCACCCTTATCTGACCTTGGCTACCTTGGCGGATCTTGCCGGTAACGACGCCGAAACCGCGGCGAAATACCAGAAAAACTTCATCAAAGCGGTCGGCAAAGGCCTGCTGAAGGTGATGTCAAAAATGGGTATTTCGACCTATATGTCGTACACCGGCGCGCAGATCTTTGAAGCCATTGGCTTGCAAAAAGCCTTTGTGAAGAAATACTTCACCGGCACACCAAGCAATGTCGAAGGCATTGGCCTGTTTGAAGTGGCCGAAGAAGCCGTGCGCCTGCATACCGCCGCCTTTGGTGCCGATCCGGTGCTGGCCAATATGCTCGACGCCGGCGGTGAATATGCCTTCCGGATTCGCGGCGAAGACCATTTGTGGACGCCTGATTCAATTGCCAAGTTGCAGCACGCAACACGAAGCAATTCGTACTCAACGTACAAAGAATACGCCGCGCTGATCAATGATCAAAGCAAACGCCACTTAACACTGCGCGGCCTGTTCGAGATTAAAGCCGCGGGTGCTGCTGTGCCGCTGGAAGAAGTCGAACCGGCTGCCGAGATTGTGAAGCGCTTTGCTACCGGCGCAATGTCGCTGGGCTCCATCTCGACCGAGGCGCACTCAACGCTAGCGATTGCGATGAACCGCATTGGTGGTAAATCGAACACCGGTGAAGGCGGTGAGGATGCAACGCGCTTCAAACCGCTGAAAGCCGGTCAAACGCTATCCGAAGTGATTGGTAAAAACCGCATCGAGCGCGACTATACGTTTAAAGAAGGCGATAGCCTGCGTTCGGCGATCAAGCAGGTGGCGTCGGGGCGTTTTGGGGTGACGACTGAATACCTCGTCAACGCCGATCAAATCCAGATCAAGATGGCGCAAGGCGCCAAGCCGGGCGAGGGGGGGCAGCTGCCCGGCCATAAGGTTTCGGAATACATCGGTAAATTGCGGCACTCGGTGCCGGGCGTGGGCCTGATTTCGCCGCCACCGCACCATGATATTTACTCGATCGAAGATTTGGCGCAGCTGATTCACGATCTGAAAAACGTCAATCCAGTGGCCTCAATTTCAGTCAAGCTCGTTGCCGAAGTCGGCGTGGGTACCGTGGCGGCGGGGGTGTCGAAAGCCAAAGCCGATCACTTGGTCATTGCGGGTCACGACGGTGGTACCGGTGCTTCGCCACAATCGTCGATCAAACACGCGGGCGGGCCATGGGAATTGGGCTTGGCCGAAACGCAGCAAACGCTGGTGCTGAATAAATTGCGTGGCCGGATTCGCGTGCAGGTTGATGGCCAGATGAAAACTGGTCGCGATGTGGTGATTGGTGCCCTGCTCGGCGCCGACGAATTCGGCTTTGCCACTGCGCCGCTGGTGGTTGAGGGTTGCATCATGATGCGCAAGTGTCACCTCAACACCTGCCCGGTCGGTGTGGCAACCCAAGACCCAGTACTGCGCCAACGGTTCTCAGGCCAGCCTGAGCATGTGGTGAATTACTTCTTCTTTGTGGCTGAAGAAGCGCGCCAGATCATGGCGCAGATGGGTATTCGCAAATTTGACGACTTGATCGGCAGATCTGATCTCTTGGATAAACAAGCCGGGATCGAACACTGGAAGGCCAAAGGGCTGGATTTCAGCAAGATCTTCTATCAGCCAAGCATGCCAGCCGAAGTGGCGCGTCTACACGCAGAAACGCAAGATCACGGCCTGGTTAAAGCGCTTGACCAAGAGTTGATTAAACAAGCGGCGCCGGCGCTGGAACGCGGTGAAGCCACGCAAATCAATCTTCCAGTGAAAAACATCAACCGCACTGTGGGTGCGATGTTGTCGGGTGAAGTAGCGCGCCGTTATGGTCACGCCGGTTTGCCAGATGACACTCTGCGCGTGGCCCTGCAGGGCACGGCGGGTCAGAGTTTTGGTGCGTTTTTGGCGCGAGGCATTACCATCACACTCACCGGTGAAGGCAACGATTATGTCGGCAAAGGCCTGTCGGGCGGGCGGATTGTGATTCGCCCAGCGGCTAGCTTTGTGGGCCAAACCTGGGAAAACATCATCGTCGGTAATACCGTGTTGTTTGGCGCGATTGCCGGTGAGGCGTTCTTTGCCGGTGTCGGCGGCGAGCGCTTTGCGGTGCGCAATTCCGGCGCCACCGCGGTGGTCGAAGGCGTGGGCGATCACGGTTGCGAATACATGACCGGCGGTACGGTGGTGGTGCTGGGCAACACGGGCCGCAACTTTGCCGCCGGGATGTCGGGCGGGATTGCCTACGTTTACGACCCAGAAGGCGTATTTGCGAGCCGTTGCAATATGGCGCAAGTGGCGCTGGAGCCGGTGCTGGCAGCTGAAGCGCAAGCCCAGCCATTCCACAATGGCCTGACCGACGAAGCCCAGCTAAAAGCCCTGATCGAGCAGCACGCCGCCCTGACCGGTAGCCTGCGCGCTGCCGAGATTTTGGCGAACTGGACTGAAAGCCGCACCGCTTTCGTTAAAGTATTCCCGAACGAATATCGCCGCGCGCTGACTGAAATGCAGGAAATGGCCGCCGCCAAACTTGAAGAAGCCACCCGGAAGGAGATCGCATAATGGGTAAGCCGACTGGTTTTCTGGAAATTGAACGCATCAAGGAAACATATGAGCCGGTGGCGCAGCGCCTGACGCACTATCGCGAATTCGTACCAGCGCTTGATGATGCCGCTGCCAAGCTGCAAGGCGCGCGTTGTATGGATTGCGGTATTCCGTTCTGCAATAACGGTTGCCCGGTCAATAATGTGATCCCGGATTTTAACGATCTGGTATATCGGCAAGATTGGCAAAATGCGCTCACCGTGCTGCATTCGACGAACAACTTTCCCGAATTCACCGGCCGGGTCTGCCCGGCGCCGTGTGAGGCTGCCTGTACTTTGGGCATTAATGCCGAGCCGGTGGGGATTAAATCGATCGAGCGCGCCATTATCGACAAAGGCTGGGAAAACGGCTGGATCGTGCCGCAACCGGCGGCGCAGGCCACTGGTAAAAAAGTGGCCATCGTCGGTTCCGGCCCGGCGGGCCTCGCCGCCGCGCAGCAGCTGGCGCGGGTGGGACATGCGGTCACTGTGTTTGAAAAAAATGACCAAGCCGGCGGTTTGCTGCGCTATGGCATTCCGGATTTCAAGCTTGGGCAGGATGTGATTGATCGCCGGCTGGCGCAGCTGGCGGCTGAGGGTATTGTCTTCAAAACCAATACTGTCGTTGGCTCTGGCGATATACCCGCTGGGATTGTCAATGATGCTACGACCGTAGTGACGCCTGCTGAGCTCAATGCTGAGTTTGATGCGGTGATTCTGGCCGGGGGCGCTGAAGTGCCACGTGATTTGCCGGTAGCCGGCCGTGAGCTCAAGGGTATTCACTACGCGCTCGAACTGCTGATTGCGCAGAACAAGCAAGTGGCAGGTGGCGCGGCCAACCCGATCAATGCCGCAGGTAAGCATGTGGTGGTGATTGGCGGTGGCGATACCGGTAGCGATTGTGTCGGCACCAGTAATCGCCATGGCGCCGCCAGCGTGACTCAGTTAGAGCTGATGCCTATGCCGCCTGAAAGCGAAGACAAACCGCAGGTATGGCCGTATTGGCCGGTGAAGCTGCGGACGTCGAGCAGTCACGAAGAAGGGGTGAGCCGTGATTTTGCGGTGCAAACCCAAGGCTTCGTGGGCGAGAATGGCCAGGTCAAAGCCGTGAAACTGGTCAAGCTGGATTGGGCCAGCGGTAAGCCCGAAGTGGTGGCCGGCAGCGAGTTTGATATCCCGGCCGATCTGGTTTTTCTGGCCATGGGCTTTACCAATCCGATTGCCAGCATTTTGGATGCCTTTGGCGTGGAGAAAGACGCACGTGGCAACGCCAAAGCCAGCACAGAAGGTCAAGGCTGTTACCGTACTAGCGTCGATAAAGTCTTTGCCGCCGGCGATATGCGCCGTGGCCAATCCTTGGTGGTGTGGGCCATCCGCGAGGGCCGGCAGGCGGCGCGTGAAGTGGATGCTTACCTGATGGGGGCGAGTAGTTTGCCACGCTAAGTGGGTATCTGTTGTGTGGTAGCTTTTTATCTAGCTTGCCGAGCAATACCCCTTATATAAGCCAGCCTTGCGCTGGCTTATTTTTGCGCGGCCACCCTTGGCGGCGCACCGTATAATGAACGATTACCTGTTTTGCACTGGAGTTCAGCATGAGCGATCAAGCCACCCCTGCCGCGCCCGCCGATTGGCTGGTGATTTTGCGGCCCGACCATGAGCGTAAAGTGGCGGCCAAAAGTAAGCTGTATCGCCTGCGGCATAATCAGCCTGAGCGCCTGCGCCAACTGGAAGCCATCGTCGGGGATGCTCAGTTTAAATACAACCGCTACAAACGGGTGATTGATTCGCCAGAACCCAAGTTGATCGAGCGGCTGCGCCAGGCTTGTGTGGCGGTAATCGGCCACGATCGAGATTTGGTGCATTATCTGATCGCGATAGCGATTGAGCGCAGCGATGCGGCGCATCAGCGTGGCTTGACGGGGCCGGCGAGCGCTACTACTGCGCGTCCGGTGCCTGCGCGGCTGACGGGGTCGCCCAGGGCCAGACAGGCGAAGGCTGCGCAAATGAAGGGCGCACCCGCAGCTGCTGGCGAACAGCCTGTCACCGAGGCGAAGAAAACGCAGACCGTTCGCCCGCGTAGTAATAAGGAAGGAGCCGCCGCGCCGGCGCCAGCCGGCAAGCCCACTAAGCCGCGCTCGGCTTAAGCTCATCCTGCTTGGGTTGGGCCGCTGCGCCGCTATCTGGCATAGCGGGTGCGCCCGCCGCGCTGGATTTACCTTGCGCTTTTAGTTCGTGCAGATCGGCCAGGATTTGCCAGCTAAGGTGATCTACCCGCTGATTCAGCGCTTGCAGCGCAGCTTCGGCTTTCAGATTGACCTCGAAATCGCGCAGCATGGTGAGCCGATCGCGGGCAGCCTGGCGGTTTTGCGACATCATAATGATCGGCGCCTGGATCGCGGCCAGCATCGACAAAATCAGATTTAAAAACACATACGGGTAGGGGTCGAAAGCCTGCGCACGCAGGATGTCGGTATTCAGTACCGCCCAGCCGAGCAAAAATGAGGCAAAGAGCAGGATAAAAGTCCACGAGCCGCCAAATTCGGCCACCCGGTCGGCCAGTCGCTCGCCAAAGGTCACCCCTTCGACCGGGATGCGCTCATCCCCCCGATTGGCTTGCAGGCGGCGCGAAATACGCAGCAGGGCATTGCGTTCGCGCTCGCCGATGTCTTTAAACCCCAAGTTCAGCAAATGTTCGGCCAGAAAGCGCAGCTGATGATCATCTTGACGCATGATGGTCTCCGGCGGGAAAAGGTGTGGGCGCTTAGTGTACGAAGTTTTGCCTCGCCGGCAGCTTAAGCTTTGTTCATTTTGCCGGCGGCAGCCGTGGGCAATTGACGAGGGCTTGAATCGGATTTGAATTCAGGCTGACAAAGTGAAAAATACCCAGATGGCGTAGTTTCAGGGTTTTTCCCGATTGTCCAGTGCCAATTGGTTTGGGTTGCGTTTAGCACCCTTAAAAGCTAGAATCAAGCCCTTTCTCTTGACTAGGGTCAATCCCTAGTGCGTTTGTTTTTTTGGCTTAAGGGTTCCGTTGTGATGGATAGACAAAGCTGGTTGGAAGGCACGCTGTACCGCCCGCAGTTCGAGCAAGATAGCTGCGGCTTCGGTTTGATCGCGCAGATGGATGATAAACCGTCGCATTGGCTGGTATCGACTGCGATTAATTCTCTGGCCTGTTTGACCCACCGCGGCGCCGTGGCGGCCGATGGCAAGTCTGGCGATGGCTGCGGTCTGTTGTTCCGCAAACCCACTGGCTTTTTGCAAGCCGTGGCCGCCGACAATGGCTATACCCTGGCGGAGCAATTCACTGCCGGCCTCGTATTTGCTGGCTTGGACAAAGATACCTGTGCTCAGTCACTGGCAAATCTGCAAGCTGCAGTCGAAGGCCAAGGCCTGAGTGTAGCCGGCATTCGTGACGTACCTGTGAATCTGGATGCGCTGGGTGAAGCCGCAATGGCCTCATTGCCTTCGATCAAACAGATTTTCGTGAACGCCCCAGCCGGTCTGTCCGAACTCGACTTTGCCCGCAAGCTGTACCAAGCCCGCCGTATTGCCGAAAAAGCCAACGCCAACGACAAAGATTTTTACATCCCAACCCTGAATCCGTACGTGCTGTCGTACAAGGGTTTGGTTACCCCCGATAATCTGCCAGTGTTCTACCTCGATCTGAAAGACGAGCGTTTTGCCTCGAGCCTGGCGGTGTATCACCAGCGTTTCTCGACTAATACCTGGCCACAATGGAAACTGGCGCAGCCATTCCGTTTCCTCGCGCACAACGGCGAGATCAATACCCTGACCGGTAACCGCGCCTGGGCCAAAGCGCGTGAAGCCATCATGCACAGCGAACAGCTGGACATGGATGCGATCCGCCCTATCGTTCAAACCAATGGTTCAGACTCGATGAGTCTGGATAATATGCTGGAAAGCCTGGTGCTGGGCGGCGTAGATGTCTTCCGCGCCTTCCGCCTGCTGGTGCCACCGGCTTGGCAAAACGTGGATTCGAACGATCGCGACCTGCGTGCGTTCTACGAGTACAACTCGCTGCACATGGAGCCATGGGATGGCCCGGCCGGTATCGTTTGGGCCGCAGGCGACTACGCCGGTTGTGCACTTGACCGTAATGGCCTGCGCCCAGCGCGTTATGTGATCACCAAAGATCGCCATATCACCATCGCCTCAGAAATCGGTGTATGGGGTTACAAACCGGAAGAAGTGGCCAAAAAAGGCCGAGTTAAACCGGGTCAGATCGTGGCGGTGAACCTGAAAACCGGCGAGTTTATCGATACCGAAACCATCGATAACGGCCTGAAAGGTGCACCACCTTACCGCGCATGGCTGAAAGAGCACGCCATCCATCTGGAAATGGCCGAAGACAACAAACCACTGGAAGAAATGGATAAGGCAACACTGTTGACCTACCAAAAACAATTCCAGTTGACGTTTGAAGAGCGCGACCAGATTCTGCGCGTACTGGCCTCGGATGGTCAGGAAGCCATTGGCTCGATGGGTGATGACACCCCGATGGCGGTGTTGAGCCAGAAAGTGCGTTCACCATTTGATTACCTGCGCCAGCAATTTGCGCAGGTCACCAACCCACCGATCGATCCGATTCGCGAAGCGATCGTGATGTCGCTGAACACCTGTTTTGGTCCCGAGCGCAATCTGTTTGAAGACGGCCCAAGCCACGCTAAGCGTCTGGAAGTCACTTCACCGGTGCTGTCGACCGATAAATTCGACGCTATCGTGTCGCAAGCCGATGCCGATTTCAAAGCTGCCCGCTTTGATCTGAGCTTTGATGGCGCGAGCACCACGCTGAAAGCTGCGGTTGAGCAATTGCAAGCCGATGTACTGGCGAGCGTGCGCAACGACGGTACCGTGATTGTGGTGCTGTCCGACAAGAACATCGCCAAAGGCCGTCTGCCGATTCCGGCGCTGTTTGCCGTGGGCGCCGTGCACCATGCGCTGATCAACGCTGGCCTGCGCTGCAAAACCAATATCATTGCTGAAACCGCAACCACTCGCGACCCGCACCACTTTGCGTGTCTGATCGGTTACGGTGCGACGGCGGTCGTGCCCTATCTGGCTTACCAGACCATCAAAGAATTGATCGAGCTGGGCCAAATCGAGCATTCGCTGGAAAAAGCCGCCAATAACTTCCGCAAAGGGATCAACAAGGGTCTGATGAAGATCCTGTCGAAGATGGGTATTTCGACCATCGCCTCTTATCGCGGCTCACAGCTGTTTGAAGGTGTGGGGATTGGCGAAGAAGTGATCGACCTGTGCCTGACCGGTACGGTTTCTCGTATCTCTGGTGCGGGCTTTGCCGACTTCCAAGAAGATCTGGCCAAACTGAACAAGCTGGCCTTCAACCCAATGCGCCCACTGGCGCAGGGCGGTCTGCTGAAGTATGTATTTGGCGAGGAATACCACGCCTACAACCCAGACGTGGTGATGGCGCTGCAAAAGGCCGTGCAAAACGGCGACTACAAAGCCTACAAGCAATACGCTGAACTGGTGAACAAACGCCCAGTAGCCATGCTGCGTGACCTGATGGCGCTGAAACTGGATCCAGCCAAAGCCATTAGCCTTGACGAAGTTGAGCCGCTGGAAAGCATCGTGAAGCGCTTTGACTCAGCCGGTATGTCGCTGGGTGCGTTAAGCCCTGAAGCGCACGAAGCCTTGGCCGAAGGTATGCACCGTTTGGGCGCGCGCTCGAACTCGGGTGAAGGTGGTGAGGATGAAGCTCGCTACGGCACGCCGAAAATGTCAAAAATCAAGCAGGTGGCCTCAGGTCGTTTCGGTGTAACGCCGCACTACCTCGTGAATGCTGAAGTGCTGCAGATTAAAGTTGCCCAAGGTGCTAAGCCGGGTGAAGGTGGTCAGCTGCCGGGCGATAAAGTATCGCCACTAATCGCAAAACTGCGTCACAGCAAACCAGGTATCAGCCTGATTTCTCCGCCACCGCACCACGATATCTACTCGATCGAAGATTTGGCGCAGCTGATTTTCGACTTGAAACAGGTGAACCCTGAAGCGCTGGTATCGGTGAAACTGGTGGCCGAGCCAGGCGTGGGTACGATTGCGGCCGGTGTTGCCAAAGCGTATGCCGATCTGATCACGATTTCCGGTTACGACGGTGGTACTGCGGCTTCGCCTCTGGCTTCTGTGAAATACGCCGGTTCGCCATTCGAGCTGGGCCTGACCGAAGCGCAGCAAGTATTGCGTGCAAATGGTCTGCGTGGCCGCGTACGCGTGCAGGCGGATGGCGGTCTGAAAACCGGTCTGGACGTGGTGAAAGCGGCAATTATGGGTGCAGAGAGCTTCGGCTTTGGTACCGGCCCAATGGTGGCGCTGGGTTGTAAATTCCTGCGGATTTGCCACTTGAACAACTGCGCGACCGGCGTAGCCACGCAAGAAATCAAACTGCGTAGCAAGTACTTCATCGGCCTGCCAGAAATGGTGGTGAACTACTTTACCTTCATCGCGCAAGAAACCCGTGAGCTGATGGCGTCACTGGGTATCCGCAAATTTGAAGATCTGGTGGGGCGCACCGAGCTGCTGGAACTGATCGATGGCGCCACCGAGAAACAGAAAAAACTCGCCCTGAGCGCCCTCTTGAGCCAAGGCAGCACGCCAGAAAGCGAGCCACGCTTCTGCGTTGAAGCCAGCAACCCGTCTTTCGATAAAGGCGAGTTGGCGGAAGAAATGGTGCGTGATGCCTTGGCGGGTATCAAAGCCGGCACCCGTCAGCGCTTTGAATACAACGTGCGCAATATCCATCGCTCGATCGGTGCTCGTTTGTCCGGCGAGATCGCTAAAGCCCACGGCGCAGCAGGTTTGGCCGATGGAGCGATGCACATCAAGCTGAACGGCTCGGCCGGTCAGTCGCTGGGGGTGTGGAACTCGAAAGGCCTGACGCTGGAACTGGAAGGCGATGCCAACGATTACGTGGGCAAAGGCATGAACGGTGGCAAAGTGGTGATCTACCCACCGAAAGGCAGCGATTTTGCATCGCACGAAGCCACCATCGTTGGTAACACATGTCTGTACGGTGCAACCGGTGGTGAGCTGTTTGCCGCGGGTATGGCCGGCGAGCGTTTCGCAGTACGCAACTCGGGTGCTACCGCCGTGGTCGAAGGCGTAGGTGATCACGGTTGCGAATACATGACCGGCGGTTGCGTGGTGGTACTGGGTGAAACCGGCTACAACTTCGGCGCGGGTATGACTGGTGGTTTTGCGCTGGTTTACGATCCAAACATGAAGTTTGCTTATCGCTACAACAACGAGCTGATCGATACCAATCTGATCAATGGCGAAGCGTACGGCGCGATCCGAGCCTTCCTGAAAGACAAGATCAAGGCGCACGCGGAGCTGACTGGTTCGGCGAAAGCGGCCGAGCTGCTGGCCAACTTCGATGAAGCCGTGGATTACTTCTGGCTGGTGAAACCGAAAGTCGCCAAGCTGGATGCGCTGTTGAAAGACTAATGTGTGCGGTGCAGCGCAAGGGTGCTGCACCAGACGAGTTCAAAGGTAGGTCTGTGGGGTATTGCCCGCTAACGCATGATCTACCTTGCATTGAGGTTTATACCCATGTCTGATGTGTTTCAGTTTCTGAATGTAGCGCGCAACCCCGGCGAAAAAGTGGCGGTGGAAAAGCGCAAATTCATTTTCAAAGAAATCTACAGCCCGCTGGATAAAAGCGCGGCGGGCGAGCAGGCTGGCCGCTGTCTGTCCTGTGGTAACCCGTACTGCTCGTGGGAGTGCCCGGTGCACAACCACATTCCCCACTGGCTGCAACTGGTGGATGAAGGCAAGCTGTTTGAAGCGGCTGAACTGAGCCACAAAACCAACTCGCTGCCAGAAATTACCGGCCGCGTCTGCCCGCAAGATCGCCTGTGCGAAGGTGCGTGTACGCTGAACCAGGGTGGTTTTGGTGCGGTGTCGATTGGCTCGGTGGAAAAATACATTACCGACGAAGCCTTCAAAGCCGGCTGGCGCCCTGATATGTCGGGCGTGATTAAAACTGACAAGAAAGTCGCTGTCATTGGTGCGGGCCCAGCCGGTTTGGCATGTGCTGACGTCTTGGTTCGCAATGGCGTACAACCTGTCGTATTTGATCGCTACGAAGAAATTGGTGGTTTGCTGACATTCGGTATCCCTGAATTCAAGCTAGAAAAAGAAGTCATCGTAACCCGCCGCAAAATCATGGAAGCGATGGGCGTTGAATTCCGCCTGAAAACCGAAATCGGCACCGATGTAACCATCGACGAGTTGCTGGCCAACTACGATGCGGTATTTATGGGCATGGGCGCCTACAAATACATGAAAGGCGGCTTTGAAGGTGAAAGCCTGCCAGGCGTACTGGAAGCACTGCCATTCCTGATCAACAACGTGCGTAACACCATGGGCACGCTGGATGGCGAAGCGTTCCAGTCGATGCAAGGCAAGCGCGTGGTGGTGTTGGGTGGTGGCGATACCGCGATGGACTGTAACCGCACTTCAATTCGCCAAGGCGCCGCTAGCGTGATCTGTGCTTACCGTCGTGACGAAGAAAACATGCCGGGCTCGAAACGCGAAGTGGCCAATGCCAAAGAAGAAGGCGTGGAATTCCAGTGGAATAGCCAGCCAGTGAAAATCGAGCAAAACGCCGATGGCAGCTTGGCGCTGACTCTGGTTTCAACCCAACTGGGGGCGCCGGATGAGAAAGGCCGTCGTCGTCCTGAGCTGGTGGCAGGTTCTGAGCGTGTGATCAATTGTGATCACGTGATCGTAGCCTTTGGTTTCCAGGCTGAAGCTGAAAGCTGGTTTGCGGCGCAAAACGTGAAGACCGATGACTGGGGCCGCACCGTGGCGCCAGAGCAGCAAGCGTTTAAACACCAGACTAGCAATCCGAAAATCTTCGCCGGCGGCGATCAGGTGCGTGGTGCCGATCTCGTGGTGCGTGCGATTTATGAAGGCCGTAACGCTGCTGAGGGTATACTGGCCTATCTGGGCGAGTGGTAAGCCAAGCAGCAACCGTCAAAACCCCGCTCGCGGGGTTTTTTTACGGCCAATTTTCGGGATAGGGCAGTGACAGTACAGCAAAGCCTGCAGCAGGGTCTGCAGTTTTTCCGCCAAGATCAGCTCAATAGCGCCGTGCGGGTCTGGCTGCGTGGCCTCAATGGCGTCAGCGCCCCAGCGGACGAAGCGCCGTTCTGGTGCTGGCTGGGAGCTGCCTTGCGTCGGGCTGGTCAGCCCGCGCAGGCGTTGTTGATTCACCAGCAGCTCTTGCAGGAACAACTCGCCACCCCCTACTGGCTAGCTCATGCCCGCATTCAGCTGGGGCTGGATCTGCTGGCCCAGCGTGAGCCCAAACTCGCCAAGCACTACGCCCAACCACCGACGGCAGAATGGGCGCAGGATGGTGAACTACTGATGCAGTACGCCGAATTGCAGTTGGGTCTGGCTGACGATCGTGGCGCCGAGCAAAGCCTGGAGACCGCCATGCAGGCGCTAGATACCGATCCACTGGCCGTGGCCGTGGCCGGGCTGCATTTATTGCAGCTATATGGGCGGGATGGGCAGGTGAGCGCGGCGCGTTTGCAGCAGGTGATCGCCCGCGCCAGCGGCCATGTGGCCTTACTGGGACAGCAGGCGCAGCGCGAAATGTGGTTGCTGCTTGGGCAAGCGTGTGAGCGCTTGGGCCAGCGGCAAGAGGCAGTGCAGCACTTCGAGCGTGCACTGGCCTGCCCGGTGAGCAAACCCACGCCAGCCAAACCACGCCGACTATCGCTGGTGGAATATAAGCTGCGGCAGATGACCAGCGAAATCGAAATCGAGCTCTTGCGCGAGAAAAACGCGGTACAGCATCAGCAAGTGCAGCAGCTTGAAGCCTCGGGTTTTCGCGATGAAATTACCGGCCTGTATAACCCGCGCTATCTGGCCATGCGCTGGCATGATCTGCATGCCGCGGTGGAAGAGGGCGGTATGCTTTGCCATGTAAGTATGGGGATTGATCTCTTTGCCAGCATAAGTGAGGTACTCGGCAAAGACAATGCGCTGGTGTGTTACCACCAGGTGGCGCGGGTGGCGCAAGAAGCCTGCCCGGCCGACTGGATCTTGGTCGCCAGTGGTGCTGGGGCATTTGATCTTTTAGCCGCCAATGCCAGCCGCACGGCGATCGAACAATTTTATGCCCGGCTGCAAAGCGCGGTGCAAGCGCTGGATATGCTCTACCTGCCCGAGCCTTTGCACCTCAGCGCCGGGGCGGCATTTCATCAGCGCGGTGAAGCGCGCGATATTTTGCAGTTGCGCGCGAATCTAGCGCTATTTTTGGCGCAGCGCGAACAGCGCAACCAGATTTGCTGGGATGGAGAAGTCTGATGCAAGCTGCGCACGAATACGCCCAGCAAAAACTCGAGCTGCAAACCATTTTGCAGGATTCGGCTTGTGGGCGGCCGCCTTCAACCTATATCGCGCTGCAGTTAATGCAAAGCACCGAAGGCCAGCCCGAGTTGGCCGCGATTGCTTGTCTGATTCAGGGCCATGCCTGGCAGCACATTAGCGAGCATGCCAAGGCGCAGATGGCTTTTGCCGCCGGCATGGAGGGCTTTCGCCAGCTGGGCATGGCCGCCGAAGAATGCGACGCCAGCATTTTGCTGGGGATGTCATATCTCTTGGCGGGGGAGCCGCAGAAAGCGCTGGATCAATGGTCGAATGCTCTGCAGCTGGCGCGCAAACTCAGTGATCGGGGTTTGATCTGCAGGGTATATCTCGGAGTGGGGCAGGTTTACATAGGTTTCAACGATATACCCTCGGCATTGGCCTTTAACGAGCTGGCGCTAGAGCTGGCGCGGCTGTTAAACGATGATCAACGCAAAGGTGAAGCGCTGTTGAATGTGGCCAGCGATGCCTACCGCTTGGGCCGCTATAGCTACACCCTGCAATGCATCGCCGAGGCAGAAAAACTGCTGCAAAGTACCGTCACCAATGCCATCTGGTCGGCCGAAGTAGTGTATTACCGCGGCCTCGTCCACACGCGGCAGCAACACTATGCGCAAGCTCGCGCTGAGCTGGAAACAGCCTATATGCTCAGCGATCGCAATGACAATCTGTGGGGCAAAGCGCATGCGCTCACAGCCCTGGGCGAGCTACTTTTGCTGCTGGATGACCCGATCGCGGGTGAAACCCTGAGCAACGCCTTTGGTCTGGCCAGCGGCGCGCAGATGCAGGCGCTGATGCAGCGTTGCGCCACGGGCTTGGTCGGCTGGTATAAACAGCAGGGTCAGCATGAGGCGGCCTTGCCGTATTACGCAGTGCTGCTGGCGCCGCAGCAGGGTACGACGGCCAACATCTCGCCAGCGTATCTGCGGCAGATTCAGGCACGGCAAGCGCAAAGCCGCATCCGCTGGCTAGAGACCCAAGTGGCTGGCTGATATCCCGTATTGGACTGTCATGCCGCGCTGATTAGACTGTCGGCATGGATAGCCCAACTTTTCTCTCTGCTTTTATTCTGCTGCTGCTGGTGACCGACCCGCTGGGCGGCATTCCGCTGTTTGTTTCGCTGCTCAAGCAAGTGCCGCGCGAGCGGCGCTGGCGGATGATTATCCGCGAAGTGAGCGTCGCGTTTATCGTGCTGCTGCTGTTTATGGTGTTTGGCCGGCAGTTTCTGGAAGTAATGCACCTGTCGCAAACGTCTTTGGGTATCGCCGGTGGGGTGATTCTGTTCTTAATCGCCCTGCGCATGGTGTTCCCGCACCCGGAAGGCGTGTTTGGCGATCAGCAGGGCGGCGAGCCGTATATTGTGCCGCTGGCGATTCCGCTGCTAGCGGGGCCGTCGGCCTTGGCTACGGTATTGCTGCTGGTATCGCGCGACCCGGGGCGTTTTTGGGTATGGGTGGCGGCGCTGGCGCTGACCATGCTGGTGTGTGCCTTAACGCTGGCCTTTGCCGAGAAAATCTCGCTGGTGTTAGGCGAGCGGGTAACGACGGCTTTTGAGCGGTTAATGGGCTTGATCCTCACCGCGATTGCCGTGCAGATGTTGCTGGATGGGATTCGCGCCTATTTGGCGACCCTTTGAGGGTATAGCCTCGAGCGTCTTCGTTTTATTGGCCTAGGGCTTGATACCTGCTTAGGTATTGCTGCGCCGCATTCGTGTGCTTCTTGATGCGCGGCAAAATGGCCACGGCCGGCTTGGCGGACAATACGGCGGTGCGGGCAACCATGTATCCTGCTGGTCTGCACGCTATAATCTGCCCTCTGCCTAGGAGCTGCCATGACTCAGAATGAATTGAAAGAAGCGGTTGGTCGCGCGGCGATCGCCTATGTCCCGGATGATTGCATTGTGGGGGTGGGCACCGGCTCTACCGCCAACTATTTTATTGATGCGCTGGCCGGTATCAAAGGTCGCATCAAAGGCGCCGTTTCTTCATCCGAAGCCAGCGTAGCTCGCCTGAAAGCGCACGGCATTCCGGTGTATGACCTCAACACCATCGATCAGCTGCCGGTGTATGTGGATGGCGCTGACGAAATCAACCATCAGCTGCAAATGATCAAAGGTGGCGGCGCCGCACTGACGCGCGAGAAAATCGTCGCCGCCGTGGCCGAGCAGTTTATTTGTATCGCGGATGAATCCAAGTTGGTGGATGTGCTGGGTACTTTCCCGCTGCCGGTAGAAGTCATCCCGATGGCGCGCTCACACGTGGCGCGTGAGATTGTGAAGCTGGGTGGCCATCCGGCTTACCGTGAAGGCGTAGTGACCGATAACGGCAATATTATTCTGGATGTGCATGGTCTGAAGATCACGCAGGCGAGCGAGCTGGAAGGCAAACTGAACCAGATCGTTGGGGTGGTCACGAACGGGATTTTTGCCCAACGCCGCGCCGATGTGTTGCTGCTGGGTACTGCGAATGGCGTGAAAACCATCAAGTAAAGCCCACAAGCAGTAAAATGAAGCGAACTTGCCGTGGCAACGCGGCAAGAGATGCAACAATTCTGTAACGAATTGCTGTTATGGTGCGCTGATCAACTAATTTGGAGTAATGCGGATGGCTGAATCTCAACATATTTCCTCGCAATTCGATGCGGACCTGAATGCTATTCGCTCGCATGTAATGGCGATGGCCGGTCTGGTTGAGGAGCAGGTCCGCCTGTCGATGCGCGCATTGGCGACGGGTGATCTGGCCGTCATCAACCAAGTGATCGAGCAAGAAACCAAAGTTAACGCCATGCACGTTGAGCTGGACGATATGTGCGTGCACATGATCGCCCGCCGCCAGCCCGCAGCTTCTGATCTGCGCTTGGTGATGACCGTGATCAAATCGGTTGAAGACCTCGAAAGCATCGGCGACAAAGCGCACAAAATCTGTCTGCGCGCGAAAAACATCTTCGAAAGTGGCAAGATGCAAGTACCTAAATTCAGCGATGTAAACCACATCGCTAATCAGGCACTGGAAATGCTGACGCGCGCACTGGATGCGTTTGCGCGTCTGGATGCGGGCTCGGCTGCCGACGTGATTGGCGCAGATAATCAGCTGGATCAGGAATACCGCGCCCTGCAGCGCCAACTGATTACCGTGATGATGGAAGATCCACGCTCGATTTCGCTGACGCTGGATATCCTGTGGATCGCCAAAGCCACCGAGCGTATTGGTGATCTGGCGGTGAGCATTGCCGAGCACGTGGTCTATCTGGTGAAAGGCCGCGACGTGCGCCACAAACCGCTGGCCGAAGTGGAAGAAATCGCCAAGAGCTAAGCCGAGGTAAGGCGGGTGCTAACAAAAAATGGGGCAATTGTATTGCCCCATTTTTTCATAGGTTTTTTGTCCGAGTTACGGTACATTGACGCACTTATTGAACGCGACCTTACAGTGCATGGAGTACCCGCCGGATGAGCGACAATACGATCATCGCTGCTGTTGATCTAGGCTCGAACAGTTTTCGCCTGCAAGTGGCCCGAGTGGTCGAGGGCTCGCTATTTCCGCTGGATTCCCTGAAAGAAACCGTCCGCCTTGGCGCTGGCCTCGATGCCCATGGCTGCCTAAGTGAAGAGGCAATCGCGGAGCTGATTGCTGCGCTCACCCGCTTTGGCGAGCGCCTAGAAGGCCTGCCACCACAATGTGTGCGGGCCGTGGCCACCAACACTTTCCGTGTGGCGCGCAATGCCGCCCAGTTTGTTCCTGCGGCGGAAGCCGCGCTGGGCTACCCGATTGAAATTATCGCTGGCCGTGAAGAAGCGCGGCTGATTTATCTCGGCGCTGCGCACAGCTTGCCCAGCACCCGTGAACGCCGGCTGGTAGTGGACATCGGCGGCGGCTCAACCGAGCTGATTATCGGGAGTCAATACAAATCCTTTCGCACCGAAAGCCTGCAGCTAGGCTGCGTGGGCTGGAGCATGCGCTATTTTCCCGATGGCGTGATTACCCGCGAGCGGCTTGAAGCTGCCGAGCTGGCCGCCCGTGGCGCGTTTCTGCCGCTAGTGCCCGATTTTCATACCAGCGAATGGCAGCGCGCGATTGGAACCTCGGGTACTGCCCGCTCGCTGGCGGATATCCTTGAGTTGAACGATATGTCCCCCCTGGGTATCACGCGGGCGGGGATGGCGCAGCTACGGCAGCTGATGCTGGAAGCGGGCCATATCGATCGCATTCAGCTCAATGGCGTACGCGATGATCGGCGCCCGGTGCTGGCCGGCGGCTTTGCCATTATGCAGGCCGCTTTCGATATGCTCGGCATCGAGCGCATGAATATCACCTACGGCGCGCTGCGTGATGGCGTGCTGTATGACTTGATGCAGCGGCAAACCCAATATGATGTGCGCAATCGCACCGTGGATTTTTTCCAGCGGCGCTATCACGCCGATGGCGAGCAGGCCAACCGGGTTGCGGCGCTGGCCATGCAGTTGTTTGAATCATTACGGGGCGAAGCAGTGCCGGCCGATGCCATTCTGGCCCGGCATCTGCATATGGCCGCCAATCTGCATGAGGTGGGGCGCTCGATCGCCCATGCCAGCTATCACAAGCATTCGGCGTATATTTTGCAGCATGCCGATATGCCGGGCTTTTCGCGTCGCGAGCAGCTATGGTTGTCGCGCTTGGTGCTGGCCCATGCCGGTCGGCTGACCAAGCTCGATGGTGAAACGCTGACCCAGGCCGATTGGGATGCAATCCTGGCTCTGCGGCTGGCGGTGATTATGTATCGCTCGCGGCTGGATGAAGTGCTACCGACGCTCGAATTACTGCGGCAAAACGAGTCATACACCTTGACCATTGATGAAGAGTGGTTGCTAGCCCACCCCCTCACGGCGCTGGCACTGAATGAGGAAAAAATGGCATGGGAAAACATCGGCGTGACCCTGTCACTGCACACCATCGCCGGCGATTAAAAGCCACCCTAAAGGCCAGTAAAGCCGGCGCTGCGCCCGGTACATTGCAATATGTGGGCCAGCAAGCGGCGCAGCCGACTTTGGCCACCCTGATCGAATATGGCCGGCAAGACAGCGAATTTCTAACCACGCAGTTCACCAGCCTTGAGCAAGGTCGTGAATTTAAGCCGACCTATGACACCTTCTGGCTGAATCTACATGGCTTGGAGGATGTGTCGCTGCTGCAGCTTATTGGCCAACGTTTCCGGCTGCACCCCTTGGTGCTGGAAGACATCCTTAATACCCAGCAGCGGCCCAAGGTCGAGCAATACCCGGGGTATTTGTATATCACCGCGCGCATGGTGGCGCTGGATGAGGATGACCTGATTTGCTCCGAGCAGATCAGCATTGTGCTGGGGCGGGATTTTGTGCTCACCTTTCAGGAAAAACCTACCGGCACCTTTACCGCAATTCGTGAGCTATTGCGCAATACCGAGTCGCAAGTGCGTAAATTTGGCGCGGATTATCTGGTCTATGCGCTACTAGACAAGCTCGTTGACCGATATTTTGCCGTGCTGGAGCAGCTGGGCGAGCGGATCGATGAGCTTGAAGACGAGATCAACGAGGGGCTACATCCGCGGCAAATGCAGGAAATCCAGCAGCATCGGCGCTCGCTGCAGGCGCTAAAGCGTGGGCTGTGGCCGCTGCGCGAGGTAATCAATATCCTGCAGCGGGATGAGGCTGATTTCTTCCACGACGAAACGCAGCTGTATTTGCGTGATGTGTACGACCATACGGTGCAGCTGATCGAGAGCGTAGAGGCGCTGCGCGAGGTGATTTCTGGCCTGCAGGATAGCTATCTGGCGTTACAGTCGCAGCAGATGAATGCGCAAATGCGCACGCTGACCGTGTTTACCATTATTTTCAGCCCACTCACGCTGATTGCCGGGATATACGGGATGAATTTTGAGTACATGCCCGAGCTGAAGTGGCGTTATGGCTATTGGGCGGTGCTGGCGCTGATGGCGGTACTGGGGATCGGCTTAGGGGGCTTCTTTTGGGCTAGACGCTGGATCTCGCGCGAATACTTCAGGTAGGTATGGCTGTGTAAATCTTTCTATTTAAGGGGTATCAAGCGATACCCCTTAAAATTGTTTGCGGCTAGATAAAGTAGGCCGCCCAAAAAATCCCGAGCATCAGCAAAGCCAGCAGTAATTTGGCCAAATTGCCCAGCATGGTGCCTAGCCAGCTGGCTATCCCCACCTTGCCCGCCTGCCAAGCCGCCCGGCCAGCATAGAGTTCACCCGCCGTCGCACCCACTAGCGGCCCGAAAATCAGCCCGATTGGGCCAGCAAAAACCCCAAGGACTGCGCCAATGGTGGCGCCTAACACGGCACTGCGGCTGGCGCCGGCCATTTTGGCACCCAATGCGCCGGCCAGATAATCCAGCGCGCTGGCGATCAGCATTAGCCCAGCTAGTACGGCCAGCGTCCAGCCACCCACCAGTTGAAAATCGCCATGCCAAGCTAAAATCAGCATGCCGGCAAAGATCAGCGGTGTTGAGGGCAGTAGTGGCAAAATAATCCCAGCCAAGCCCAGCAGCATGCAGCCGAGCGCAATACCCCACCAAAGTAATTCCATATGTGCTGATCCATTATTGGTTGAATGTCTTCAATACGACCGCTAAAGCGCGGCTTGGTTCGCAATTAAAAGCACTGCCAAAACAATACCCTAAATAATTAAGCGCCAAAAAGGTTTGACGCTGGGGCGTAGCTAGTGTTTAATTCCGCTTCTCGCAGCAAGTTGCGTAGAAAAG
>NZ_JTLG01000042.1:431-5646 GCF_000799095.1 Chitinibacter sp. ZOR0017 | reverse complement strand
GGCCAATTAGCTCAGTTGGTAGAGCAGCGGATTGAAAATCCGCGTGTCCGTGGTTCGATTCCGCGATTGGCCACCACCCAATTTTAAAAACCCGCTCTGCTGAGCGGGTTTTTTTTCGCCCAGCCATTGGGTGCGACAAAAAATTTTCACTGAGCAAGGCACAGGCTTTGTGATAGGCTACTCATCAGTAGCCTTTTTTGTTTCTGGGTATATACTGGTTGAGCCAGGCCCTAATCTCAAGGATGTGATGGTGAGCAAATCAGATTCGACCGCCGTGGCTGCGACGCCTGTTTCGCAGCGTATTCGCTACCGCCTGCTGCAGGCCGACCGCCGCTTTCATGCGAATGACAATATCGCTGACTTTATCGAAGAAGGCGAAATGAGCGAATTGCTGGCCGAAGTGCAAAGCAAGATGGTAGAAGTGCTCAATAGCCTAGTGATCGATACCGATAACGATCACAACACCCAAGACACCGCCCGCCGGGTGGCCAAGATGTATCTGAATGAAGTATTCCGTGGTCGCTATGTGAAGCAGCCCGCGGTGACCGAATTTCCGAATGTCGAGCATCTGAATGAACTGATGATCGTTGGCCCGATCACCGTGCGCAGCGCTTGCTCGCATCATTTGTGCCCAATTATCGGAAAATTGTGGATTGGTATTCTGCCAAATCAACATTCCAACTTGATCGGCCTGTCAAAATATGCGCGTTTGGCTGAATGGGTGATGTCACGGCCACAGATACAGGAAGAAGCCGTGACCCAGATGGCCGATCTCTTGCAGAGCAAGGTGAATCCAGATGGCTTGGCGATTGTGATGGAGGCCGATCATTTCTGCATGCACTGGCGTGGTGTGAAAGACAGTGATTCAAAAATGATTAATAGCGTGATGCGCGGCGTATTCCTGAAAGATACGCACTTGCGGCTGGAATTCTTGTCGCTGATTAACAATAAACGTTAAGTGAGGATGGGTATGTTGGTGCGCTTGATTTATGCCAGCCGTGCAGCTGGCGCGATGAATACCGAGTTGCTGGATTCGATCCTGCGTAGCTCGCGGCAAAATAATCCGGCCATCGGCATCACCGGCGTGCTTTGCTATAGCGGTGGCACTTTTGTGCAGGTGCTGGAAGGCAGCCGCGCGGCTGTATCTTCACTGTACAACATCATTGGCCGTGATCCGCGGCATGGTCAGGTGGAATTGCTGCACTTTGCCGAGATTAATGAGCGGCGCTTTTCCGATTGGACCATGGGGCAGGTGAATCTGGCCAAGGTGAATGCGGCCCTGTTGCTCAAATATTCGGCGCGAGCCGAATTTACCCCGTTTGAAATGAGCGGCGATGCGGTGTTGCGCTTGCTGGAAGATCTGATCGATACCGCCGCCATCGGCAAATAAACGCTGCAACCGAATGGTAGAACAACAGGGGCTGGCTAGCCCCTGTTTGCATTTAGGCTTGGGTATCGAGCCCTTGCCGCTGGCCTTGCCAATCTAGAAACCGTTCGCCACCGGGTAAATTCAGCAGCTTAACCAGTAGCTGGGCGGGTTGATCATTGATTTTAAGGGCTTGCCCCACCGGCTCTGGGCTGAGCTGCTGTAGTAACTCATCGGCGAGACCGCCAAACTGCAAACTTAGTGGGGTAGCGTTACTGCGCGTTTGGGTTGGCTCACGCTCGCTGGTGGGTGCTGGCGCGCTGGTTTGCGAGCTAAATGCTGCGGTTTGCTCGCGACTGAAGCTAAGTTCAAATTCAAACTCAAATTGGCGGCCATCGGCAGTGCTAATGGTGCCGCGCCCCTTGAATTGGCTCTCTTCGCGCAAAAGAAAGGCGGCGCTACTGGTTTGCTGAGTGCCATTGCTACTGACGCTCGCTGCTGCGCCGGCCGTGGTGGCGGCGGCAAGGCTTACCTCATCCCATTCGATTTTGAAGCCTTGCTGACCAAATAATTGGCCGGCCAGCTGGCCGAGCATGGCTTGCGCAGCTTGACTGGTGTCGCGGCCTAGCTGCTGATTGTGTTGGCTGAGGGCGGAGGGTTGCTGGCTGTGGCGGGTATTGCTCGTTGGGTCTGCCCAGCCTGGCAGTAATGTGCTGGGGTTAAAGCGGCTGCTGTCGAGGGCTTGCATGATGCGCTCCTGCTGGGCTGGATAATGGCCTGTATCGGCAGGAGGCAAATAAACTCAATGCCATTGGTCGGGATGGGGGTATTGCCTTGAATGGCTTATTGATCAATGTATTTAGAGATATACCCTGCAATAAAAA
The DNA here is from genome assembly GCF_000799095.1 of Chitinibacter sp. ZOR0017. NCBI lineage: Bacteria > Pseudomonadati > Pseudomonadota > Betaproteobacteria > Neisseriales > Chitinibacteraceae > Chitinibacter > Chitinibacter sp. ZOR0017. The sequence continues at coordinate 3,396 of NZ_JTLG01000042.1, read as the reverse complement.
AGCGGCCCGCAGGCCGCTTTTTGTATCAGTCAAATTGACTTACTTTTTGCGCTCAACTTGGCTCACATCGCGAATCGCGCCGGTATCGGCCGAAGTCGTCATTGCGGCGTAGGCGCGCAAGGCCGCGCTGACGAAGCGTTCGCGCTGTTCAGGTTGCCAGGCTTTGCTGCCGCGGCTTTCCATTTCGGCGCGACGGGCGGCGAGCTCTTCGGCGCTGACCAGCAGATTGATGGTGCGGTTTGGAATATCGATTTCCAGTTGGTCGCCTTCTTTGGCTAGACCAATCGCGCCACCCTCGGCGGCTTCAGGTGAAACGTGGCCGATCGACAAGCCGGATGTACCACCCGAGAAGCGACCATCAGTCAGCAGTGCGCAGGCTTTGCCCAAGCCTTTTGATTTCAGGTAGGAGGTAGGGTAGAGCATTTCCTGCATGCCCGGGCCGCCTTTGGGGCCTTCGTAACGAATCAGTACCACATCACCGGCCACTACTTGATCGTCCAGAATGCCGGCAACGGCGTCGTCTTGCGATTCGAAAATCCGGACGCGGCCAGTAAATTTGAGGATGGATTCATCCACGCCGGCGGTTTTTACAATACAACCGCGCTCAGCGATATTGCCGTACAGCACGGCGATCCCGCCGTCTTGCGAGTAGGCGTTTTCTTTATTGCGGATACAGCCGTTGGCGCGATCCAGATCGAGCTCTGGCCAGCGCATGCTCTGGCTGAAGGCGATGGTAGTCGGCACGCCGCCTGGCGCGGCACGGTAGAGCAGGTGTGCGAGGCTATCCGGGCTGTTTTTAACGATGTCCCACTGATCGATGCTGGCACCCATGCTGCTGGCGTGAACAGTCGGTACATCGCGATGAATCAGTCCGGCGCGATCCAGTTCGGCCAAAATCCCGATTACCCCGCCCGCACGGTGCACGTCTTCCATATGGTATTTCTGAGTGGCTGGGGCCACTTTAGATAGGCATGGCACTTTCCGGCTCATGCGGTCGATATCCTGCATGGTGAAGTTCACGCCGGCTTCATTGGCGGCCGCTAGCAGGTGCAAGACAGTGTTGGTGGAGCCGCCCATGGCAATATCGAGTGCAATGGCGTTTTCGAAAGCTTCGAAAGTGGCGATATTGCGTGGCAATACGCTGCTGTCTTCGCCTTCGTAATAGCGTTTGGCCAGCTCGACGATGGTACGGCCCGCCTGCAGGAAGAGTTGCTTGCGATCGCCGTGGGTGGCGAGCAGTGAGCCGTTGCCAGGCAAAGACAGACCCAAGGCTTCCGTCAGGCAGTTCATCGAGTTGGCAGTGAACATGCCGGAGCAAGAGCCACAGGTCGGGCAGGCGCTGCGTTCTACGGCGGCCACTTCGTCGTCAGAGACGTTCGGGTTGGCGGCTTCCACCATGGCATCCACCAGATCGAGTTTGCGTACTTCGCCTTGCCAGTTGACCTTGCCGGCTTCCATCGGGCCGCCAGAAACAAAAATCACTGGGATATTCAGGCGCAGGGCGGCCATCAGCATCCCTGGGGTGATCTTGTCGCAATTGGAGATGCACACCAGCGCGTCGGCACAGTGGGCGTTCACCATGTATTCCACCGAGTCGGCAATCAGATCACGGCTTGGTAGTGAATACAGCATGCCGCCATGACCCATGGCGATACCGTCATCCACTGCAATAGTGTTGAATTCTTTGGCGATACCGCCTGCTTTTTCGATCTCACGTGCCACCAACTGGCCCAGATTGTGTAAATGCACATGGCCGGGTACGAATTGGGTGAATGAGTTGGCAATGGCGATAATCGGTTTGCCAAAATCGCCGTCTTTCATGCCGGTGGCACGCCACAGGGCGCGAGCACCGGCCATATTGCGGCCGTGGGTGGTGGTGCGGGAACGATAAGCAGGCATGATCAATCTCTATCAGTGAAAGAACTGAGCGGCCATTGTAACGAAAATCAGGCATGCTGGTGTGGACGTTAGGCGGCGACTGTAAATACTGGTTTGCCGCAATGCTGCGCAGCAAGGGCGCTCTGCGCATATAATCGCTGCCATATCCCGAATAGGAAGATTTTGATGTTGACTCATCCGCAGTTTGATCCGGTGGCCATTCACTTGGGGCCAGTGGGTATTCATTGGTACGGTCTGATGTATCTGGTGGGCTTTGTGCTCTTTTTGTTGCTGGGGCGGATGCGGATTCGCAATGGCAACCCGCCGGGCTGGCATGTGGCGGAAATGGATGATCTGCTGTTTTACGGTGTGCTAGGGGTGATCCTCGGTGGGCGCCTAGGGTATGTGTTCTTCTACAAGTTTGATTTTTATCTGCAGCATCCGCTGAGCATTTTTAAGCTGTGGGAAGGTGGCATGGCCTTTCATGGCGGTTTTCTCGGTGTATTGGTGGCGATGTACCTATTTGGCCGTAAAACCGGGCGCAGTTTTTTGCAGGTAACTGACTTTATTGCGCCGCTGGTGCCATTGGGTTTGGCGGCTGGCCGGTTGGGTAATTTCATTAATGGCGAATTGTGGGGACGCGTAACCGATGCCACTATGCCGTGGGCGATGGTCTTCCCGCAGGCGCACGATGGTTTGCCACGTCATCCATCCCAGCTGTATCAGTTTGCTTTGGAAGGTGTGCTGCTGTTTGCTATTTTGTGGTGGTTCTCAAGCAAGCCGCGGAAAACCGGGCAGATTTCGGCGCTATTCCTGTTAGGGTATGGCGTATTCCGCTTTGTGGCCGAATTTGCGCGTGAGCCAGATGACTTCCTTGGCTTGCTGTATATGAACTTCTCCATGGGGCAGTGGTTGAGCTTGCCGATGATCGTGATTGGGGTGTTGATGTGGCTGGTATGCAGCCGCGGCACTGCGCGCGCCAACTAAATTGCCAAGCAAAATAAGTATTTATTCAAAAACTGAGGGTGGAGATGAAAAATCTGTTTGACGACGGCAAAGTTCATCTCCATAATGCGTGGCTCTTGAC
>NZ_JTLG01000042.1:0-421 GCF_000799095.1 Chitinibacter sp. ZOR0017 | reverse complement strand
CCAAGCGGTCAACGGGTCCGGACTGTAACTCCGGCGGCTTAGCCTTCGAAGGTTCGAATCCTTCCCTCCCCACCAGTTGCCCCCTAAGCGGGTGTGGTAGAACGAATTGAGTATTAAGCCGCGGGTGTAGCTCAATGGTAGAGCAGAAGCCTTCCAAGCTTACGACGAGGGTTCGATTCCCTTCACCCGCTCCAATGATTAAATGCTGATGTAGCTCAGGGGTAGAGCACTCCCTTGGTAAGGGAGAGGTCGGGGGTTCAATTCCCCCCATCAGCACCATTCATTTCAATGCGTCATTAATCTGTTATTTCAAGTTCTCGAGAAGGAAATAAAGCGATGGCTAAGGAAAAGTTTACGCGGACCAAGCCGCACGTTAACGTAGGTACCATCGGTCACGTTGACCACGGTAAAACCACTCTGA
>NZ_JTLG01000041.1:0-395 GCF_000799095.1 Chitinibacter sp. ZOR0017 | reverse complement strand
TCGGCTTCGGCTTCGGCTTCGGCTTCGGCTTCGGCTTCGGCTTCGGCTTCGGCTAACAATGGTGTGTCGAACGACAAGCTAGTGTCGAGCGTGGTTTCACTGCTGTCAGCCTCATCCAGATTGAGCGCAGGGAATGTCAACGCTTCATCGTCACTTGGGGCGATAAGTGTTTCCAGCGCTTCTTCCGCCGCGTACTCTTCCACCGCGAGCGACAAATCAATGGTCGGCAGCTCTTGCTCGAGGCGCTCGGCCTGTTCGGGAGTGAGCGCGACTTCAGCGCTGAGATCTTCTTCGCCGGGTAAATCCGGTAACTCAAGGACTAATGTTTCGGTTTCGGTTTCGGTTTCGGTTTCGGTTTCGGCTTCGGCTTCGGCTTCGGCTTCGGCTTCGGCTTC
>NZ_JTLG01000040.1:26974-27426 GCF_000799095.1 Chitinibacter sp. ZOR0017 | reverse complement strand
GCGTTAGGGTTGCAAGGGGCAAGGCAAGACTGCCCCTTGCTCGTCCGGCGGGCGAAACCGCCGGTTTACCGCCTGCACCAGCAGGCCATGCAATCGTGAACTTTTAAAGTCGGCTGGTTTTATGCGCCGTTGGCGGGATGTTTTCAATGCGCGTTCCGCCGCGCAGACGGGAAGGGGTATTTGCTTCGCCAAATACCCCTTCACCCCAAAGGCGACCCGGGCGAAAAGCGCTCCGCGCTGCCCTTGCTGCGTCGTGAGCCAAACGATATAACCGTTCGTCTCTCTCCTTGCTGCGGTTTTCGCTACACGGGAAATCAAGCCCCAACTTCACCAGCGCGGTAAATACTGGCAGCAGTATTGTGCTGAAGGCATTGTCTGCCTTTGGTTTGATGAATATACCTATGCCGTGGTTAGTACGAGTCGCCCGTGGAGCCGCGCCGTTCGGGAGGCGG
>NZ_JTLG01000040.1:0-26964 GCF_000799095.1 Chitinibacter sp. ZOR0017 | reverse complement strand
TGGCAAGGTTTTAAGCCGCAACCTGTTTGAGCTGCGCGACGCTAGCGCGCAGCGAGTTTTGCGGCGCCTTGCCAAGCGCTGGACGGACGGGGTTTCGCGGCGATCGGGCGCGCGCGGGTTGCTAGGGGCGAAGCAAGACTCGCCCCTAGCTCGTCCGGCGGGCGAAACCGCCGGTTCACCGCCTGCGCCAGCAGGCCATGCCTGAGGTTCAGGAAAGCCCCCAACCTACCCGCGCGGCGGACCGCGCATTCCATCATCACGGCGCAGCCGCATAAAACCAAGCTAGTCAGGACGGCGAAACAGTCGGCTATCCGCCTGCGACTGCAGGCTAGACGCAAGCCGATCAATATACCCGTCATGGTATTGGCTCATGCACAATTATCCACAATGCTTCAGGGTACATACCCCCAGCAAGCTAGAAGCGCACAGATAAACCAATTTGTTGCACGCCGATGCAATGCCGCGCGCCAAAGTACCAGCCCGCGGCACTGCGTAGTACCATTCTTACACCGATCTTCGCCACAAAACGGCGCCTAGTATCGGCTGCTGGCGGCTTCGCCCGCCGATTTCCTCGCATTGATCATTGCGCGTCAATCAAGCCGTATTGCACGCCATGATTGCCAAAAAGAAGAATTAGACATCATGAAACTCACAACTACCCTTGCCCTGATCGCCACCGTGCTCATCACCGGCTGCGCCTCCGTGGATATGGCGCCGAAAGCCGATTCGGAGCAGGCCAAAACCTTTAAAGCCCCTAGCGCAGGCAAAGCGGGGATTTATGTCTATCGCAATAGCAGCTTTGGCGCAGCGCTGAAAAAGAGCCTGTGGGTAGACGGCCAATGCTTGGGTGAATCCGCGCCACATGTGTTCTTTTATACCGAAGTCGACGGCGGTAAAACGCATAAAATTGATACCGAATCAGAGTTTTCGGCCAATACGCTGGAGTTGACCTCTGAAGCCGGCAAACACTATTTTGTTCGCCAATACATCAAGATGGGCGTTTTTGTCGGTGGCGCGGGGCTGGAGCAAATTCCTGAAGAACAAGGCAAGGCTGATGTGGCACAGCTGAATCTGGCCAAGACAGGTAAATGCAGCCCTAAACAGTAATCGGCGGCTACGCTACGCACATCCCCAAAACCGCCCGCTGTGGCGGTTTTTCTTTGCCTGCCAAGCGGGCCCTGCCTTGGCCTGGCCTCGCGCTTGGCGAGCGCCCCACTGCCCTGTGCGCAGCCTAACAATCTGACTATTCCTTGCGCATAATCATTTGCTAATACTGTCAGTCCTTGGCAAAATTCCGGCTCTTTTCTTTCTTCAACACCAAGTTATACCCATCATGTCGAGTAAAAAAGTAGTTTTGACTGCCAGCCTCTTGAGCGCCATGCTAACTGCCTGCGGTGGTGCAGGTGGTGATGCCATCACACCAGCCAACACCCCGACACCAACCGCCGCGCCGACCGCAACGCCAGCACCCGTGACAGCCCAAGGCATCTGGAAAGAGAGCCATACCGATGCAAGCAACGGTAATTCGCTGGAAGAAACAGCAGCGGTGCTGCTGGAAAACGGGACAGCCATTACTCTGGCCTGGAGCAATGGCACGCTGAATGATCTGAATATCACCAACTATAACTACGCGAACCAAAGCCTTTCGTTCTCATCCACCTTTGAAGCCGACCCGCTCGCCAGCATGACATTAAGTAGCCTCAGCCTCAGCGGGGCGGTATCGAGCCAGGGCTTAACACTCCGTGAAACAGGCGCTAGCTCGGGCCTGACCTTGAATGCGGTGGGCAGCACCCCAGCAAAAATCAGCGATGTGGTCGGCACCTACACTGGCAAAAGCTATGCAGGCGCTGGGACAACCTATCTGAATGTCCCCGATGGCTTTAAAGTGCTGAGCGACGGATCGATTGTTGATAATGCGGTCACCAGCTGCCGCTTTAGCGGTCAACTGACCCCAAGCACCAAAATGAATGCATTCACTTTCACCTTAACGTTTAATCCCAGCGGTTGTGTGCTCAACGGCCAAACAGTGACCGGTATTGCCTTTAAAGAGCCATTCCGCAATAAACTGGTGGCCTTTGGCGCCAATGCGACCAAAACTCAAGGCCTGTATTTCGAAGGTAGCAAGTAATGCCCCCGGCCGGCTGATCTGCCGGCCACAGCTACAGCTGGTTACATCTGGCCACCCCACCGCGCTTGCACCCCCTTCAAGGCAGGGAAATAATCAAGATTCCCTCTCGCTCTGGAGTCGTCATGTACCAGCTGTTTATCGCCAATAAACTGTATTCATCCTGGTCACTGCGACCTTGGCTGCTACTGAAAACCCTGCAGATTCCCTTTACCGAAACGCTAGTGCTGTTTGGGGCGGGTGATCGCCAACTACAATTTCTGCGATTCTCGCCCACGGGCAAAGTGCCTTGCCTGCAAGCCGGCACGCAAACCGTGTGGGATTCGCTGGCGATTATCGAATATCTGGCAGAACGCCATCCCGGCGTATGGCCGGCGGACGAAGCGGCGCGCACTTGGGCACGCTGTGCTGCGGCCGAAATGCATTCCGGTTTTGGCGCCCTGCGCCAGCAATGTGGCATGCATTGCGGTTTGATTATCGAGCGCTATACGCTGGATGAAGCTTTGCAGCGCGATCTGGACCGCATCGCGGCCTTGTGGCAAGAGGGCCTTAGCCGCTTTGGTGGGCCATTTCTGGCTGGGGATCAATTCAGCGCGGTGGATGCGTTTTTTGCGCCTGTGGCGATCCGGGTGCGTGCTTATCAATTACCACTACCGAGCGCTGCAGCGGCCTACGCCGAGCGTTTGCTGGCCTTGCCGGCGCTACAGCAATGGCTCAACGAGGCACTGGCCGAGCCCTGGACAGAAGAAAGCCACGAAACCGAAATCCGCGCCACCGGTCGCGTGGTGCGCGATTTACGCACCAACTAACATGCCGTACTGGCGCCCAGCAACAGCCTACGCGCGCTGGCTGGGCCTCGCCTCAGTCGTCGCGCCATGGGCTTTCTATCATTGGCAAACGCTCCGCTTTAGCCAGCAACTGGCGGCGCAAGGCGGCAAAGGCTGCGGCCTTCTGCTGTTGGGCGCCCTCGTCTGTAGCGCAAGCTTGGCCTTGCTCTGCTCGGCCAGTGCAGTGTTTTTGTTCTGGCGGGCAAAGGGGCAGGAAAGACGAAATCGGGCCTGGATTTTAGAATTGATCGCGCTGGGCTGGGCCTGCTGGGTGGGCTTGGGGATGGGTGCGCTGGCGCTGGTTTACTAAGCCAACATCGCCAATACCCGCATGGGTATACCATTACAAACCAATATCAATAAGGCATTTTCGGACATACCCTCAAAGCTAAACTCGTATTGTCATTCATCGTGTTTGCCCCAATAGCCCAGCCGGCGCTGGGGTCGCATGATGTAGAGCATGACCTACCTTGAGGATTGCCATGTTTAGCACCGACGCCCGTAGCCTCACCCCCGATTACCCCGCGCTGGCGCGACAGCTAGCCAGCTTGCTGGCCGGCGAGCGCGATTTTGTGACCAATGCGGCGCAGTTTTCGGCGTTTGTATTTCAAACCTTGGCCGAGCTCAATTGGGCAGGGTTTTATCTGGCGGTGGATAAGCAATTGCGACTCGGGCCGTTTCAGGGGCAGGTGGCGTGTGTGCATATCCCGTTTGGCCGTGGGGTATGTGGCACCGCCGTAGCGACGCGCCAAACCCAGCTGGTGCCCGATGTAGAGGCTTTCCCCGGCCATATCGCTTGCGATAGCGCTTCGCGCGCCGAGATTGTCTTGCCGGTAGAGGCCGATGGCGTCTTGTGGGGCGTATTTGATGTGGATAGCCCGGTGTTAAACCGCTTTAGCCCCGCCGACGCGGATGGCCTGCAGATGCTACTGGCGGTGTTGATCGCCCACACTGATCCACCGCGGCTTTAAATAACCATATCAGTTTTGTGGTTAAGTAATGTACTGCACTGCGTTTTGATTGACGCCACATGCCATTGGCTTACAATCACGGCGGTTTTTTCCATTTAGCTCATCATGTCTTTGCGCCGCTTCCGCTCAAGTAGTGTTGCCTGCCTCGCCTTCTTGGCGATGGTGATGCAATTGCTGCTGCCGTTTGCGCACGCGGCGCAAATGGAAAGTCGCGACGCGGCCTTCCGTGATCTGGTGATCTGTCGTACAGCGCCCGTCGATTCATCCGGCAACGCACCTGCAGCCCCGTTCAAAATGGGAGTCATGCAGTGCCCGGTGTGTCTGGCTGGGGCTTTCCACCTGTTGGCGCCGCCACCTGCGCCGTCGGTTTTGCCGCCTGTTCAAGAGCACAGCAGCTGGTTCCGACTGCTGGAACAGCACGGCGCTTTTATACCGACCCCTTCATATACCCTCCCCCTGAGTCACGCCCCACCCATTGATTTGGTTTGATTAGCTAGACATACCCCCACCAAACCTCTCATTGGATGAATGTGTAATGCATAAGAAATTGCGCTTGGGCGCGGCATTGCTGTGCCTGTCTATCTCGGCTCTGGCTCACGAATATCGCGCGGGCGAGCTGGAAATCAAACACCCGTGGGCACGCGAAACCGTGGCCACCGCCACGACCGACGGTGTCTTCATGGTCATTCACAGCGCGGCAGATGATCAGCTGCTGAGCGCCAGTACCCCCATCGCCAGCAAAACCGAGCTGCACGAAATGCGGATGAACAACGGTGTGATGCAAATGCGGCAGATCGAAACGCTGCCCCTGCCCAAGGGCAGTGTCACCAAGCTGATTCCGGGCAGCTTTCACCTGATGCTCTTTGGCGTGCAGCAGCCGCTGAAAGCTGGCAGCCGTTTTCCACTGACGCTGAATTTTGCCAAGGCGGGTAGCGTCAAGGTGGACATCAAGGTCGAAGACGCCCAATACCACGTTTCTCCAGCCGAACACCAAGGTCACTAATCCGCCGCTGCGCGCCTGACCTCACCGAATGTGCCCAGCTGCCATGCAGCTGCGCCAAGTGGGTTGGCACGGCCGCCATTAGGCGGGCCTGTGTTCGCCGGTGGCCGTTGCGGCCCGATTTCCACCACGGTCTTTTCTCTTGCCCATGCAAGCCAGACCGTGCATTGATGAGTCGATTAAATGATGAAAAAAACTACACTTGCAGTCTCACTGGGCCTGATCGCTTTGCTCTCAGCTTGCGGTGGAGCCGGCGACACAGCGCCTGTTGCCACCCCAACGCCCGTACCAACCGCAGCCCCTACACCGGCACCCCAGGCCGTGAATATCCAGTTTGTGGCCAAGGCGGGCACCGAAGCCGTGAAATGCGGCACGCCAATCACCAGCCTGGGCAATCCAAGCACTGCGGCCCAGCTGCAAGATTTGCGCCTGTATCTATCCAATGTGGTGCTGCTAACCGCAGATAACCGCGAAGTGCCACTGAAACTGGCCAGCAATGAATGGCAAAACAGCGAAGTCGCGCTGATCGATCTGGAAGATGGCACCGGCAGTTGTAGCGGTGGCACCAGCGCCACCAATGCCAAAGTCAGTGGTGAAGTGCCAGCGGGCAGCTACACCGGGCTGAAAATGACGGTTGGTGTACCAAGCAGCCTGAACCATACCGATTACGCGACGGCCAGCGCCCCGATGAATGTGCAAGCCATGGCTTGGTCATGGCAGTCGGGCCGTAAATTCGCCAAGATCGAAGTCACCGATCCACAAGGCGTCGCTGGCAGCTGGACCGCCAAAACCTTTATGGTGCACTTGGGCTCGACCGGTTGTACCGGTAACCCGGCTACTGGCGCCACCACCACGTGTACCAGCAGCAACCGCATGGATGTGAAGCTCAGCAGTTTTAATCCCGCCACCCAAAACGTGGTGATTGATCTGCAGACGCTACTGGCGACATCCAATGTGATGATCAATGGTGGCGGCGCCCCTGGCTGCATGTCTGGTAAAACCGATCCAGAGTGCCCAGCGATCTTCAGTGCACTGAAAATTGATCTGAACGCCGGCACCAGCATCAATGGTGGCGATGGCCAGCAATTGTTCCGGGTGGAAGCGAAATAACCATGATGCAGCGAGCACTTATCCGTACGCTCGCTGCACTGACCGGGGCCGTGGCCCTGGTCAGTTGTGGCGGTGGCGGCGAAACCAAAATCACCGAGGTGATTCCGAATTCCGGCAGCTTTAGCTGGGCACTGCCGGCCTTTTTCCCTGCCCCGAAAGTACCGGCCGATAATCCCATGAGCGCCGCCAAGGTCGAGCTGGGGCGGCACCTTTTTTATGATGTGCGTTTATCTGGCAACGGCACACAATCGTGCGCTAGCTGTCACCAGCAGGACAAGGCCTTTACCGATGGCCGCGCGGTGTCGGTGGGCTCAACGGGCGAGCTGACGGCACGCAATGCACAAGGCCTAGCCAATGTGGTGTATAGCCCGACCCTCACTTGGGCGAATCCGGCCCTGGTGTCACTAGAACGGCAAATGGAAGTACCACTATTTGGCGAGCACCCGGTGGAAATGGGCATTAATGATGCGAATAAAGCCACCGTACTAGCCCGTTTCAGTAGCAATAGCGATTATCAGGCCAAGTTTAAAGCTGCTTATCCAGGCGAAGCCGAGCCTGTGAGCTGGATTAACCTCATTCGCGCGATTGCCAGTTTTCAGCGTTCGATTTTGTCGGGCAATAGCCGCTATGACCAATATCTGGCGGGCAAGGCTAGTTTTAATGATGCCGAGTTGCGCGGCATGAATCTGTTTAATGGCGAAAAAGCCGAATGTTTCCACTGCCACGGCAGTTTCAACTTTAACGACCAGATCATTCACGCGGCCTCAACCCAGGTAGAAACCCCATTTCACAATTCGGGCCTCTACAACATCGATGGTCACGGCGCTTACCCCGAACCCAATCGCGGCGTGTTCGAATTAAGCGGCTTGCTGCGCAATATGGGGCAATTTCGCGCGCCCAGCTTGCGCAATGTCGCGGTGACTGCACCGTATATGCACGACGGCAGCATCGCCACACTGGAAGAGGTCGTCGCCACTTATGCCGCAGGCGGACGCAATATTCTCACTGGCCCACATGCCGGCGATGGACGCGCCAACCCGTACAAAGATCCACTCATCAACAATATTTCTCTCACGCCACAAGAAGTCGCCGACTTGGTGGCTTTTCTGAAGACCCTGACCGATGACACGCTACTTACCAACCCAAAACTGGCCAATCCGTTTACTCAGCCTGCTCAGCCTTAGCCTAGCCAGCCTAAGCTGGGCCCATGATAGTGAGCACGGCACAATTCCCGCAGAACCCGGCTGGCAACTCGGTGCGGCACTGGGCGTGGCCTATAGCGATGCACAATATCCGGCCCAGCCTGTATCTGGTGTGCTCGGCACGGGGGATGTGCCGCACGATGGCCAAGGCTGGCGTCTGGAGCACGGCGCAGTCAATGCCGGAGTGCGGATCAATGACTGGCTGGGCGCTGAAGTTGGCGTGGGCTGGCATGATCAGGATGAAATGCATTGGGAAAGCGCCTGGCTGCAAATCGAGCCGCACTGGCAAGGGCAAGACCTCACCCTGGGCCTTGGCCGCAATAGCGTCCCGATCGGCGCAGTGTGGCAGCAAGCCGGCCATCTGGATCGTTTTATGCTCATGCCACTGGTGAAGCAGGCCTTTTTGGGCGGCGACTGGATTGCCAATGGCGGGCAGCTAAGCTGGCGCGGCGACACGGGTAGCTGGCACAGTGGCATCACCCTGAGTGCCTGGCGGCAAACGGAATATCCACTGGGCCAAGAGAGCGGCACCTTCCCGGTACTGCAATTGGAAACCCGCAATGCCGATTGGCAAATCAGCGTCTTTGCCAGCCGCCTGAGCAGCACTCAGCGACAAAGCAGCGCACAGCAAACCAGCGCCGGCCACAGCCATGACAGCAGCAGCTGTGCGCCGGTCAAACGCAATGTGGTCTGCTATGCCGGCGATACCGATCTGCTGGGCGCCAGCCTCGCCTGGCAAAGCCCATGGCCAGCACTGAGTATCCGCGCCGCAGGCGCTTGGCGTCAGGAGCGTGGCACCTTGCGCTCCAGCACCAGCGAAGCGGCCTACGACAGCCGCAGCTGGGGAGGCTGGCTAGAGCCACGCTGGCAGTTCACGCCGCAATGGGAAATCGCCGCCCGCTATGAATGGCTGCAAGGCAATAATGAGCTGCGCGGCTACGCGGCCCAATTGCTGGCCCAACAGGCGCGGCTCAGCCCCAATGAGGGTGGCGAACGCTATAGCCTGATGCTGGGCTGGCGCCCGCACCGCAGCACGCTGATTGCGCTAGAGGCTGGGCAGGAACAGCACCACGGGCAAGACAACCGCTATCTGGCGCTACGTGCCAGCTGGCAATTGGCGGATCTCTGGCACGGTAGCTGGTAAGCACAGCGTAGCATCGGCACGACCTGTGGGCCTGACGGCTTGCCAAAGCTCGTCAGGCGGGCGCAAGCTGTTAGACCTACAGGGAGAGCATGATGGATCATGTACGTTTGGTCGATTTCCCCGGCGCGCTGTTGCACGGCATCGATCTGATCACCACCCGGCGCGAGGGGCGCTGTTTTCGCGATATTCCGCGCGCCTGGCAGCGCGCCATCGAGAACGGTAGCCTGATTGGCCTACCGCACCGGGTGAGCAGCCCGCTGCCACTGTTTGGCGTGGTGCATGATCTGTCGTGCGTGGCGGAGCAGTTTCATTATCTGCTCGGCGCCGAAGTGAGCGCGCAGGCGCCGGCAGCGCCTGCCGGCTATCGTGCCCTGCAATTACCCGCCGGGCGCTATGCGGTGTGGCAAACCGAGCCCCCGACCGAAGCGGGCGAGCTCACCAGTGCGATTATGGCGGGCTGGGAAGGCCTGACGGCATGGCTGCCCAGCCAGCAATTACAACGCGCGGCCGGCCCGGATTTTGAGTTTTACGATGCGCGCTTTGATACGGCAGGCACGCTGGAATTATGGCTGCCGGTTGAGCCGCTGCTTAGCTAGCCCGTGGCGAGCAGCCGCCAAACATTAGCAAACCGACCATCACCAGGGTATAAGGCCCTAAGCCTTGATTCATAGAGCCTTTCAGAATATACCGCCAGGTGTATGGTTGGCCATTCCGGCGTGGCGCTGCCCATTCAGCCATTTTTCGCCCGCCGGCGCTTTGCCCCTATCGCCAGCGCCCGAGCTTACGCCTACAATGCGCGCACAGCGGTGCAGTGGCGCTGCGTTTTACTGATCTGATTGCTGATGTCTGCCCAATCCCGTTTTGTTGTGCTCGATAGCTTCCGCGGCCTGTGCGCCCTGTCGGTGGTGCTGTTTCATATCCATATCTGGCAAAGCCCCGCGCAGTGGGGCTACTTTCGCTCTGCCGGGCTATTGGTGGAATTTTTCTTCGTCTTAAGCGGTTTTGTCCTCGCCCATCGCTATACCCGCCGCCCGCTGCGCTGGCGGGAATGGGGCGATTTTATGCTCAGCCGTTCCTGCCGTATTTTGCCGCTGCATCTGGCGATGTTCGCGTTGATTTGCAGCCTGCTGTATCTGCGCCCGCTGCTGTACGACGCGCCTTGGCAGCAGCTGGACGAGCTGTTCTGGAGCCGGGAGATGGTCGAGCAAGGGCTGTATAACTTGTTCCTGGTGCACGCCTGGCTGCCGCAGGGGTTGCTGTTCTCGTTCAACGGGCCGGCCTGGAGCATCAGTATCGAATACTACTTATATGTACTGTTTGCGCTGGTGTTATGCCTGAGCGGCCAGCGCCAACGGTGGTGGTTTGCCGCCATGGTCGTGTGTTGCAGCATAGGCGCGTGGATTTTACCCACCCAAGTGGCCACCAGCCCGGGGCTGCGCGGCTTAAGCTGCTTCTTTCTCGGCGCCTTGCTGCATGGCCTGCAGCAGCGGCTAGCGCCCATCCCGCTGCGCCGCTCGCTGGCTACCGCGCTGGAAGCGACCATGCTGCTCGGTTTGTTCGCGATGATCACCTTTAATTATCCACACAAAAGCTTTTGGGCCGGCTGGGGCTTTGCGCTGGCGATTCTGGTATTTGCCAGCGAGCGCGGGCAGATTTCCAGCTGGCTGCGCCACCCGTGGCTGGTGCGGCTGGGCGAGTGGTCGTATTCGGTCTATCTCACGCATTTTGTGCTCCTGTTTGGCGTGGGCATGCTGATCAGCCGCTATCTGCCCCACTGGGATTGGGAAAACCGCGGCGTGGCCTTTTGGCATACTGGTAGCTGGCTGGGCAATCAAGTATTGCTGCTGGCGCTGGTGGCCGGGATTTTGCTGTTTTCCAGCTACACCCATCGCTGGATTGAACAGCCCGGCATTGCACTGGGTAAACGCTTGCGTCGCCGCCAAGCCAGCACCAGCGGCGAATTAGCCATGGCCGCTAGCCGCGCCTAATTAAGGCCGATACGCCATCGGGTATCTATCCACAGACCAATCATTTAAAGCCTCGCAAGCAGATACCCCGCCAGCACTTTATGACATTTAGCTTCCCCCGCCTCAATGCGGGGGAATTGCATTTAATTCGCCCAATTAATTGAATAATTAATCAAAAAAACTTGGCAAATCAGTGCATCATCATTTAATAATTTAGATTGCACTACGCTTTCAATTCATGGCATTTCTGTGTCATACACAGATTAATTCTGGTATAAAGCCACCATGCCCTACGCCATTCACGCTTATTTGCCTATGCGCACGCCCACACCCGGTTTTGCCCGTCGATTATCTGTCAGTTTGGCCCTGATCGGCCTGCTGACCCCTGCTGCACATGCCCTCACCTTGGGCGATCTGGAATTGCAATCCTATGTGGGACAGCCCTTTCGCGGCGCCGTCAGCTACAAGGTCAGCCCGGGCGAGCAGCTGCATCTGGATTGCCTGACCCTCACCCAACCGACCAATGATTTACCCGGGCTACCCGCACCACAGGTGAATGTGATTGCCCGCGGCGAAAGTCAGGGCATTATTCAGATCAGCACGCATCAGCTGATCGGGGAGCCCACCGTGGCATTTGGGCTGCGGGTGGAATGCAATGGCATGCAATTATCACGCGCGTTTACGGCTTTTCTGAATGTCGCCCCACAGGTCGAACCGAGCACGGCCCAAGCGCGTGCCCCACAAATGCCACGCAGCGAGCGCAGCTTCAAACCGGTTAATCCGGCCCCAGCCGAGCTACCAAGCCGTGACCCACAAACCTTGATCAGTAAAAAGCCGACCACGCTGGCCGAGCTGACCAAGCGCTATTACCCAATTGGCACCCCGCAATATCCGCGCTATTTGAATAAGCTAATCAGCGCCAACCCGCAATTTGGCGCCGACACGCCAATTGCGGCGGGCACGCCAGTGCTTATTCCCGACAAACTACGCTCAACCCGCAAAACCGCGCCCCCCGTGGCCAAAATGGAAACGGGCCAATTACGTCTGGATGGGGCCGAGCCCTTAGCGCCGGCCAAGACTAAACCCGTGAGCGGAGCCGAATACACGCGGGAACTGGAACAACGAGTCGCCCAACTCACCGAGCTGCAAGGCAAAATGCAGCTGGAAATCACCCAACTGAATCAGCGGCTGGCACAGATCAACCCGACCTCGGCAAGCCCAGCCCCGCTCATGGCCAGCGCGCCAGCAAATGCTACGGCTAGCCTAGCCGCCAGCAACGCCGAGACAATCGCAAGTGCCAGCACCAGCGTAGCGGCTACAACCACGAACAGCGCCACGAGCGCCCCGCAAGTCGCCAGTGCCGTGCGCCATACCGAGGCGCCAGCACAAGATACCGGCTTCTGGCTGTGGGGCGGCTTTGGTTTGGCCGCGCTAGCGCTCGCCGGGGTGGCGGGCCTGAAATGGCAACGCCGCCGGCAAGAGAGCCAAACCAATTGGCATGACGACAATCTGAGCCAGCATATGGCTAGCCAATATCAAGTGCGCCCGGTGGCAGGGCTACAAAGTGAAGCTTTGTCCCGCCACACCATGCTGTCGATGCTGCACCCAGGCGGCACGCCCAATGCGCATGGGATCGAAGTGCAGGAAGAGCTAGAAAACGATCTGGCCAAAGCACAGCTACTGATCGCCAAAGGTGAAACACTAGAGGCGATCGATCTGTTGTATCGCCTGATTGATGAAGACCCTAGCGATATCGAGCGCTGGCTGATGCTGTTCCGCCTGTTCCGCCAGCAAGGCATGAAAACCGAATACGCGCAGCTGGCGCAAAATCTGCGCGCCATCAGCCCGGATGATGCGGACTGGGAATTAGTGCGGAACATTGGTGCCAAACTCGACCCGGAAAACCCGCTGTATATCCGCCTGCCCGATGCACAGCCTGATCCGCGCCAAGCACTGAAACAGCTGGGTGGCATGGGCGCTGCGATCGCCGCGGCGCAATCGGCCGCCAGCGCACATCAGGAAAGCGCCGAGCTGGATCTTGATCTGCGCGCCCCGATGAGCCCGGAAGCCTCGCTGATGTCGACGATGGCCGAAGCCGTTCAAGCCATTCCGCCGCAGTATGGCTCTTTACTGAAACCGGAATTCACGCCTTCGCCAGCCGAACATAAAGTGGATTTACCCCCGCTACAGCCCAGCGAGGCGCCGCAGGATCTCTCGCCACTGGAAATCCAGCTGGCGGATTACCAGATCGAGGAAGTGAGCGTCGAGCCGATCGTTGAGGTCGATAAGCTGCCGGAAGATCAGCCTTATGGCGGCGAGTCGATCGATTTTGAGCTCAGCCCGCCTGATCTGCCCTCGGCGGATAAAAAAGCCTAAACCGCACCCTCGTCCACGGACGAGGGCTTTTTGTGCCATCTGCCGCGCATGGTAGACTCTGCGCATTTCTTTGCTCAGTCAGAAGGTTGCCAGATGCCCGCTCCGCAGAAGATCGTGATCGCCACCCGGGAAAGCCCGCTTGCCTTGTGGCAGGCAGAACACGTGAAAAGCTGGCTAGAACAGACTTATCCACAACTGGAAGTGCAGCTCCTGGGCATGACCACCCAGGGCGACCGCATTCTCGACGTCACGCTCAACAAAATTGGCGGCAAAGGCCTGTTTGTGAAGGAGCTGGAGCAAGCGCTCTTGGATGGCCGGGCCGATCTGGCCGTACACTCGATGAAAGATGTGCCCATGGTCTTGCCGGAGGGTTTTACGCTGGCGGCGATTGGCGAGCGCGAAGACCCGCGCGATGCGTTTGTCTCCAATCGCTATGCCAGCCTCGATGACTTGCCGGCAGGTGCCGTGGTTGGCACATCCAGTCTGCGCCGGGAAAGCCAGCTGCGCCTGCGTTATCCACAGCTCACCATCAAACCGCTGCGCGGCAATGTCAACACCCGTCTGCGCAAGCTCGATGATGGCGAATTCGATGCCATTATTCTGGCCGCGGCCGGCCTGAAACGCTTGGGCCTTGGGGCGCGGATTCGCGCGGAGCTCAGCCCCGAAGTCAGCCTGCCGGCCCCCGGCCAAGGCGCGCTAGGGCTGGAAATTCGGGCGGATCGGGCCGATCTGGCCACGCTGTTGGCACCATTTAATCATCCGGCCACGGCGGCCGCGGTGACGGCCGAGCGCTCGCTGTCACGCCGGCTCAATGGCTCCTGCCAGATTCCGCTGGCGGCGTATGCCACGCATGATGACGGCTTCCTGCGTTTGCGCGGCTTTATTGCCCTGCCCGATGGTAGCCAGTCGGTAAGCGCCGAATCCAATGGCTCGTTTGCCGCCGCCGATGGCTTGGGCCGCACCGTGGCCGATTTGCTTTGCACCGAAGGCGCACGGGCGATTTTGAAACAGCTGGCACATGACTAAAGCCCTGGCCGGCCGCCGCCTGTGGATCACCAGACCCGCAGGCCAAGCCGCGGTGCTGGCGCAGGCCTTGGCTGCCGCCGGCGCCGACACCCTGCTGTGGCCCCTGCTCGAGATTGTGCCCCCCAGCGACGCCGCACCACTCGATGCCGCGCTACGTAATCTGGCGCAGTTTCAACTGGCGGTGTTTGTGAGCCCGTCGGCACTCGATTGTGTCTTTGAGCGCCTGCAGCATTTACAGCTCAGCTGGCCAGCCGAGCTGCCCGCTGCGGTCGTGGGCCCCGGCAGCGCCCGCCGCGCTCAAGAGCTAGGCATCAGCGCCATCATCTGTCCCGCACAGCAATTTGATAGCGAGGGCCTGTTGGCCGAGCCAGCCCTGCAGAATCTCGCCGGCCAGGCGGTCGTGCTGTTTCGCGGGCATGGCGGGCGTGAACTTTTGCCCGTAGCCCTAGCCGAACGCGGGGCGCAGCTGCACGCAATCAGCGCTTATCAGCGGCAAGGCGTGCGCTGGCCAGAGGCCGAACTCTTGACACAATTGGCCGCCGGCTGCGATGGTGTCATTGTGTCCAGCTCGGAAGCTGCACAACATTTGTTCGCCATTGGTGGAGAGGCAACGCAGCACCAGCTACAATCAAGACAGTATTTCGCCCCGCATCCGCGCATTGTGGCGGCCCTGCAAGCCCACGGTGCCCAGCGGGTGGAACTGACTGCCGCTGGTGATCTGGGCATCACCACTTCGATTTGCCAGCACTTTAGCCACGAATAAAACACCGCTTATGAGCCAAGATCAGAATCCCGATTCACTCAGCGCCGCACTGACAGTACCCCCCCGCCGTACGCTGCCGCAGCCCGCACTGGTGCTTGCTGTGGGCGCCATACTGGCTAGTGGTGCTTTGTGGTTATACCAACTCAATGCCATGGAGCAGCTCAAGGGCGATCTGGCCAGCCAGCTGGCCAATAACCAGAAACTGCAGCAAGAGCTGAAAACCAATCAGCAGCAAATGGCCACCCTGCAACAGCAAATGCAAGCGCAGCTCACCGCGCAGGGTAATCAGCTGGCCGAATCAGCCAGCCGGCAAGAGTCGCTCGCCACCATGTACGATGCGCTGTCGCGCACCGAATCGATTCACACCCTGGCCGAGCTGGAGCAGATGCTCACCTTCGCCAGCCAGCAGTTGCAGCTCTCCGGCGACGTGAATCTGGCCCTGACTGGCCTGAGCAACATCGACCAGCAATTGGCTCGGCTGAATCGCCCGGAGCTGATCAGCGTGCGCCAGGCGATTACCCGCGATATGGATACGCTGAAAGCCACGCCGTATCTCGATGTGGTGGGCATTACCGCCAAACTCGACAGCCTGATCAGCAAAGTGGATCAATGGCCGCTGATCATCGACGATGGGCACGATCAACCGCATAAAGCGGGCCCGGCACCGCAAGGTGAAAGCAGCGCAGAACGGCTGGTGCGCGAGCTGTGGCATGAATTTAAGCAATTGATCCAGATTCGCCGGATGGATAAGCCCGAAGCCGCCCTGCTCACCCCGGAGCAAGCATTTTTCCTGCGGGAAAACCTGAAACTGCGGCTACTGAGTGCGCGCTCGGCCCTGCTGCAGCGGAATGAAACCAGCTTCCGTACCGACATCGCAGCGGTGAAAGGCTATGTGCAAAACTACTTCGACCGGCAAATGCCCGCCACCGCTGGCGCGCTGCAAGTGTTGGCGCAGCTGGAAGCCCAGCAGCTCAACATCACCGCACCGGATCTGAGCGCCAGCCTGACTGCCGTCCGCAGCGCCCGCACCACCGCGGAAAGGGTGAAACCATGAAGCTGCTGCTCTGGCTGATTAGCCTTTTTGCCATTGCAGTTGGGCTGACCATGTTTGCCCAGCTCAATACCGGTTATGCGCTGATTTTCCTGCCGCCTTGGCGCATGGAAATTTCGCTGAATGTGTTTGTGGTGCTGTTGCTGCTCAGTATGATCGGCGTGTATTTGCTGGTGCAAATGGGCGTTGAATTGCTCGGTCTGCCAGCGCGGGTGCGCCGCTATCAGGCGGCCCAAGCCAAAGAAGCAGCGGTCAAACTCGAACGCGATGCTCGCATTGCGTTTTTTGAAGGTCGCTTTCAGCGCGCCGCCAAACTGGCCGCTGAAGCGATGGCCAATAGCAGCGAAGACGATACCTTCGCCGTGAATGGTCTGCTTGCCGCCCGCGCCGCGCACGCCATGCGTGATTTCACCCTGCGTGATCAACATCTGGAGCAGCTCAAAGCCCGCCTCGGCCATGAGCATCTCGCCACCCTGATGACCAAAGGTGAATTGCTGCTGGACGAGCGCCGCTACAGCGAAGCCGCCCAGGCCTTGGCCGCCGCCCGTGAGCTGGCGCCCAAACTGACCAACGCACTGAAACTGGAGCTACGCCTGCGCCAGCGCGAGCAAAACCCGGAAGCCGTGCTCAAGCTGGTGGAACAACTGGCGAAAAGCGAGGCATTGGATGAAGAACAGGCCGGCCATATTCGGGTGGCCGCGCAACTGCAACTGTTGCGCCAGCATCCAATGACGCCGGTCGAGCTGAAAGAATGGTGGAAAAAGCTGCCGAGCAGCGATCAGCATCATCCGCAGCTGGCCCAAGCCGCGGCCCAGCGCTACATCGAGCAGGAAGCACCGGAGCTGGCCAAAGAGACGCTGGAAAAAGCACTGGATGCCGACTGGAACAGCGAATTGCTGCCGGCCTATAGCCAGCTGAAATTAGCGCTGCCCGTGCAAATGGCCCAGCTGCAAAAAGCCGAAGAATGGCTCAAAGCGCACCCGCGCGACGAACAGCTGCTGCTCGCCTTGGGGCGGCTGTGCCGCAAGCGCGAATTGTGGGGCAAGGCGCAAAGCTATTTTGAAGCCAGCATTGCCGTGAACCCAACCGCCACCGCGCACGCCGAACTGGCCGAATTACTCGGCCAGCTAGAGCGCAATGACGATGCCGCCCAGCATTACCGTGCGGCCTTGGCGCTGGCGCTGCAGGCTTGAACCTGCCATCCGCAATAAAAAAGCCCGCAGATGCGGGCTTTTTTCATGACTTGGCGTGGTCTTGCTGTGCCTGTTCGGCTTGGTCAAGCTTGATCCAGTCAAACGGATTTTGGCCTTTCATCCGCTCGGCCAGCGGGGTTTGCTGGTTTTTGCGTGGTTCAACCTGCTTGGGTTGAGTCAGTTCTTTTGTCTCGGCCACCGGTATTACCTCCCAAATTGATGAATGCCATTGATCGTCAACTTGTCTGATGACGTTGCTCTGCTTTTTGTCAGCCACTGATTGAATGAGAGACAGCTCACAGGCGAATAGCAGACGGTAAGGTAACAGCTCATTGTTACAAATAGTTGAATTTTTGATGACAAGTTTTCATGGCAACAGTAAAAAGCCTCATACCGTATCACGGTATGAGGCTCTAGCACTGATCCATCAATTCACAGCGGGCAATACCCCCGCCAAACTAGGACTTTCCCTAGTTTAATTGCGCTGGCCAGCAGTAAGCTCGTCCAGCATCAAGCCTTGCGCCGAACGCTCCTTGCCGCCGCGCGCCAATTTACGGCGATAGCGGCCATCCGACAGCATTTCCCATGCCTGCGTATTGTCGACCAGGAATGGTCTTAAGCTCTCGCGAATCACGCGGCGCTTCACTTTCGGGCTCAGTACCGGGAAGGCGATCTCGATGCGGCGGAACAGATTACGCCCCATCCAGTCGGCACTCGACAAATACACATCTTCGGCGCCATCGTTAAAGAAGTAATACACGCGGTGATGCTCAAGGAAGCGGCCCACAATCGAGCGCACGCGGATGTTTTCCGAAATACCCGGCAAACCTGGGCGCAGCGCGCACACGCCACGCACCACCAAGTGAATCGTCACCCCCGCGCCGGATGCCTCATACAGCTTATCGATAATCGTCGGCTCCAGCAGCGCATTCATCTTGGCGATGATCACGGCTTTTTTGCCCGCTTTCGCGTGGGCGATTTCGCGGTCGATGGCACTGATGAACTTACTATGCAAGGTAAACGGCGCTTGCCACAGCTGATGATGATCACCCGCGAGGCCTAGGCCGGTGAGCTGCATAAAGACATCATTCACATCGCTGGTGATTTCGCGATTAGCAGTAAACAGGCCAAAGTCGGTGTAGAGCTTGGCCGTGCGCGGGTGGTAGTTCCCCGTGCCAACGTGGGCGTAGCGTTTGAGCAGCCCTTCTTCACGCCGCACAATCAACAACATCTTGGCGTGGGTTTTGTAGCCATACACCCCGTACACCACGTGGGCGCCGGCGCGTTCCAGCTTGGCCGCCCAGTTGATATTGGCTTCTTCATCAAAACGGGCCATCAGCTCGACCACTACGGTCACTTCTTTACCGCGCGCGGCCGCCTCTTGCAGCGCATCCATCAATACCGAATCGCTACCGGTACGGTAAACAGTCATCTTGATCGCTACCACGGCCGGATCGCGCGCGGCTTGCTGCAGCAGATCGACCACCGGGGTAAAACTCTGATACGGGTGGTGCAGCAGAATATCGCCATGGCGAATCGCCGCGAAATAATCGGGCTGTTTGCGCAGCTCTGGCGGCAGGCCGGGCATAAATGGCTGGTATTTCAGATCGGGGCGATCCACCTGATCGGGTACCTGCATCAGGCGCACCATATTTACGGGACCATTGACGCGGTACACATCGCAGTCTTGCAGATTAAATTGCTGCGAGAGGAAGTCTTGCACGTGTTTCGGGCAATTGTCGGCCACTTCCAGTCGCACGGCATCGCCGTAAGGGCGCTGCGAGAGCTCGCCCTCAATCGCGGCGCGCAAATCTTTGACGTCTTCGTCATCGACCGCAACGTCCGAGTCGCGCGTCACACGGAATTGATAGCAGCCCAGCACATGCATGCCAGCAAACAGCTCATCAATGTGCGCATGCATAATCGACGACAGGAAAACAAAGCCATGCTCGGTGCCGGCGATTTCGGCCGGCATCTTCACAAAGCGCGGCAAAATGCGCGGCGCTTGCACAATCGCAATCCCTGAATTGCGGCCAAAGGCATCACGGCCTTCCAGCTCTACCACGAAGTTCAGGATTTTGTTCGACAAGCGTGGGAACGGGTGCGATGGATCCAGCCCGATGGGGGTCAGAATCGGCATCAGCTCACGGAAGAAATAATCGCGCACCCATTCACGTTGGGCATCGTTCCACAGGCTGCGGCGGAAGAAGTAAATGCCTTCTTCTTCCAGCGCCGGGAAAATGGTTTCGCGCAGCAGGCGGTACTGGCGCTCAACCAGATCATGCGCCTCAACGCTCACCAGCTCGAACGCCTGATGTGGCGTCAGCCCTTCGGGCAGCAGGCGGGTTGGATTGTGGCGCATATTTTCTTTCAGCCAGGCAATCCGCACCTCGAAAAACTCATCGAGATTGCTTGAGACAATGCACAAGAATTTCAGCCGCTCCAGCAGTGGATTGCGTGCGTCCTCGGCTTGGGCCAGCACGCGTCGGTTGAATTCCAACAGGCCCAATTCACGATTGAGCATCAATTGATTGTCAGCGGGTTTGTACGTCATTGGCATTGCTCTTCTCGACGGTAAAAGACAAAACAGGCCGCATAATGCGGCCTGAATGTTGTTGCGGTATTACTGTGGGACGAAACCTTGAATTGCGTCGGCTCCTGAGCCCCAGAAATAATTTTCCAGCTGCTGCTGCAGGTAGCGGCGGGCGCTAGGATCAGCGAGGTTCAGGCGATTTTCGTTGATCAGCATGGTTTGGTGTTTTACCCACGCTTGCCATGCTTCTTTAGACACATGGTCGTAGAGCTTTTTACCCAGCTCGCCCGGCAATGGCGCGAAATCCAGACCTTCGGCTTCTCGACCCAGTTTGACACAGTTTACAGTGCGGCTCATTACACTACCCTCGATCATATGACATTAATGTTACATCGGGGTGACAAGTATTCACCCCATCCCGCATGCAGACTTAAACGTTGAACAAGAAGTTCAATACGTCACCATCTTTCACCACGTATTCCTTGCCCTCGGCGCGCATTTTGCCGGCTTCTTTGGCACCCTGTTCACCCTTGTACTGGATGAAATCATCAAACGCGATGGTTTGCGCACGGATAAAACCACGCTCGAAATCGGTGTGGATCACGCCAGCGGCTTGCGGGGCGGTGTCGCCTTTGTGGATCGTCCAGGCGCGCACTTCTTTCACCCCAGCGGTGAAGTAGGTTTGCAGGCCCAGCAGATCATAGCCGGCGCGAATCAGGCGATTCAGGCCTGGCTCTTCCAGCCCCAGAGATTCGAGGAACTCAACCTTGTCGGCATCATCCAGCTCGGCGATTTCGCTCTCAATGGCAGCACACACGGCCACCACTGGCGCGCCTTCGGCTTGCGCGTGAGCGGTCACTTTATCCAAGAGCGGATTATTGCTAAAGCCGTCTTCTGCCACATTGGCCACGTACATGGCAGGCTTGATGGTCAGCAGACACAGTGATTTGATCGCCAGCTTTTCTTCGGCGCTCAGATCGGCCGAACGGGCGGGTTTGCCTTCATTCAGGTGTGGCAGCAGTTTTTCCAGCACTTTGATCTGGGCGATGGCGTCTTTATCGCCGGCTTTGGCTTTTTTGCCTTCGCGCTGAATGGCTTTTTCCACCGTATTCAGATCGGCCAGCGCCAATTCGGTGCCGATCACAATGATGTCGTCGATCGGATCAATCCGGCCGGCCACATGCACGATGTTATCGTTTTCAAAACAGCGCACCACATTCACGATGGCGTCGGTTTCGCGGATATTGGCCAAGAACTGATTGCCCAAGCCTTCACCTTTCGAGGCGCCAGCAACCAGACCGGCAATGTCGACAAACTCAACGATGGCTGGCTGGATTTTCTGTGGATTAACGATCTTGGACAATTCAGCCAAGCGCGGATCCGGTACTTCGACGATGCCAACATTCGGCTCGATGGTACAAAACGGATAATTGGCCGCTTCGATACCGGCCTTGGTCAGGGCATTAAACAGCGTGGATTTACCCACATTCGGCAAGCCGACAATACCGCACTTGAGGCTCATAACATCCTTGCACGGCGGACAAAGCGCCGTTTTATCAAATCAAAACGCCATTTTACCCCAAGCCGCCCGCCCGTGCAGCCAACGGCGGGCGAATGCAAAAAAGCCGCCCGAAGGCGGCTTGCTAAGCGGTTCGTTGGCCGGCTTAATGCAGGCGATGTTGCTTGCTGGCGCTGATTTGCTGATTGCGGAAGAAATCGCGGATTTCCAGCACCATTTCGGGCAATTGCTCGGCGATCTGGTTGTCGTGCGATACCAGATCAATGCCTTCGCGCTGCATATCTTCGCGCATTTCTTCGTCCGAGCCGCTCATGATGGCCATGAACATAAACTGGCCTTCTTCTTCATCCAGCAAAGGCTGCCATTGCTCTTCAGCCAGGCCCGCGCCGTAACAGAAGCCCAGGCTCCATTCTTCGATGCTGGAATGCTCTTGCGTGTCGTCTTCCCAATACAGCATGGGCTCGTAAGTGGATGGATCTTGCGCCAGCTCGTCGGCGATCTGGTTATACAGGCGCATGACCAGATCAATCATTTTATCGGCTTCGGGCAGGGCAAAGATCACGGCTTCGGGTTTATCCCAAATTTGCGCCATCCATTCATTGGGCATCACTTGCGCCGGGCCGATCAGAATGGCGGTGAGATAGCCATGCAACATCGACAGCGACATGGCATCTTTGCCCACCGCATCCGAGTATAAAAACTGATCCAGTTGATCGAGCTCTTCATCGGTGAGGGTTTGGTCCAGCATTTTGGCCATGATGTATATACCTGGAGTCTTTATTTGATAAGGTTTTCAAGGCAATACCCCGCAGGGTATCTGACTTGATGTGGTGTGTTCTCCATTATACGCATCTGCGTCGCCACACGCGTGAAAGCCACGCCGCAATGTGCATGGCTTTCAGCAACAAAAACAACAGCCGCATCCGCGGCTGTTGAAAAAATAAGGTCTGGCTACGGCTTAGTTGTCGGCAAGCACCGACAGCGTGAAGTCTTTGCTGCTATCGCCGGTCGAATTCGGCAACAAGCCACGCGCCACTACGGTGTAAATTTTGCCCGCATCAACGGTTACCGCGCCCGAGGTAAAGGCCGGCGCCGAGCTGGCTGCCGCACCAGCCGCGCGCAGTTTGAACACATAGCTGCCGCTTGGCACTTTCAGATAATCGGCCACCGCCGGGAAGGCCACATTGCTCAGCACCAGTGCATCGTTAGCGTAGACATCGACGGCTGGGGCATTCGGCGAGGCGTGTACCACCCGTACTTTAGCCTGCCCTGCAGGTGGCAAGCTGGCATCATCTTTGGCCACCAGATATTGCAGCGCTGGGCTACCCGCCGCCAAACCCATGGCGAAAACGGTGACGTTACTGGCCTTGGCCAATTGCAGACTGCCGGTTAAGGCCTGAGTGCTCGTGCCGGCCAGATTCAGTGCCACAGTGTAATTTGCCGCCGGTACAGTCAGATACGACGAAGCCGTAAAGAAAGGCACATTGCTCAAAATAGCGCTGCCATTGGCCAAGACATCCACGGCTGGGGCATCTGGTGAGGCGTGGACTACACGCAGTTTGGCATTCACATCCAGCACCTGAGTCACATTGCCCGAGCTCGCGCGGCTCACAAGCAACAGACTGATCGGTGCACTGCCGTTAGCTTGCGGCACCGCCACTGCCAGCAGATCATTCCCCGCGGCCACTGGCAGAGTGCCCGAATCAAAGACCACGGTTTTGCTGCCCGCGGCAGTGACCCGCACACGATAATCGGCCGGGGCTACTTCAAGCGCCGCAGAAACCCCTTTGAAAGCCACATTTGGAATCGTTGCAGCGGTGGTGGCCAGATCAGCCGCTGGGGTGGTGATATAGATATCCACCGCTGGCGCCGTAGCGGCACCATGCACTACGCGCAAACGTGCTTTGCCGGTAGCTGGTGCGGCTGACGCTTCGGTAATCACCAGTGGCTCGATCTTGGCCACTTCGTTCACGGCCACCACCGTAGTGAGTGTATCGGCTTTCAGATCGAGAGTGGCATTGATAACCCCAGTGCTGCTACCGGTTGGGGTGACTTTCACCGCGAGGGCGCCCGGATTAACCGTAAGCAAGCCACTGGCCGCCTGATAGGGCACATTGCTTAAGACTTTATTCCCACCAGCATACACATCCACATTGGGCGCATCCGGTGATGCATGAATGACGCGTAATTGGGCTTGTGCCGGCGGATGATCGGAGCCGCCACCACAGGCCACGAGTGAGGCACAGGCGGTAAGCAGCAACATCCATTGCGAGAGTGTTTTCATGACCTTCTCCAGGGTATTTCTGTGATTGATTTGACGCGAACAGACAAAACAACCAGCCGGCCGGACTGGAGCTCACAGAATAATACTGGAAAGTACCAATGTCTACTGATTAGTATCTTTTGCAACCAATCAGTATTAAGTCGCCCACAGCAACAAAAAAGCAGCCCGCAGGCTGCTTGTGTTTAGTGAAATGGAATCACGATCGGCGGCTCACTCGCGACCGGCTGTCGGTCATGACCAACCCCGGCAGGCGTTGGCATGGTACCGCCCCGCGTCAACGCTACACCGCTGATGGAACGGCTAAAAGCCAGGCGCAGATTGCCCCAGTCATCGTAATCACGCAGCGCAATGGAGCTGGCAGAAGTGCCGGAGCGAATATTGGCACTGACCGCACCGGTATCCAGATTACCGTTTTTATTCCAGTCGATATAGTTGCTAGCACTGCTACTACCGCGGCCCAATAGCGCGGTTTCCAGCAACCCTGTCTCTAGCAGATTGGCCGAGCTACCGTCTGAATAATCGAGAATAAAGTCGGTAGTACACGGGCCGGCATCTACTGGATTGCTGCCGCACAGGCTAACTCCACGCATGCCTTTATCGAAATACCAGCGCTGACCGGCATTTGCGCCCCGTGGATCTGGCGGCAAGCCCGCACTGCTGTAAAGATAATTCATGATGCTCAGATAATTCGGCTTACTGTTCTGATCTTCAAAACCACCATGCAGCAAGCCCAGATTGTGCCCCAGCTCATGCATCAGGGTACTGGCCTGAAGATTGATCAGCAAATTCGTACTAGCCGTATTCACTGTACTCAGCCCCAGCGAACCCAAGGTTAGATTAAAGTCATTACCATTCACTTCACCCAGACCTGCCGCCCCAGACGCCGCACCAGCCTGGTAACCAGAAATGGCATAGTGGAAAATCGGCGTGCGACGGGTATCGAAAGTCTTACTTTTCAGCACATTCACGCTGGCACAACTGCCACTTGGCTCGCCCAAATCGAGACAACGATTAAAGCTGAGCACCGATTGGCTATTGCCCAAGTTATACCCGGCGATATTCGGGCCGGCATCAATATGCAAACTAAAGCCCCGACGAGCAAAAGCAGCCACCACCTTATCCAAAGCTTCTTTGCGTGGCTTCACGCCCGGATCGCTACTCGACATGTAATCCAGTTCGAGGAAAATATCGCGCTGACCTGTACGCGCACCCATGCTGTATAAATCTAGGCCTGCAAAAGTCCCGCCCGCGACTTCGGCGCTATCCGGAATTCCATCGTTATCCGTGTCCGTGGCCGCCGCGGAAACATCATTCGGGCCATTCGGGGTAATGAAATTCACAGCCTGCCAATCACTGGCTAGATCAGTATCATTCGCAATGTTGGCCACTGGACGAACGATCGAATTTCCGTAGCCGTTAGGCAAAGCTGGCGCGGCACCAGGCGACAACCAAGCACTGCTCGGGTTAAATTTGGGTGCGGTCGTTGAAGTACCCATCCGTACAAAATCAACCGTGGCATTAAATGCGTTGCTCACTAACTCAACGAAGCCATTATTCCCCCAGTAGGGATAAAGGTTGGTAGTACCGACAAAGGCAATTTGCCGTGAGGACTGATCACTGCTATTCATTCGGGGGGCCACGACCAGATATCCGCGGGCCGCAATGGTTACCGCGGGTAGTGCAAATTCAGTAATCGCGCCAAAGTTGCTTGTGGTTCGCAACAGCACATTGCTCACATCCACTGGCACCGCATTCGGGTTGTAGATTTCCACCCAACCACTGCTGCTCACTTCGCTAATCAGCAGCGACTTAGCCCCCCATGAAGGCAGGTTCACGGCCACCGGCATCGGCTCTTCCGGCGAAACAGGATCAGCGGTAATCGTTGTCGAGCCTGGGGTCGGGGTTGGTGTGGATGAACCACCGCCACCGCCGCCCCCACCACACGCGCTCAAACCCAAAGCCAGCACCATTACCGCCCAACTTGTCCGCCACTGCATTGTGCTACTCCTCGCTGCTTTAAACAGGCTACAAATGAAAACACTCGGCAGAGCCGAGTGTGGTATATCTCTACACCGCAATCTTACTGCGGCCTTGCGCCAGATACCTCATTTTTTAGTGGGCCGTTGCCAATTCGCAATGCTTACCTGCTTCGCCCGCGCCACCGTCAATTGGCCCGCTGGTGCATCCTTGGTAAGCACCGAGCCTGCCGCCGTGGTGGCCTGCGCGCCAATGGTAATCGGCGCCACCAAGACATTGTTCGAGCCGATACGCACCTCGTCTTCGATCACGGTGCGGAATTTATTCACCCCGTCGTAATTGGCGGTGATAGTCCCAGCGCCAACGTTCACGCCAGCGCCCATGGTCGTATCGCCGATATACGACAAATGATTCACTTTACTGCCTTGTGCAATGGTCGATTTTTTAACTTCGACAAAGTTACCAATGTGCACCTCCGCCGCCAATTCGGCACCAGGGCGCAAGCGCGCATACGGGCCGATCAAACTCCCGGCGCCCACGGTGGCCTCTTCCAGATGGCAGAAAGGGTGAATCACTGCACCTGCTGCGATGCTCACGTTTTTCAGATAGCAATTCGCACCAATGCGCACGCCTTGGCCTAGTTCCACGCGGCCTTCAAACACGCAATTCACGTCAATGAAGACATCTTGGCCGTGTAGCACTTCACCACGAATATCGATCCGGGCAGGGTCGGCCAAACCGACGCCAGCCGTTAATAATTGCTTCGCCAATTCTTGCTGATGAATCCGCTCCAGCGCAGCCAATTGCAGCTTATTGTTTACCCCCTCGGCCTCCCAGTGCGCTGCAGGATGAACCGTCGCAATCTCAATCCCATCCCGCACGGCCAGTGCGATCAGATCGGTAGCGTAGTATTCGCCTTGGGCATTGTCATTTTTCAGCTCGGATAACCAGCCCGCCAGCTTCGCCGTGGGCAAGGCCATAATGCCGGTATTCATTTCCTTGATTGCGGCTTCGTCTGGCGTGCAATCTTTTTGCTCGACAATATGCGTAACCTGGCCAGCCCCATTGCGCACGATACGGCCATAGCCGGTAGCATCATCCAGAATATCGGTCAGAATCCCCAACTTGCCACCCTGGCTGGCGGCAAGCAATTGCTGCAGCGTCTGCAAGCGAGTAAGTGGCACATCGCCATACAGCATGAGGGTGACATCCCCCTGCAACTGTGGCACAGCCTGCGCCAGCGCATGTCCAGTACCCAATTGCTCGGCCTGCAGGGCAAAGCCCAAGTTCTGCCCGGCCAAAGCATTTTGCAGTTGTTCGCCGCCAAAACCATACACCACCACCAGCTGGGCCGGATCCAAGCCACGCGCCGTATCAATCACATGCTGCACCAGCGGTTTACCGGCCAAACTATGCAGCACTTTCGGCAAACTCGAGTACATGCGCGTACCTTTACCGGCAGCCAAGATCACCACATTCAATACGGAACTCATCAGATTTGATCCATAACTCAGTCAGAATAAGCGCTATTCTAAAGGCAATTAGATGACGATGCTGCAAGGTAAACGCTGTAAGTGCGATTAGCACAATCGATAACCAAAACTACGCCGTAGTTCCCAAGGATAGCCAAGGATACTCGCATGTATATGCCACAATCCCTTTAATTGAAAAGAACTTGGACATATACCCCCACTGCAAATCCATTCACAGCAGCCACGATTACAGTACTCCCTGCCTGAATGATCAAAGCCCAGCTGCGCTGGGCTTTGTTTTGGGGTTAGTTTTGCGCCGCTGACTTGGGCGCGGGCGGTTCGCTTTGTTGTTGTCTGTCGTGGATGTTGTGCGAGGCTTTGCTTTGCCGGTGTTCAGCGCTTTTCCACTTCCGCCGCGCAAAGC